>NZ_JAUHJM010000005.1:0-439092 GCF_032381235.1 Bradyrhizobium sp. SZCCHNR1053
GCGAAGCTCGCCGCGGTGTTGCTGTGGCAGTTCGAGCACTGCAGCGTCCCGGTCGGGATGTGCGGCGGCGTCGTCATCCCCATCGCGGTCTTGCCGTTGTGGCAGGTCGCGCAGTTGGTGTCGGTGGCGGCATGCTTGAACGCCGCGCCACCGAAGCTGGCCGTGCTGGTGTGACAGGACTCGCACGGCAGATTGGTCTGGAGATGATTGCTGGACTTGCCGCGCGCCGTCGTCCCGTTGTGGCAGTTGGCGCAACCGGCGACGATGCCGGCGTGGTCCATCTTCATTCTGATGCGGAAACTCGCCGTCGACCTGTGGCACACATCGCATGGCGCCGCCGTCGTGATGTGGTTCTTCGACTTGCCCCGTGCCATCACGCCGTTGTGGCAGGTCGTACACGACGCTTTCGCCTGGGTATGATCGATCGCCCGAACGTCCTTCCATGTCGAAGTCTGATGGCAGCTCTCACAGCGCCTCGTGGTCATCGGATGGTTGACCGACATGCCGGCCGTCTGAGCGCCGTTGTGGCAACTGGCGCACTGCGTCTGCGTGCCCTTGAACCGCCCACCGACGTGGCAGGACGAGCACTCCACTCCAACGTGGCTTCCGGTCAGCGGAAACCCGGTCGAGACATGATCGAATGAACTCTGCGCAGCAGCGTGCCCTGCCAGCGCCAGAGCGAGCAGCATACCGGCAAGCAACCACCGCACTACGTAGTGCGATGCTTGCGCCAACAGCCCCCGCTTGCTGTAGCAGCTGCTCAACTCAAACTCCGATCTTCACTCTCGACTCGATCGCCATCCGAATATTCAACGGAGACCGGTCGCCCCGAATCCAGCCGAAACCCTTGAGCGGCCCGCTGCTCGCCGGTCGCCCCAACAAACCCAAGACACTCCTGCGGATTTCCTCCCCAAACGGCCCGGCAGCATGCCTTCCCTGCTACCGAACACTCGGAACGCCCCCGGCCCCTTCAATCGAAGCGCTACGTTGATCGGCGGCGACCAAGTCATCAGCCAGATCACGCAGCGTCACGCCCAACACAGGGCTTCATAGACCGGCAAAGCTGGCCCAAAACTGGGCCAAGCTGAACTCAAGCTGAATGGGCGGTAATGTTTCTGGCGTCCTTCGCTCACGAGGTTCTCGCAAGCGCATCGCGCAAACCGTTGATCTGCAGGCGAACTGATAGCTGCTGCGAGCTGATGTCAGCTCGACACGATGTCGGACGACCGATGCGCCAGCGCAGCCGTCCGAATCAGTTCCTGATCTGAACGTTGCGCCATCCCGTTGCGACATGGCAGCGCTCGCACGTCTGACCGAAGGTGCCATTGTGCACGTCCGAGCTGCGATGACAGCTGAAGCAATCCATCGGCAACTTCAGATCCGGCGGCGACTTGGCCTTGTGGCAGGCCTCGCATGTGATCTTCTGGTGGACACCAACCAGCGGGAATCGTGTCTGCCGCGCGTGATCAAAGCGCCACAGCCGCCACCCATTCGGATTGTGACAACTGGCGCACCGTCCTCCGAGCTTCCCCTGGTGGAAATCCTTGTGGCAGCTCTCACAGGCCATCGGCGTATTCTTGTAGGTCGGCGTCCGGTGGCACTCCTCGCAAGGCACCGACTTGTGCAGACCTATCAACGGAAAACGCGTAATCTCGTGATCGAAGGAGAGCCTCTTCCGCCAGCCCGCATCGCTATGGCAGGTCTCGCAACGTTCGCCGAGCTTACCCTGATGCGGGTCCTGCTTGCGGTGACAGGACACGCATGACGTCGCGAGCTTGTCCCGATAGAGATCACCCGTATGGCAGCTCTCACACTTCACCTTGGCATGCGCATTTCGCAACGGGAAGCGGGTCTTGTCGTGATTGAAGCGGACCGTCTTCCACTTCTCCTGATCGTGACACGTCTCGCACTTGTCGCCGAAGCGGCCGGCATGGACGTCCTGAAGACGGTGGCATGAGCCGCACGACGTCTGCAGATCCTTGTATTGCTGGCCGGAGTGGCACGTTGCACAAGCGACCGACTTGTGGGCGCCCACGAGGGGAAACCTGGTCTTCGTGTGATCGAATTCCTTGGTCGCGCGCCACTTCACCGCCGTGTGGCAGTTCTCGCAGCGCTCACCGAGCCGGCCGCGATGAGGATCGAGCGCCTTGTGACACTCGAAGCAGGTCGAGGGCGTGTTGCGGAACTTCACCTTCGCGACATGACATCCAGCACAAGGAACGTTCTTGTGCGCATCGACCAGCCTGTAGTTCGTCATGTCGTGGTTGAATGTTTCCTTGTCGAGCTGGACGATGTCGGTTCCACGCCCCTTGTGGTCGGTGTGACACTGCCTGCATTCCTGGGTCAGCGCCGCCTGCTCGCGTCCATGCAGGCGCTCATGCTGCCTGCGATCGACTGCAATCTCCTTGTGGCAATCGAGGCAGAGGCCCGACTGCGCCTTCCGCGTGAAGGCTTCGTGGCACTTTCCGCATTCGCTTTCGAGCTTGGCATGCTTCTCGGCCAGCGGGCCCGGCATAACCAATTTTTCAAGCAACGTCTGCGCTCGAAGCCCGGCCGACAGCAGCGCAACACCGACCATGACAGCGACAACCGCCGCTAGGCGCCACCTCATCACGAAACTCCGTCAATAGTGATGGACGGCCCAGACATGAACGAAACCCGCCAGCAGCATGAGAAAAAACAGCGGCAGATGCAGAACGTGCCACAGCGAAAATAGCCGTTCGAAAAATGTCAGTTCTGCGGCCTTCCGCACCGCAGCGGTGTACCTCCGCACGACTTCTTCGATTCGCTTCTCGCGCCGTCGCCGCTCGAACCACGACCATCGCGCACGCTTGGCTTCGGCGCGAATGAGCCGGCGCGCTTCCGCAACCACGTTGGCACGCAGCCGCCTCGTCCGCGCCGCGATGATCGCCCCCGTCCGCAGGCTCCCCAGCGCAGTTCGCGGCACCCTGTTGTCGAGCCCCTTGCTGAAGGCAGCCAACTCCCGCGACACGAATGACGCTGCCTGCATCTCCTGACCGAGCTCCATCCTCATCGCCTCGGCTTCCGCAAGCAGCTCCTTGATGCGCGCCCTTCCACCATGAAGACCCATGTGGATCTTGCCGTAGATATACCGGCCGATCACGCCGCTGATCGCAACGATCAACATGGCAAAGAATGCCACGTTGCTGTTGAGTGCTCCCAGCTTGAAGTTGGCATGAAACAGGATCAGCACGGGGCCAACGACGCCCAGCAGCATGTGCGTTTTGAACCAGAATGGCACCGAGCCGATCCCGCGGAGCGACTTGAAGCGCTTGCGCATCGAATAGGCCAGCAACGATAGCATCGCGACGCTGCCGTATATTCCGAGCCAGTAGCCGGTCCCCGATCCCGGCGTAATATATTCCTCCTCCTTCTGCAGCCATCCGATGCCGATCGCTGCGACAACGAGAAGTGTGACGATGACCGGGATGGTTCCTCGAAGAGGATCGCCGTTCGCGCGAACGACTGCTGTTCTGCTCATGTTCTCGACGCTTCCTGTGAAACCCAAATGCCGGATGGGCGAATGTCCGGCTTGCCTGCGGATCTCCGGATCTCAGTCGAGAGATTCCTTCCTGATAACCACTTGCAAATAACTGTTGCGTCCTCCGGCACTGACATCATTCGTGTGAGATCAGTGCGAGCCATATTTCCGCCGACGGCATCTGTTCAACGAATGAACTACTCCTTGTCCGCAAAACTACAAATCATTCTGGAATTTCTATGTCGGCATCTGTTGAGACGAATTTGCATCTAGCGATGCGGCCGACCTTTCCGGGCGGCCACCACAGCCGGCACCTGCTGCCGCCTACTGTCAGGACTTAAGAAGGGGAAAGAGAGGACATGGCGCTCGATCTCCTGATCGTCTACGCCGCGCCGATGCTCGGCGTCTGGGCCACCTACATGGCCGTGCGCAAGCGTAAAGAAATAAAGAGCGTCGCGAAGCTCTCGGCCGCCAAGGACGCCGGTCTTCTCGAACCGGCATCGCTCCACCCCATCATCGATCCTTCCTTGTGCATCGGCTGTGGCTCATGCGTCAGGGCGTGTCCGGAGGGCGACATTCTCGGCCTGATCGGCGGCAAGGCGGCGCTCGTCGAGCCTTCGCATTGCATCGGACACGGCGCCTGCAAGGCGGTGTGTCCCGTGAATGCCATCACGCTGGTGTTTGGCACCGAAACGCGCGGCATTGACATTCCAAACGTGGACGAGGCGTTTCAGACCAATGTGCCCGGCATCTTCATCGCGGGGGAGCTCGGCGGGATGGGGCTGGTCCGGAACGCCATCGAGCAGGGACGCCAGGCGATCGACTCCGTCCGCAAGATCAAGAACATCGGCAAGTCGGACATGCTCGACGTCGTGATCGTCGGCTGCGGTCCGGCCGGACTCTCCGCCAGTCTCGCCTGCCTGCAGCATCGGCTGCGCTTCGTCACCCTCGAACAGGACTCGCTCGGCGGCACCGTCGCGCACTTCCCCCGCGGCAAGCTGGTGATGACCGCTCCCTTCACGCTGCCGCTCGCAGGTAAATTCAACTTCAGAGAGCTCAGCAAGGAGCAGCTGATCGAGTTCTTCATGAGCATCGTGCACAAGTCCCGCCTCAAGGTGAACGTCGGCGAGCGCGTCGAAGCGGTCGCCCGCGTCGGCGATGGCTTCGACGTCAAGACGAACTGCAGCAGCTACAGAACGCATGCGGTGCTCTTGGCAATCGGACGACGCGGAACACCGCGCAAGCTGGACGTCCCAGGCGAAGAGCAGACCAAGGTCGTCTATCGACTGATCGACCCCGAACAGTATCGCGGCCAGCACGTGCTCGTCGTCGGTGGCGGCGACGCCGCGCTGGAAGCCGCCTGCTCCATCGCCGACGAGCCCGGAACGACGGTGACTCTCTCCCATCGCAGCGACTCGTTCAGTCGCGCCAAACTGAAGAACCGTCAACGGACGGAAGCAGCCGCCCAATCGGGACGGCTCCACGTCATGTACAATTCGTCAGTCAAACGAGTTGGCGGTGACGACGTCGAGATCGATGCCGATGGTAGGACGAGCACGATCCGAAACGATGCCGTCATCGTGTGCGTCGGCGGCATTCTGCCGACGGCGTTCCTGAAGAGCATGGGTATCGAGGTCGAGACGAAGTATGGCACGGCATAAATCCTCTCCTGTCATCCTCCCGCTGATCTGTCTCGTCAGCTTGACCGTACCATCGGTCGCCCTGGCCGGCGACACGGCGGTGCTGGGCGGCAATCCAGCGGGCGCGAGCTCCGAAGTCCCCGGCACGAGCCAGGCTGCGGACGCGGCAATCCGGGCCGGACGTCCCGAGGAAGCACTGAAGCTGCTCGAGCGCGCGGCCATCGCCGGGGATCCAGAGGCGCAGTACCGCCTTGCATCACTCTACCGCGCCGGCCTCGGCACCAAATCAGACGACGCGCTGGCGTTCAAATGGATGGAGGCAAGTGCAAGGAAAGGACACGTCAAGGCACAGTACAATGTCGCAGCGATGTGGCTCGCAGGACGCGGAACGCCCGCCGATCCCGACCGGGCGCGGGATTGGCTGCGTAAATCGGCTGCGGCCGGTTATCAGCCCGCCGAGCAGTTGCTGGCCGATACGGCCAATCGAAACGCGCGCCCGCGCGCCAGGGAGCCGGAGCGGGAAACTGCACGCAGGCCCGCGCCGACGCTCGATGCGCAGGCCGCCATGCGAAACGGCCATCCGGCCATCATCGACGCCGCCCTGCGCGGCCAGCTCGATCCGATGCGCCAGCTCATCGCTGCGAAGGCCGACGTCAACGCGGTCAACCAGGACGGCGATACGCCTCTGGCGATCGCCGCGGCCGCCGGGCATCTTCGGCTGGTGGAGCTCCTGCTCGCCTCGGGAGCCAACCCGAACACCGGCAACCGGCGCGGCGACACGCCGTTGATGCTGGCAGCGGACAAGGATCATGGAGACATCATCAAATTGCTGCTTACAAAGGCGGCCGACCCATCTGCAGCGCGTGCGGATGGCGCGACCGCACTACTGATGGCACTCAGCCGCTGCAATGGTGCCGCTATCGCCGCGCTCCTCGACGGCGCTTCCGGCGGTCTGCCCCCGTTGGCAGACGGCCGGACCCCACTCATGATCGCGGTCGCGTCGTGCACCAATGGCCCGCTCGATCGGCAACTCGTTCAGAGATCCGACCTCAACGCCGCCGATGGGCAGGGCCGCACCGCACTCTGGCACGCGGCCGGCAATGGCAATACGCAAGCGATCGGGCAACTGATCCGCGCAGGTGCGGACATCAACCGCGCTGACGCCGACGACAAGACGCCGTTGCTGAATGCAATCGAAGGCCGCAGCGCCGCGGCCTCGCTGCTTCTGTTGGACCACGGCGCCGATCCGAAACGCGCGACAAGAGGCGGAAACACCGCTCTCATCCTCGCTGCGCGCGCCGGCCTTGCCGATGTCGTCGGTGAACTTCTCAGGCGCAAGGCCGATCCGAACGCGCGCAACGGCCAGGGCATGAGCGCGTTGATGATGGCGGCCCATGAGGGAGACATCGGCATTGCGCAGAGCCTTCTCGCCGCCGGCGCCGAAAAGCAATTGAGGAACAAGCGGCGCGAACGTGCCACGGACATCGCCGCCGCCAGCGGTCACAGCGATATTGCCAAGCTTCTGGAATAGCAGCCGATCTCGTTTCACCTTCCTGCCCATCATGCGGTCGACGCAGCGTTCGCTGTTCCATGGCGCCGCGGACGATTCGACCGCTATTTACCAACGAACACAACGCTCCGTGCCGAGACGACCGGTGATACCGATCTCCGGCAGTGAGTGAGAATGAGTTGCAATTTCACGACGATGCGCGTCGATGGATCATCATCATTCCGTACGAATGATGCCTCATTCGGCGCATTGATTGTCGACGCATCACAGACACTTGATAGTTAGCTGCAGGAATATCCGCTGCAGTCGGAGATACTACATGACAGCGGAGGCCGGATCGTTTGCGCTCATTCTCGCGCTCATCGTGTCGCTGGTACAGTCGATCGTTCCGTTCGCAGCGCTGCGTCGCCAATCCGCGATGATCGCCGGCTTCGTTCGTCACGCTGCCCTGACTCAGTTTCTCTTCGTCGCGATCGCATTCGCGTGCCTGACGTCGCTGTTCGTCCACTCCGACTTTTCAGTCCAGGTCGTCGCAGCGAACTCGCACACGCTGAAGCCGCTGCTCTACAAGGTCTCCGGAGTCTGGGGAAACCATGAGGGATCCATGCTGCTGTGGGTCCTGATCCTCTCCTTGTTCGGCGCGGCAGTTGCATTGTTCGGAACGAACCTTCCCGAGCGGCTGCAGAGCAACGTTCTCGGCGTGCACGGCATGATCGGCCTCGGCTTTCTGGCGTTCATCGTCTCGACCTCGAATCCGTTCGCGCGGCTGGTCGATGCTCCCCTCGAAGGCAACGGACTGAATCCGATTCTGCAGGATCCCGGCCTCGCCTTTCATCCACCATTTCTGTACCTGGGTTACGTCGGCTTCTCGATGGCGTTCTCGTTCTCGGTCGCCGCGCTGATCGAGGGAAAGGTCGATGCCGGCTGGGCCCGCTGGGTTCGACCGTGGGTGCTCGCCGCCTGGTGCTTTCTCACGATTGGAATCACGCTGGGCAGCGCATGGGCGTACTACACGCTCGGCTGGGGCGGCTGGTGGTTCTGGGACCCCGTCGAGAACGCCTCCTTCATGCCGTGGCTTGCGGGGACTGCGCTGCTGCATTCCGCCCTGGTGGTCGAGCGTCGGAGCGCCCTCCAGAGCTGGACGATCCTGCTGGGGATCGTGACCTTCTCATTGAGCCTGATCGGGACTTTCCTGGTGAGGTCCGGCGTGCTCACCAGCGTTCATGCCTTCGCACAGGACCCGTCGCGTGGCGCATTCATCCTAGCGCTGATCCTGGTGGCGACCGGCGGGGCATTGACGCTGTATGCGATCCGGGCGCCAAGCCTGAAGCACGGCGCGCTGTTTGCAGCGGTCAGCCGCGAGAGCGGCCTCGTCCTCAACAATGTGCTGCTCACGGCAGCCGTGGCCACCGTGTTTCTCGGCACGTTCTACCCGCTCCTCGTCGACATGCTCGGGAACGACAAGATCTCGGTCGGCCCTCCCTACTACAACTTGACGTTCGTTCCGATCATGGTTCCGCTGCTGCTTGCCATGGTGATCGGCCCGGCTCTGAAATGGAAGCGCGATCTCCTCGTTGCGGCGCTGCAACGGCTCCGTCTGGCCGGGGGGCTTGCGGCATTCGTCGCCGTCGCAATCCTCGTCGCGACGTTCGGACAGCGTTTCCTGGTCGCATTCTTCTTCGGCATCGCCGTCTGGCTCGTGATCGGCTCGTTGATGGTGCTGGCTCATCGCGTGCGCCTGGGCACGACGACTCCCTTGGCGACCTCGCTCAACCTCGCGCGCACCACCCCGCTCGCGGTCTACGGCCTGGTGCTGGCCCATGCGGGAATGGGCGTCACCGTCGCAGGCATTACCGGAATGACCGCGTGGGCCTCCGAGAAGGTGCAGATGCTGCGGCCGGGCCAGAGCCTGCAGCTCGCGGGCTATGACATCAAGTTGCGCTCGATCGGAAAATTTCCGGGCCCCAACTACGAAGCCGAGCGTGGCTCGTTCGACATCACGCGGAACGGAAAGCCGTTCACGCAGCTTTCCAGCGAGCGCCGCTTCTATCCCGTCAGACAGCAGCAGACGACCGCCGCCGGCATTCGAACCAACCTGATCTGGAACCTCTACGTGACGCTCGGCGACCCCGACGACAAAGGCGCGTGGGCGGTGCGCTGCTACTATCACCCTCTGGTGCCGCTGGTCTGGATCGGCGCACTGATGATGGCTTGCGGCGGCTTCATCTCGCTGGCCGACCGGAGATTTCGTGTCGGTGCTCCGCGACGGGCGATGCGGGCCGTACCGACTGCCGTTCCTGCTGAATAGGACGAGATATGCCGCGCCTACCCTATCTCATACCTCTCGTGGCCTTCGCCGCACTGGCCGCTGGATTGGCTTTCAGCCTGACCAACGATCCGCGGCGAATGCCCTCGACCCTGATCGACAAGCCGACGCCGCGCTTCCAGCTCGCGTCGCTCGACGGCAAGGGCGGCGGTCTTGCCAGTACCGATCTGCAGGGCGATGTGGTCCTGCTCAACGTGTTCGCATCCTGGTGTCCCGGATGCCGCGTCGAGCACCCGATGCTGCTCAAGCTCGCGGAGAGCTCCGCCATCCCGATCTACGGACTGAACTGGAAGGACGATCGGAACGACGGCAAACGCTGGCTTGCCAAGCATGGCAGTCCCTATGCCCGTGTCGGCTCCGATGAGTCCGGCCGGGCCGGCATCGACCTCGGCGTGACCGGCGTTCCCGAAACCTTCGTGATCGATCGGGCCGGCCGCATCCGCTACCGCTATCCCGGCCCGCTGACCGAAGATGTATGGCGTGACGATTTCGAACCTCTGCTGAAGGCACTCAGGAGCGAGTCATGAGCTGCCGGCGGATGAAGGGATTAACCGGAGCGCTACTCGTCAGCTCGCTCGTGCTGACGGCGACCTTGTCGCCGTCCCGTGCGGTGCTTCCGGACGAAATGCTACGGGATGAGGGGCTGGAGGCCCGTGCGCGCGCGCTGGGCCAGGAGTTGCGCTGCGTCGTTTGTCAGAATCAAAGCATCGACGATTCGAACGCTCCATTGGCGCATGATCTGAGGGTTCTGTTGCGCGACCGCCTGCAGGCCGGCGACAGCGACCGGCAGGCGGTGGACTTCCTGGTCGCACGCTACGGCAACTTCGTCCTGCTCAAGCCTCCCTTGCAGTGGAATACGATCCCGCTGTGGATCGGCCCGCTCCTGGCGCTGCTGGCGGCCATCGTCGGCTTCGGCCGCTACGTGCGCCGCGCGACAGCCAATGCGACCGCGCTCGGAGCGGAGCACGTCGCTCCGCTCAGCGCCGACGAACTCAAAGCCATCGAGGCGATCCTCGATCGACGGAGCCTTTCATGATGCTATGGCTGATCCTGACGGCGATGATTTCCGTGGCCGCCGTGCTGATATCGACGCCCTTCATTCGCAACTACGAGCGGAGACGGTTGGCTTCGGCTCAGGGACTCGCCGTCCACCACGACCAGCTCCGCGAGATCGAGAACGAAACCGCACGGGGCCTGATCGACAAGTCGGATGGCGAGAACGCGGCCAGCGAGATCAAGCGGCGCATTCTCGCCGCAGCCGCCGCCGAACAGCCGCCGGCGCCCTCCCTCACCAGCTCCGAACGAAAGTTTGCGCTCGCCGTCGTCACGATGACGGTGGTGTTCGGCTCCGTCATCCTGTACGCGGTCATCGGAAATCCGGATGTCCCCGCAGCCGCGCCGGGCCAGACCGCCAGCAGCACGACGGCAAGGTCGGTTGGCGAGGCGCGATCCGACGCCGGCACCCGGGCCATCGCGTCATTGGAGCAGATGGCCAGCCAGGACGGTCGCGACCGACCGCAGCAGGGCAGCGGACTGCCGCCGGTCGAAGAGATGATCCAGCGCGTGCAGACCAGACTGGAGCGGAATCCCAAGGACGCCGACGGATGGCGGCTGCTGGGCTGGTCGCTGTTCAACATCGAGCGCTTTGCCGAGGCGGCGCAGGCCTATGCGCGCGCAATGGAGCTGCGGCCGGGCTCGGCCGAATACCGCAGCGCGCGCGGCGAAGCGCTGGTGCGGGCCGCGGACGGCACCGTCACGTCCGAAGCCCGCGCGGATTTCGACGAAGCACTCAAACTGGATCCCAAGGACGCGCGCGCCCGCTTCTTCATCGGCGTCGTGAAAGAGCAAGAGGGCGACAAACGGGGTGCGATGGCCGACTGGACGGCGATCGTATCGGAGGCCGATCCGAACGAGCCGTGGCTGCCCGATCTCAAGCAGCGACTCGGCGCGCTTCGTCGCGAGCTCGGGGAGGATGACGGCTCGCCATCGCCTGCCCGGCCGAACCTGTCCGCCGAGCGCATGCAGGAGCTCCTGCGCTCCGGCAAGACGGCGGCGACCGAGCCGGCGGAGCCGCGCGGCCCCCGCGCCGAGGACATCCGAAAGGCCGAAAGCATGTCCACACAGGACCGCAACCTCATGATCCGCGGCATGGTGGATGGCCTTGCGAGCCGCCTCGAACAATCACCGCGCGATGTAGAAGGCTGGATCAAGTTGATCCGCTCGCGGGTCGTGCTGGGCGAGGTCGAAGCGGCGAAACAGTCGCTGCAACGCGCACTGTCGGTCTTCGCGGAGGACGTCCCGGAGCGCACGCGCATAGCTGACGCAGCCAGAGAGCTCGGAATCAATCCATAACGTTCGAGGGCCCGATCCGCGTGTCATCATCGTCGGAACCCGTTCGGCAACCGGAGGAATGGCAATGCGCATTCTGCTCATAGAGGACGAGCCCGTCTACGCGGAGCGCATCAGGGAAAGCTTGGCCGATGCCGGTTTCGAGGCGGATCTCGCCACCGATGGCAAGCAGGGCTGGATGCTGGGCAACAGCCAGCCCTATGATGCCGCGGTCCTCGACCTCGGCCTGCCGTGCATTTCGGGCCTCGACGTGCTGCAACGCTGGCGTCATACCGGGCACACGCTGCCGGTGCTGATCCTGTCGGCCCGCAGCGGCTGGGCCGAGCGTGTCAACGGCCTGAACGCTGGCGCGGACGACTATCTCGAAAAGCCCTTCAAGGCGCAGGAGCTGGTCGCGCGGGTCAAATCGCTGCTCCGTCGGGTCTCCAGCAGACCGGAGGCCGTGCTCCGCCTCCGGCAGATCGAATTCAACGCGGCGGCTGGCCTGGTCAAGAAGGACGGGCAGATCGTCGACCTGACTGCACTCGAGTTGCGCGTCCTCGAGCTCCTCATGCGCCGCGCCGATCATATCGTGTCGCAGACCGAGCTACTGGAGCACATCTATCCGAGCAGCGACCATCGCGACTCCAATACGGTCGAAGTCTACATTGCCCGGCTCAGGAGAAAGCTGGGGCGTGATTGCATTCGCACCGTCAGAGGCATGGGATATCGCTTCGGATAGAGCAATGTTCAGCCGCAACTTCCGAGCCCGCATGATCGTGGTCGCCGCGATCTGGATTTCCATCGTCTTGTTCGCCAGCGGGCTCGGACTCTCGATCGTCATTCGCCGTGTCGTCGTGGCCCACTTCGATCATGACCTCCTGGATCACGCCCGCGAGCTCGCCGACCTCGTGGAAATCGACGCAACGCAGCGGCTATTCATCGCCCGCAATCTGAGCGATCCGCGTTTCTCCCCTGCCAGGTCCGGAATGTATTGGCAGGTCATCCTGCAGAACGGCGAAACCGCGCGTTCGCCGTCGCTACAGGATGACCTTTCTCTTTCATTCACGCCCGATCAGACTCGCGAGGGTTCCCTGCCTCCCTCCACGGCGCTTACGAATGTGGAGGGACCGACTGGGCCGATGCGCATGGTCCGAAACATCAGCGAGCCGTCTCGGCTCGGGCAACCCGTCGAAATCCGTGTCGGTGCCGACGAGCGACTGATCAGTGACGAGATGCAGCACCTCAATCTGACGCTGATCGCGACGCTGGGTATCATGGCCCTCGCCATGGTTGGCACCGCCTACGCTCAAGTCGTTTACGGCCTGCGGCCACTCCAGCGCATGAGTCGCGCCATCGTGGACGTGCGCAGCGGCAAGACCACGCGGCTGCCCGAGGACCTGCCGGAGGAAATCATGCCGCTCGTCACCGAGTTGAACGGAATGATTGCGGCAAATCTCATCATGGTCGATCGCGCTCGCGTGCTCGCAGGAAGTTTTGCACACGCGCTGAAGACGCCTCTGGCAATTCTCGACGAGGAGGCAGCACGGCTGAAAGCATCCGGCCAGGAGAGCCACGCTCAGATTCTGTCGGAGCAGTGCTCGCGAATGGCGCTGCTCATCAACTACCAGACGGCGCGCGCAAAGGCCTCCACGATCGCGAATGCAGGTGCGTTTGCGGTCGTCGCAGACGTCTTGAGGAGCGTCATCAATACCTACTCGCGATTCAGCCCGGGGCACGACCGGCGGTTCGAAGTCGAAGGAGCAGCCGACGTCGTCGTTGCCTGCGATACGAACGATCTGACCGAACTCATCGGCAACCTGCTCGACAATGCGGCAAAATGGGCACATGACCGCGTCGTGATTTCGATCGAGGATCTCGACAGCACCGTCTTGATCACGGTGGAGGACGACGGGCCCGGCATTCCAGTCGAAGAGCGAATGCGCGTATTCGACGTGGGCACGAGACTTGACGACGCGAAGCCGGGCACTGGGCTCGGTCTGGCGATTGCCCGCGACCTGACCAGTCTCTATGATGGCCGACTATGGATCGAGGATTCGAGAATTGGGGGCGTCGCCCTGAAGCTCGCACTTCGAAAGAAGGGTGATCCAAGCTCATCGTGACATGACTTGTGCCCGCAGCGCCACACGAAGCCGCCCTGGTCGATGCGTTTGGTGAACAGACGCCCCCCATTGCCGTCACAGAACCGGACCTTCAGCACCAACGCCTTCTTGCCGCGGAAAGCAAACGGGTAGCCGAAGAACGGCCCTTCGTCGGCGCGTCGTGTACCAGCATCGAGACCCCGAAATGCCGGCTCACGACATCGCCCAAGCCAACCGTGAGAAGCCTGGCATCAGCGGAATGGACGAGGTGGTCGCGTTCGACCAGAGCCTGTCATCGGAGGATTTTCTCAAGCCCGTCGCAGAAAACAGGACAGCAACGCCCCGCGGGAACGATCGGCAACATTCCCGAGCAACAGACAGAAAAAAGTTCAAGGATTTCAAGGATTAAACGAGGATTTATGGTGCGCTCGGAGGGACTCGAACCCCCACGGTGTTACCCACTGCCACCTCAAGGCAGCGCGTCTACCAATTCCGCCACGAGCGCGAAGAAGATGCCGGGGCCAGAGGAAGGGCGGCACCGGATCAGTGGCGCCCGTGTATCAAATCGATGTCGGGGGGACAAGGCCCGCCCTGCCCTAAAATACCGGATTGTGGATGGTTTTCGCGCCGCCCGGGGCTGCTATCGCGACGTCGGCGTCGGCGAGCGCGGCAGCATCTGCTTGACCTCGACCGCGATGCGGTTGCGGTCGACCAGCACGACCCCGTTGGCGATCGGCAGGTTGTTGGCGAGCACCTTGACGTCATCAGCCTCGGTGGCGTCCAGCTCGATGATGGCGCCGCGGGACAGGCGCAGAACCTGGTGGATGGGCATGGAGCAGGTGCCGAGAACGACCATCAGGTCGACTGTCACTTTATCGAGGGTTGACACTGCAGGACCACCGAAGTCACGACTGGATTTTCGTTGCCCAGACATCACCATGTTGTGGTTAGCCAATGGTTAACAGCCGCCAAACACTCGACCTGACCACCTTTGCGGGCCCCCCCGGCAACGCCGTGGCGTGGTGCATCTCCGATTCGCTGGTCGACTACGCCCAGGCCACCGAATTCATGGAGGCGCGGGCGGCGGCGATCGCCGCCAACGAGGCCGCGGAGATGGTCTGGCTGCTCGAACACCCGCCGGTCTACACCTCCGGTACGTCGGGCAAGGGGGAAGACCTGCGCGATCCGCGCTTTCCGCTGGTGCCGACCGGCCGTGGCGGCCAGGTCACCTATCATGGGCCCGGCCAGCGGGTGGCCTATGTCATGCTCGACCTGAAGCGGCGGCGCCCCGACGTACGCGCCTATGTCGCGGCGCTCGAGGAGACGATCATCCGAACCCTCGATGCCTTCAACGTGCGCGGCGAGCGGCGCGAGGATCGCGTCGGCGTCTGGGTCAAACGGCCCGACAAGGGCGAGGGCCATGAGGACAAGATCGCCGCGATCGGCGTGCGGCTGAAGCGCTGGGTCACCTTTCACGGCATCGCCATCAATGTCGAGCCGGACCTGTCGCACTTTCAGGCCATCGTGCCCTGCGGCGTGACCGATCCGCGCTACGGCGTCACCAGCCTGGTCGATCTCGGCCTGCCGGTGACGCTCGCCGATGTCGACATCGCGTTCCGGCAGGCGTTCGAGAGCGTCTTCGGCGCCGTCAGCGTCGCGCAGCCGGAGACGGCATGAGCTCACGCAGCGCCCTGCTGCGGCGGCACGCCGAGCTTCGCCGCGACATAGCGGCGCTCCTGGCTCAAGCCACCGAAGCCGTAGGCATCCGCCTTGACCTCGTCGACATGAAGGTAGGTCTCGTGATGCAGCGGTCCGATCAGCTCGGCCATGCGCGCGAACACCGCGGCGAGATAGGCGGCCTTCTCGTCCTTGGTATTGGTGCCCTCGCTGACGTGAACGTCGATCCAATAGCTTGAAAGCCCCTGCTCCGCCAGCGCGGCGCCGCCGGCGAACCAGTCCGCGGCATCCGCTTCCGAGACGATGACGGCGGTGACCTTGGGATCCTTGCGCAGGATGCGTGCGGTCAGTTCGGTGACGGCGTCCGCAATGTCCTTCTTCAGCGCGGGCGAGCGACGCTGGCTGGCATAGATGATGTTGATCAATGGCATTTTTGGCTCCCGGTCTCGAGCGCGTGACTGCGCTTCGAGAGCAAAGCTAGCCCCACGCCGCCCATTTTGGTACGTTATCGATATGGATATCAATGATAACAGACGCATATGACCGCCACGCTCGACATCGCGACCGTCCGCGCCTTTCTGCTGGTGAGCGAGCTGCACAGCTTCACGCGGGCGGCCGAGACGCTCGGCACCACCCAGGCCGCGGTCAGCCTGAAGCTGCAGCGACTGGAAGCGCTGCTCGGAAAGCGGCTGGTCGAGCGTTCGCCGCGCGCGGTCCGGCTCACCGCCGACGGCGCGGCTTTCGCCGAAAACGCCCGCGCGCTGGTTGCCGCTCATGACCTTGCGCTCACGGGAGCGCCCCGCACCCGCCCGCTTCTGTCGCTCGGGATCAGCGATCACGTCGCCGGCCCCGAGCTGGTGCCGATGCTCGAGCAGATGCATGCAGCCATGGCGGACCTCGTCCTGTCGGTCAGCATCGGCTTCTCGCGCGACCTGCTCGACCGCTACGATGCCGGCAAGCTCGACGCCGTGATCGTCCGCCAGGAGGCGAGCCGCCGCGGTGGCGAGGCGTTGATCACGGACGAGTTCGGCTGGTTCGCAGCTCCCAGATTTCGTCTGCCGGCGGGCGGCACGCTGCCGCTCGCCACGCTCGCGCCGCCCTGCGGCGTGCGCAGCATCGCGGTCCGCGCTCTCGAGCGCGCCCGAATCAGCTTCAGCGAGACGTTCGTCGGCGGCGGGGTGACGGCCGTTGCGGCGGCCGCGCGCGCCGGTCTTGCCGTTGCGCCGCTGGCCCGCCGGATCGCGCCGAGCGGACTGATCGATGTCGGACCGGATCTCGGCCTGCCCAAGCTCGGCCGTTCCAAGGTGATGCTGCATGCAAAGGCGGGAGATGCGGCCAAGCGCGCGGCCTTGCGCACGCTGGCCGCGGCCTTCCGAAGCGCCGCGATGTCGAAGTAATTGACGCCCGCGGAGCCTGATGTAGCATGGGTTGATGATCGGAGCTCAGGAGCAGCGGCTTGAACCGTCTCTTGACCGCAGCTGACCTCGTCAGCGCCCCAGCAAAGCCGAGCCCGGCCTCGACCGGCGCGACCGGCCTCGAGCCGTTACATCGCCACGCGCTGATCCGAACCTCCAACGCCGACGTGCTGCGCGACCTCGCGGGGCGCCGGCTCGGCGCCGAGCGCGTCGACTTCAGGAACGCCGAGCGCTTCGAGGCGATCGTCAACTTGATCGAACTCGAGACCATCGGCCTCGCCTTTGGCACCACGACCTGCGACATGGTCTGCGATCATCGTGCCGCCGACTTCATCAGGGTGCAGATCGCCCTGAAGGGACGTGCGGTCAGTTGCGCCCGCGGCGAGGCGACCGACGTCAACGAGCATCAGTTCGCAGTCGCGCCGGCTGGCGTGCCATGGCAGATGGCGTGCCAGGGTGGCCATCGACGCCTCACTTTGCGGCTCGATCCGCAAGCGCTGCGGCGGCGCCTGACGGCGCTGGTCGGCGTGCAGCCGCGCGCCGACTTTGCGATCGCCCCCGCCATTCCGGCCGCCGATCCGCAGGCCCGCAGCCTGATGCGGCTGCTCGATTTCCTGACGACCCAGCTGAACGAGCAGGATGCGGCGTTCCCCGCTGCGGTCTATCGCGAGCTGGAGGATGCGGTGCATGTCGCCTTCCTCTGCGCGAGCCGTCATCGTTTCCGCGACACGCTCCTGGATCCCTCTCCGATGCCGGATTTCGGCCTGGTCAAGCGGCTCGAAGATTACATCGAGGCCAACTGGCGCGAGCCGATCACGATCGAGCGCCTTGCGCGCGAAGCCGGCGTCAGCGCCCGCTCCATCTTCCGTCTGTTCGAGCGCGTGCGCGGCTATTCGCCGATGGCCTTTGCCAAGTCGGTGCGCCTGCGGCGCGCCCACGAGATGCTGCGGTCCGGCGATCCGGCCGTCACGGTTGCGGCGGCGGCCGCCGCCTGCAACTTTGCCAATGCCGGACACTTCGCCCGCTACTATCGCGCCACGTTCGGCGAGTTGCCATCGGCGACGATGACGCGCGCCGAGCAATCGTGACGCTTTCGGCCGCTCACAGGATGGCTTCGAGCGCGCTGCGCAGGCTCTGATGGCGGAACACGAAACCGCTCGACAACGCCTTGTTCGGCACCACGCGCTGGCCGCCGAGCAAAAGCTCCTCGGCGAGGTCGCCGCCGATCCGGCGCAGCAGGCCGGCGGGAACGCGCAGCAGCGCCGGTCGCCGCAGGCAGCGCGCGAGCTCGGCGGTGAAGGCGAGATTGCGCACCGGCAGCGGCGCTGTCGCATTGACCGGCCCGGTGATGGTCTCGGTCGCAATCACATGCGCGATCAGCCGGACGAGATCGTCGCGCTCGATCCAGGACATCCATTGCAGGCCGGAGCCGAATGGCCCGCCCAGGCCGAATTCGAACGGCGTCAGCATCCGCGCCAGGAAGCCGCCGTCGCGGCCGACGACGAGACCGATCCGCAGCAATGCGACGCGGACGCCATGTGCTTCGGCACCGCGAGCCGCCTGCTCCCAGGCGTCGCAGAGGTCATGACTGAAGCAGGCATGCGACTTGGCGGATTCGGTCAGCGGCTGGTCCTGCCACAGGCCGTACCAGCCGATCGCCGAGCCGTTGACCAATACATTCGGCTTGCGGTCGAGCCGAGCAATCAGAGAGACGACGGCTTCCGTCGTAGCCAGCCGCGACTGCAGGATCGTCGCGCGCTTGGCCGCCGTCCACGGTGCGTTGCCGATCGGCTCGCCGGCGAGATTGACGATCGCGTCGATGCGGATGTCGGAGGCGAGCTGATCGAGACTGGTGATCAACGTCAGCGGCGCCGGCAACATTGCGGCCTTGGCCGGGTCGCGCACCAGGGCGACGACATGATGGCCGGCCGCGGCGAGACTGGCCGCCAGCCGCGCGCCGATGAAGCCGGTCGCACCGGTGATGAGAATGGTCTGCGCCGCCGGCAGCGCCGCGACCAGCCCAGCGGCATCCGGCCGTGACATCCGCGCGAGGCGTCGCGCCGCGGCGAAGTCGCGCAGACCGCATAGGCCAGCGCCAGCCGCGGCGGCAGCCGCAATCCAGCTCAGCACGCCGGCATAGGCCGGCACGATTGCCGAAGGCCACATCGCCCAGCCGATCAGCAGCGGCACCAGCAGCATCAGGATCGCGCCGTAGTTGATGGCGAGCAGAGTGTGATTGATACGCTCGCTCGGTGGGAGCCTGCGCGTCAGATCCTCCTCGACGAAATCGGTCAAGGTGATGGCGATCTCGGCCACGAGCACCGCGAGCACGAGGATTGCGAACAATCCATGCACCTCGCACCAGCCGAGGACGGCGAACAGCAGCGCATAGAGCACGTTGCGGATACCGTGCAGCTTGAGCTCGCCCTGCTGCGACGGCCGCCACGCCAGGCGCTCGGTGAACTCATGGTGATAGAAGGTGTCGAACACGCCCATCACGATCTGCAGCGCGATCAGGGACCAGAGCAGCGGCGTCATGGTGTGGACTCCCGGAACACGGCGCTCTGGCGGATGATGCGCCCGAAGCGCGGGTGGGTGATCTCGAGCGAGAAGCGAAAGACGCCGCTGCCGAGATCGGAATGGGTGACGGTGAGGTCGCCGAGCGTGAGCCATGCCGGCAACGCCCAGCGCCGGCCGGCGAAGTCGAACGTGTAGCCGGCGCCATGGAAATGAAGCGCGCCATCGGCGACGCCGACGCGCAGGCTCATGCTGAGGCCCCAGCCGAGATACTCCTCGAGTCCCGTCGGACCGGCGAAGCGCTTGGCGGAATGGATCACCTGCGGGAAGCCATGCGGGCGCCCGCAGATGCGCGTCCAGATCTGACCGCCTCTCGCCGCGTCCTCCGTCACCGCGACGATCATCGGCACACCGATGTCCGCGCGCGTCGGCAGCGGCCCGCCGATCAGCCGTGCCAGATGCGCGAACCAGAAGCCGGCACGGCTGATCTCGGCCTGATCGACCTCGCCGACATAGACGACGGTGGCGCCGTCGGCGAGTTTCTTGGAGAAGCGGCGCCAGATCGACACCGGCAGTCGTCCCCAGTCTTCGGCGGACAGCAGCGCGCGGAACCTGTGATCATCATGGAGCCGGGCGCTGGAGGGCGTTGAAAGTCCGAGATGTCGCATGGTGACCATGACGCCCTCCACTCTCCTCAAGCGCTGCCGGACCTGGACCTTCCCGACGGCAACAGATTTGCAATCTTCTCGCCGAGCTTGATCAGCGCGACGAGACGCGGCCGCGGCACCTTCAGCATCTGCACGTACCAGCGGTCGATCAGCTCGGTGAACGCCAGCATGTCCTTCAGACGCTTGGCTGCGACCGCGCTGATCGTGGGATCGCCGGTCGCTTCCGCGACGCAGGCGCGCAGCGCCGCGATGGCCGGATCGATCTCGCGTTCCTTGCGGCCGGCCGCGATCCGCTGCGCCACCTCCCAGATGTCGGTCTCGGCCTCGAAATGATCGCGGCGGTCGCCGAGGATCGGCACGCGCCGGATCAAGCCCCAGGCGAGCAGCTCCTTCAGCGAGTTCGAGACATTGGAGCGGGCCATGCCGAGCGTGTCGGCGACGTCCTCCGCCGTCATCGGCTTCTCGGCGAGGTACAGCAGGCCGTGGATCTGGCTCACCGAGCGGTTCACACCCCACTGGTCGCCCATGTCGCCCCAGTTGAGAATGAAGCGCTCGACGGCGGGCGGAAGCTTCCGATTGCCTGGTGTTTCTGTCATGACAGAAATATCTGACCGTAGAGAGTGAATGTCAAGAGCGTCTTATTTGAACCGGGCGGGTGGCCGGCAAGACGGATGTTACAGCGCCCCTCTTGCGCGCGCCGAGACCGCCTGATCCCCGCCTGCCCCATCTGCAACAGGAGCAAGCCATGACGGCATCCGACAAGGCTTTCACCGGATCGATCCCGCAGATCTACGATCAACTGCTGGTGCCCTTGATCTTCGTGCCCTACGCGCAGGATCTTGCGCGGCGCATCGCGGCCTGCCTGCCGCGCGACGTGCTGGAGACGGCGGCAGGCACCGGCGTGGTCACGAGGGCGCTGCACGCGCAACTGCCGCCGGAGGTCCGGATCACCGCCACCGACCTCAACGAGCCGATGCTCGCACAGGCGAAGACGCATCTCGCCACCGAGAGCCGCATCGCATTTCGTCAAGCGGATGCGCTGGCCCTGCCCTTTGCCGACGCGAGCTTCGATGCCGTCGCATGTCAGTTCGGCGCGATGTTCTTCCCCGATCGCGTCAAGGGTTATGCTGAGGCCCGCCGCGTGCTCAGGCCCGGAGGACGTTTCGTCTTCAATGTCTGGGACCGGATCGAGGAGAACGAAATCCCTCACGTCGTTCACGAGACGTTGCAGCAGGTGTTCCCCGAAAACCCGCCGCAGTTCTTCACCCGGACTCCGCACGGCTACTACGACACCGGGCGGATCGAGGCCGATCTGACAGCAGCAGGCTTCACCGATATCGTGATCGAGACGGTTGCACATCGCAGCCGCGCCGCCTCGCCACATCAGTCGGCAATGGCGTTCTGCCAGGGCACGCCGATGCGCGGCGAGATCGAAGCGCGCGGCACGCCCGGCCTCGCAGCCGTCACGCAGGCGGCCGCGGACGCGCTGGCGCGCCGGTTCGGCGACGGACCGATCGAGGGCCGCATACAGGCGCTGGTGATCTCCGCGGCGTGAGCGACAGCGGCCGCTCTACGGTGCACCGCGGGTGAAATGCACCCGCAGCAGGACCAAAGCCGTCCAGAACAGGAAGCCGACAAATGTGCACGATCGGTAGTCGGCAACGGAAGACGACTACGCCGTCTGCAGCACCGAGAACGATTCGCCGGGCCGACGCAATGCGAGCTGATCGACCGTCCCGGCGACGTCGATCACGTCGTCGACACGCGCAGCCGGCGGCCCTTTGCGGCAGGCCGTGACCATCGCCGCGACGTCATCGGCGGGACCGGCGAAGACCGCCTCGACGCTGCGGTCGCTGCGGTTGCGGACCCAGCCTTCGAGCCCGTTGAGGATGGCCTGGTCCTCGACCCAGGCGCGGTAGCCGACGCCCTGGACGCGGCCGCGGACCGTGACGTGGACGATGGCGCGACCGATCATGAACCAAGCCCCAGGAACTCGCGAAGTCTCTTCTTCACGTCGCCATCGCGCATGACGCGCGCGGTCAGTTCGGCCGACGGCAGCCCCTTGAGCTGCTTCGGCGAGGCGCCGTTGCGCAGCGCCTTCAGCGTCTCATGCACCGCCTGCGTCGCGGCCGCGATCGGTGCATGGCCCTGCAGCGCGACGCGGACGCGGCGCGAGGCGAGATAGCCGAGATCGGACATCTCCTCCGGCGCGCCACCGAGCACGATCGGCAATGTGGTGACTGCCGCAATTGCATCGAGCTGATCGCGCGAGGTGATGCCGGTGAAGAACAGGCCGTCGACGCCGCAGGCCTCGTAGGCCTTGGCGCGCGCGATGGCGTCGTCGAGCGAGGCGATGGAGACGGCCCCCGTTCGTCCCAGAATGACCAGCGCGGGATCGCCCCGGCCGTCGAGCGCCGCCTTCACCTTGCCGACCCCTTCGGCAAGCGAGATCAACTGCGGCTTCGCCTCGCCAAAAGCCTGCGGCAGCAGCGTATCCTCGATGGTGAGACCCGCGGCACCGGCCGCCTCCAGCTCCTGCACCGTGCGGCGCACGTTCATCGCATTGCCATAGCCGTGATCGGCATCGACCAGCACCGGCAGCGCGGCGGCGCGCGACATCCGCCGCATCTGCTCCGCCAACTCGGTCAACGTGATCAGCGCGATGTCGGGATCGCCGAGGACGGCGAGCGAGGCAGCCGAACCGCCGAACATGCCGAGCTCAAAGCCGAGATCTTCGGCGATGCGGATCGAGATCGCGTCGTACACCGAGCCCGGATGGATGCAGCGATCGCCGGCGAGGATCGCACGGAGCGCCTCTCTGCGTGCACGGAAGGTCATCCTCGCCCCCTCTTTCCCGTCATTGCGAGGAGCGAAGCGACGAAGCATTCCAGAGCTATCTGTCGAGCTCTGGATTGCGTCGCTGCGCTCGCAATGACGATGACTGCTGCTTACGCAAACTCCAGGATCAGCGCGTCCACCGCAAGCGTAGCGCCGGCTGTCGCGTGGATCTTCTTCACCGTACCGTCCTGCTCGGCGCGCAGCACGTTCTGCATCTTCATGGCTTCGACCACGGCGAGCGTCTCGCCGGCCTTGACCTCCTGCCCTTCGGTCACGGCGATCGAGACCACGAGGCCGGGCATCGGGCACAACAGCTTCTTGCCGCTGTCGCCGGCGGCGACGACCGGCATCAGCCGCGCCGCGGTCGCCTCGGCTTCCGTGTAGACGTAGACCGGCGCTTCGACGCCCTGATGCGCAAGCCGCACACCGTTCGCAATGAGGCGCGTCTGCACCGCGATGGCCGCGCCATCGATGGTGCCGTGCCAGACCGCGTCGCCCGGTTTCCAGTCCGACACCAACTGATGCGCCGGGCCGACCTTGCCGTCGGCCCCGACGAAGCGGACCGTGATCGCGCCGTTCTCCCTGGTGATGTCGAGCAGGATCTCGTCACGCCCGAGCCACACCGCGCGGCGGCCCTGCCGCCTCACGGGCCGGCCGATCATCTGCTGCGAGATCTGCCGCTTGCGCTCGCCGAGCACGTGGTCGATCGCAGCACCCACCGCCGCCAGCCGGCGCGCGATCTCGCCTTCCGGCGCACGCGCGGCAAAGCCCTTCGGAAACTCCTCGGCGATGAAACCGGTCGACAGCCGGCCCTCGCGCCAGCGCGGATGGTTCATCAGCGCCGACAGGAACGGGATGTTGTGGCGGATGCCGTCGACATAGAAGGCGTCGAGCGCGGTCGACTGCGCCTCGATCGCGGCAGCCCGCGATGGCGCATGGGTGACCAGCTTGGCGATCATCGGATCGTAGTAGATCGAGATCTCGCCGCCCTCCTGCACGCCGGTGTCGTTGCGCACGGTGATGCCGTCCGCCTTGCTCTCGGCCGGCGGGCGATACTTCACGAGGCGCCCGATCGACGGCAGGAAGCTGCGGAACGGATCTTCCGCATAGACGCGCGACTCCACCGCCCAGCCGGTCAGCGCGACGTCCTTCTGCGCAAGTGAGAGCTTCTCGCCGGCGGCGACGCGGATCATCTGCTCGACGAGATCGATACCGGTGACGAGCTCGGTGACGGGATGCTCGACCTGCAGGCGGGTGTTCATCTCCAGGAAGTAGAAGCTCTTGTCCTGGCCGGCGACGAACTCCACGGTGCCGGCGGAGTCGTAGTTCACGGCCTTGGCGAGCGCGACCGCCTGCTCGCCCATCTTGCGCCTTGTCTCCTCGTCGAGCAGCGGCGACGGCGCCTCCTCGATGACCTTCTGGTTGCGGCGCTGGATCGAGCACTCGCGCTCGCCGAGATAGATCACGTTGCCATGCTTGTCGCCGAGCACCTGGATCTCGATGTGGCGGGGATCGACGATGAACTTCTCGATGAAGACGCGATCGTCGCCGAACGAGGCCTTGGCCTCGGCCTTGGCGAGGTTGAAGCCCTCGGCCACCTCGGCGGTCGAATGCGCGATGCGCATGCCCTTGCCGCCGCCGCCGGCGGAGGCCTTGATCATGACGGGATAGCCGATCTCGTCGGCGATGCGCACGGCATGCTTGTCGTCCTCGATGACGCCGAGGAAGCCTGGCACGGTCGAGACCTTGGCCTTGGCGGCCGCCTTCTTCGATTCGATCTTGTCGCCCATCGCGGCGATGGCGCCGGGGTTGGGGCCGATGAAGACGATGCCAGCCTCGGCCAGCGCCCGCGGAAACGCCTCGCGCTCGGACAGGAAGCCGTAGCCCGGATGCACCGCCTCGGCGCCGGTCTTGCGGCAGGCCTCGACGATGCGGTCGATCAGGAGATAGCTCTCGGCGGCGGCGGGCGGGCCGATCAGCACGGCATCATCGGCCATCTCGACATGAAGCGCATCGCGGTCGGCTTCCGAATAGACCGCAACGGTCCGGATTCCCATGCGGCGGGCGGTCTTGATGACCCGGCAGGCGATCTCGCCGCGGTTCGCGATCAGAATGGTTTTGAACATTTCTTGCTTGATACCTTTGGGCGGGCTCTCCGCTCGTGGCACAGGCGTAACACCGCGAGCTTGACCGGTTCGTCTATACCAAAATCGCCCGCGCGCAACCCGCCTCTCGTCCCGCCCCTGCCGTCCGGCGAGGCATGCCAGCCGCGTCCCTTGCCGTCAGCCGGAATAGCTGTGGAAACGTCCGCGGGCATAGGCGTGCGACACCGCCTTCATCAGCTCGCCGACCTCGGTCTCGAGAAAATCGTTCGCAACGATCAGGGCACGAATGGCCGCCCGCGGATCGCCCCCGCAGGCAGCAATGGCCTGGTCCACGGCGGCGTCCAGCGCGACGTCTTCGGTGTCCGCGGCATCGGTCTTGGATTGCGATCTGGGCATGCGCGATGGCGGTCCTCGCTCCGGTCACGCCATCATGTTCACTTTATGTTCTAAGGAGTCAAGGCGGATCACGCCGCCCCGATCTCTTCCTGCTGCGGCTCGGCCTGTGGCTTTTCGGGCGCCAGAGCGACAGACTCTTGCTGTGCGCCCTGCCGCACCAGATGGTGGACGAAGCCGAGCTTGCCGATGACCGGCGGCGTCAGGATGAATGGATAGAGATCGCGCGCGCCCATCGCCCGGGCGACGCTGTTCATGGCGAAGGTGAATGGCAGCCAGGCGTTGACGATGGTGTCGAAATCCTCCGCGACGTACGGATCGAAGGTGACGCGCGCCGTCAGCCCGCCGATCTGGTCGGCGGGCGGATCGATCTCGATGCCGAACTCGGAGGCCATCTCCAGCGTATCGACGATGTGGAGGTAGTGCGCCCAGGTCTCGGCAAAATCCTCCCACGGATGCGTGGTGGCGTAGGCCGAAACGAAATTGTCCTGCCAGTCCACCGGAGGCCCCTGATCGTAATGCCGCCTCAGCGCCTCGCCGTAGTCCTGGGTATCGTCGCCGAACACGGCCCGGTATTCCTCAAGCCTGCCGGCATCGCGCACCAGCACGTCCCAGAAATAGTGCCCGACCTCGTGGCGGAAATGACCGAGCAAGGTCCGGTACGGCTCGTCCATCTCGAGCCGGCGCCGCTCGCGCTCGAAGTCGTCGGCCTCTGCGAGGGCGATGGTGACGAGGCCGTTGTCGTGGCCGGTCATGACCTTCTGCTGGCCGGCGGGGTCATCGGCGAGGAAGTTGAAGATCAGCCCGTGATCGGGGTCCTCGATCCGTGTCTTCACAGGGAGCTTCCATCGGATCAGCGAGTAGAACAGTCGGTGCTTGGCCACCTCCAGCTCGCGCCATCCCGCGAGCTGCGCGGGATCAGACAGATTGGGAATGGTGCCGTTGTGCCGGCAGGCTCGGCAGAAGCCTGCGGTCTCGCCGGTCTCGAGCAGCCAGTTGCAGGCGTCGTGCTCGGCATTGGCGCAGAAGAAGCGCCCCGTCCCGTGGTCGGCGAGTGTCCGAAAGCCCTCCTCCGCCGGCTCGATCGCCGACAGGATCTGGCGCTCCGGCATGAAGGCGAGCTGATGGCCACAGCGCCCGCAGCTCCGATTCTCGAAGTACAGGACGTTCGTGCAGATCTGACAGACGAAGAGCTTCACGGCGTGGACCTACGTGTTGCGGTGTTCAGGGCCTGACGACGCACGACAGTAACAGTCCGTTCCGGGAGCGCGGAACTTTTTGTCTGCCCCGACGTTCTCGTCATGCCGGCGTTTGCCCGCCTTAATCTCTGGTCAGTTTGCTTTCCTTGGTCTCAATGTCGCCAAGCTTCCGAACACCCGCGATGGAATTCTCGGGCGACTGCTCGCCACATCAGTGCAGGTCAGCATGAACAGCGCGGACGCGCCCAGAGACGAAGTGAGGCCGGAGGCTGCCGCCGACGCGCTGCGCCAGCATATCGAGGAGATTGCGCGCGATCGCGACCAAGCCTATCACGCGCTGCAGGAACGCGAGGCGGAGCTCGCGCGCATCCAGCGGATCGCCCGGGTCGGCGGCGTCGAGGTCGACCTGCGCGAAGGCTACCGCAACCGCCGCTCCCCCGAATACCTGATCATTCACGGCCTGCCGCCGGAAGCCGTTCACGAGACTCACGAAGACTGGGTCAGGCGCGTCCATCCCGACGACCGCGTCAAGGCCGAGCAGGAGTTCATCGCCGCGGTCAAGAGCAAGCAGGAGGACTACACCACCGAATACCGCATCATCCGTCCCAGCGATGGCGAGATCCGGTGGGTCCGCGTCATCGCCCGCATCGAGCGCGACTGGAACGGCCGCGCCATCCGCCTGGTCGGCGCGCATATCGATGTCACCGACCAGATGCTGGCGCAGGCCAAGCTGCGCGAGAGCGAGGAGCGCTTCCGGCTGATCGCCGACAGCGCCCCGGTGCCGATCTGGGTGACGAAGCTCGACCGCACCCGCTCCTTCGTCAATCGCGCCTATGTCGATTTCCTCGGCCTGCCCCATGACGAGACGCTGGCCTTCGACTGGCGCAAGGTGCTGCATCCAGAGGATCTTCCGCGCATCCTGGAGCAGCAGCAATCGGGAGAGCGCTCGCTGAAGCCGTTCTTCCTCGAGGCGCGCTACCGCCGCGCCGACGGCGAATGGCGCTGGCTGCGCTCGGAATCGCAGCCGCGCTGGGACGCGAACGGCAAACATGTCGGATTCATCGGCGTCGCTCACGACGTCACGGCCGCCAAGCAGGCCGAGATCGAGCTACGCCGCATCAACGAGACCCTCGAAGAGCGGATCAAGGAGCGCACCGCCCAACTCGAGGCCAATGAAGCGCGCATGCGCGCGATCTTCGACACCAGCAATCAGTATCAGGCCATCCTCGACGTCGAGGGCCGCGTGCTGCATGCCAACCGCATCGCGGTCGCCGGCATGCGCGCCGGTGAAGTGAACGTCATCGGCCAGCCGCTCTGGGATGCGCCCTGGTTCACCCATACGCCGGGCGTGACCGAGATGCTGCGCAAGGCGTTCGCCCGCGTTCTCGCCGGCGAGAGCTTTCGGACCGAGATGCGGCTCGATTTCGCCAGCGGCCAGCGACATTTCGAACTTTCGATGCGGCCGCTGTTCGACCAGCATGATGTGGTCACCGGCGCGGTCGCTGAGGCGGTCGACGTCACCGAGCGCATCCAGGGCGAGGAGCTGTTGCGGCAGTCGCAGAAGATGGAGGCGATCGGCCAGCTCACCGGCGGCGTCGCGCACGATTTCAACAACCTGCTCACCATCATCCGCTCGGCCACCGACTTCCTGCGCCGCCGCGATCTCCCCGAGGAGCGGCGCCGGCGCTATGTCGACGCGATCTCCGAGACGGTGGAGCGCGCCTCGAAGCTGACCGCGCAACTTCTGGCCTTCGCGCGGCGGCAACCCTTGACGCCGCAGGTGTTCAATGTTGGCGAGCAGGTCGAGAATGTCGTGCAGCTGATCCGTCCTCTCGTCGGCGGCCGCATCCAGATCGAGCTCGCGGTCACGAACAGCGGACTGTTCACCCTCGCCGACGTCGCGCAATTCCAGACTGCGCTGATCAACCTCGCCGTCAATGCGCGCGACGCCATGAACGGTGAAGGACATCTGAAAATCGGCGTGCAGCGGACCGAGAGCATCCCGGCCTTGCGTGGCCAGGGCCCCCGGCCCGGTGCCTTCATCGCGATCTCGGTCGCCGACACCGGGGGCGGTATCGCGCCTCAACACCTCAACGCGATCTTCGAACCCTTCTTCACCACCAAGGAGGTCGGCAAGGGCACGGGTCTCGGCCTCAGCCAGGCGTTCGGCTTCGCCAAGCAGTCCGAAGGCGACATCGCGGTCGACAGCCGCATCGGCCACGGCGCGACCTTCACGATCTACCTGCCGCAGGCCACGGCTCCGCAATCCGGAACGGAAGCCGGCTCCGCGCGCATCGAGCCGGCGACCATCGGGCGCGGCTACCGCGTGCTCGTGGTCGAGGACAATGACGAGGTGGGGCAGTTCTCGACCGAGCTGCTCGAGGACCTCGGCTATGTGACGCGCCGCGTCGCCAATGCCGCCGATGCGCTGGCAATCCTGGCGAACGACGAATTCGCGGTCGACCTCGTGTTCTCCGACGTCATCATGCCCGGCATCAACGGCCTGGAGCTCGCCGGCATCATCCGCGACCGCTATCCCGGCCTGCCGGTGGTGCTGACATCCGGCTACAGCCACGTGCTCGCGGAGAACGCCCATCACGGCTTCGAGCTGATCAAGAAGCCCTATTCGGTGGAGTCGCTGTCGCGCATCCTGCGCAAGGCGATGGCCGAGAAGGCGCCGCTGCCGCGCTGAGTAGGTAGTGCGCGCTTCGCGCCCCCCGGCGCCGGCATCTTCGGCGCGATCATGCCGGTGATCGTCGCAGACCTGATGCGCGGCACCGGCCGCTTCAACATTGCTCAGGGCGCCGTGACTACAGCGCAGAGCATTGGCGCGGCGCTGTCGACCGCGCTGGCGGGCCTGGTCGTCGTCCATGGCGGCTACAGCGCCGCATTCCTGGCCCTCGGCGCGGCCGCCGCGCTCGCCGTGATCGTATGCTGGCGGCTGCTCCCCGAGACCGGTGGACCGGAGGCCGCGCATCCGGATGCGGCGCCCTCGCCCGCTATCCCCGCCGAATGATTTGCTCTATCGATCCCCGATCATGTCCTTGCACGATACCTGGCTCGCTTACGCCATCATCATTCCCGCCACCGCTGGCGTCATCATCCGCCCCTTTCGGCTGCCCGAGGCCGTGTGGGCCGTCGCCGGCGCGATCCTGCTGGTCGCGCTCGGCCTGCTGCCTGTCGCTGAAGCGCTCACCGGCATCCGCAAGGGCGTCGACGTCTATCTGTTCCTGATCGGCATGATGCTGATTGCCGAGCTGGCGCGCCGCGAGGGCCTGTTCGACTATCTCGCGGCCTATGCGGTGGAGCATGCGCGCGGCTCGCCGCAGCTCCTGTTCCTGCTGGTCTATGCGGTCGGCACCCTGGTCACCGTGGTGCTCTCCAACGATGCCACCGCGATCGTGCTGACGCCGGCCGTCTATGCTGCCACGCGCGCCGCCGGCGCTTCGCCGCTGCCCTATCTCTACGTCTGCGCCTTCATCGCCAATGCCGCGAGCTTCGTGCTGCCGATCTCCAATCCGGCCAATCTGGTCGTGTTCGGTGAACGCATGCCGCATCTCAGCGAATGGCTGCGCCAGTTCACTTTGCCCTCGATGGCCGCGATCGCCCTGACCTATGTCGCGCTGTGGCTGACCCAGCGCCGCGCGCTCCGTGAGGAGACGCTGCGGACCGATGTCGACAAGCCGCATCTGAGCCGCGAGGGTCGGCTTGCCGCGTTCGGGATCGGCGCCATCGCAGCGGTGCTGCTGACTGCCTCGGCGCTCGACGTGCAACTGGGCCTGCCGACCTTCGTCTGTGGCGTGGTCACGGCGACCGCGATCCTGCTGGTCAGCCGGCAGTCGCCATGGCCCACGATCAAAGGCGTGTCCTGGGGCGTGCTGCCGCTGGTCGGCGGCCTGTTCGTGATGGTCGAAGGCCTGAACCGCGCCGGCGCGATCGGCCAGCTCAGCGCCTGGCTGCACCAGGGCGTTACCGGCTCACCGGCTGGCGCCGCCTGGGCCGCGGGCCTGATCACGGCGGTCGCCGACAACATCGCCAACAATCTTCCCGTCGGACTGGTCGCCGGCTCGGTGGCGGCCAGCGATCACCTGCCGCATGAGGTCATCCGTGCAATTCTGATCGGCGTCGATCTCGGCCCCAACATCTCGGTGACCGGCTCGCTCGCCACCATCCTGTGGCTGACCGCCTTGCGGCGCGAAAAAATCGAGGTGTCCGCCTGGCAGTTTCTCAAGATCGGACTCGTAGCAACGCCGCCGGCGCTGATGGCGGCGCTGGCCGCAGCGATCTGACATCGATGTGATGGCGGTGGGCACGGTGACGAAGGCGGGAGCCCGCCCTACCTCTCCAGGGCACCGTTGAAGAAGTCGACGAGCCCGAATGGTGCGCTGTCGCCGAGGCAGAGCTTGAGGATTTGATGCGCGCCTGCGGCCGCCGACGAGCTGCGCGGGAATAGCGCTGCTTCGTAGATGGCGAGTGCCGCTTCGATGTCGCCGGGGTGGGCAGCGATCGCCTTGCCGAGCTCGGCGCCGTCGAACATCGCCAGGTTCGCGCCCTCGCCGGCCGGCGGCGCCAGGTGCGCGGCGTCACCGAGAAGCGTCACCCCAGGCACACGGTCCCACCGATGGTCGTTCGGAAGCGTGTGGATCATGCGCGGGACCGGCGGGGTTTCGCCGTCGGTGATCAGCGCGGTGAGCGCAGGCGCCCATCCGTCGAACTCGGCCGCAATTCGCGCCGTCGCGGCGGCAGCGTCCATGAAGTCGATGCCGGCGATCCACTCGGCGGAGCGGTTCAGCGCGACGTAGGCGTGAAGAACCTGTCCTGCCTCACGGTGCGCGCAGATCCCCTGTCCCGGAGCGAGCGCGAACAATGCGCCGCCGCCGACTGCTTCGGCCGCCGCGGTGTGCCGCTCGTCGGCGTCATGCAGGTAGGTCTCAACGAACGTCGTGCCGACATATTCTGGCTTGGCGGCCGACAGCAGGGGCCGGACCTTCGACCAGGCGCCGTCGGCGCCGACCAGTAGGCTCGTGACCACGCTCGCCCCGTCCGCGAATCTCAGCTCGTGCCTGTGGTCGCCGAGGCGCACGACGCCGGTCAGCTTCTTGCCCCACTGGATCGTCTCAGCTGGCAGGGACTCGAGAAGAATCCGCCGCAGATCACCCCGCAGCACCTCGGGGCGTCGGCCGTCATCGGGCTGCGCGAGCAGCACCGTGCCATGCCGGTCAAGCACGCGCGACGCCGCGCCGCCCTCATGGATGATCGCACGGAACCCATCGATGAGGCCGGCGTCTGCGAGGGCACGTTGCCCGTCGTGCTCGTGAATATCGAGCTGGCCGCCTTGCGCCCGGGTTTCGGCGGATGGCTCCGCCTCATAGATCGTCGCCGGGATACCGTGGACATGGAGGACGCGTGCGAGCGTAAGGCCGCCGAGGCCCGCGCCGACGATCGTGACGGGTGTCGTCATCATCTGCCTTTCAAATTGACTGGAACGTCGTTCCATGAAAGTTGATTGGAACAACGTTCCAATCATGTCAAGATGATGGTCATGGCGAGCAGAACACAACGGGCGGAACGGCGCGCGGATGCGCTCTCGAAGGAGAGAATCGTCGAGGCCGCGACCGAGATCCTCGACACCGAGGGCGAAAGCGCTCTGACCTTCCGCGCGCTCGCAGCTCGCCTGGCGACCGGCAGCGGGGCGATTTATTGGCACGTCGCCAACAAGAGCGATCTGCTCGCAGCGGCCACCGATGACGTCATTGCCCGTGTCATGACCGGCGTCGTGGGCGATGCAGAGCCGCGACAGGCGATCCGTGCCGTTGCCCTCGGGGTGTTCGACGCCATCGACGCCCACCCCTGGGTGGGTGCCCAGCTTTTCCGTGAACCGTGGCGGTCCGCGATGCTGCAGATCGTCGAAAGCGTCGGCGGACGGCTCCAGACGCTCGGTGTCCCCGAAAGCGCCCTGTTCGATTCCGCGTCCGCGCTCTTGAACTACATCCTTGGCGTGGCCGGGCAGAATGCCGCGAACGCCCGCCTCCTCCCGCGCGAGACGGACCGCGCGGCGTTCCTCCGATCGGTCGCCGCACGGTGGACACAGCTCGATCCCGCGGAGTATCCGTTCGTGCATCGGGTGGCGACGGAGCTGCGCGAGCACGACGACCGCGAGCAATTTCTTGCCGGCATCGACCTCATCCTGGCCGGGATCGGGACCATCCGATAGGCAGCGGCTGACTTGCAGCCCACCTGCCTCCTCCGAACGCAAGGAGATGCGCAACCGGCGGGAGAATATCGAGGTCGGCGCCTTGGCAGGCTCCAACCAGGCTCCGAAGGTGCGACTCGTGACGCCGCCGCCAGCGCTGGTGGCACGCTGGCGGCGTTGTGATCACGATCGGCCGATGGTCATGCCGCGGCTTCGTAGTTGACCGCAGTCTCAGCGATCTTGGTCAGCGTCTCGTCGGTCTTCCGCTCTTCATTCAGCGTCTGGTCGAGCAGCTTGGCGGCCTTCGGCAGGTTGAGCTTGAGGGCCCAGGCCTTCAGGGTGCCATAGCGCGACATCTCATAGTGCTCGACCGCCTGCGCTGCCGCAAGAAGGCCGGCGTCGAGCGCCTGCGTACCCTTGTACTCGTCCATGATTTCCTTGCCCTCGTCGATGATGCCCTCGATCGCATCGCACTTCTTGCCGCGGGCGGGCTTGCCGATCAGCTCGAAGATCTGCTCGAGCCGCTCGATCTGGCCTTCGGTCTCCTCCTGGTGCTTCTCGAACGCCGCCGCCAGCTTCTCCGACTGCGCCGCCTTGGCCATTTTCGGCAGCGTCTTCAGGATCTGCTTCTCGGCGTAGTAGATGTCCTTGAGGGTATCGAGGAAGAGCTCGTTGAGGTCTTTGTCGGCAGGCATGATGTGCTCCTGTTGATTGTGAGCCGACAACCAGAAAGCCATACCCTAGTTCCTGCCATCGACGAGCCCGCCGCAAGAAAATCCTGCCCGGAGCGCTGTCGGCGGCCTCCGAGCCTCTTGTAACAAAACTGTCACCCGGCAAAACTACAGCTCTTCCCTGCGGCGAGACGCCGCGATTCCGCCGATTGCCTTCAGGAGTTTTCAATGCGCCGCCCGCTCGTGCTGCTGTGCGCTGGACTGACCTTGCTGTCGTCCGGAGCCGCATTTGCGCAGAACGCCACCCCCCATAACCTCATCCTGTTCATTCCCGACGGCCTGCGTGCGCTCAAGGTGACGCCAGAGACCGCCCCGGCCATGGCCGCCGTCCGCGACAAGGGCGTCAACTTCAAGAATTCGCACTCGCTGTTTCCGACCTTCACGATGGCCAACGGCTCGGCCATGGCGACGGGCCACTATCTCGGCGACACCGGCACGTTCTCGAACACGATCTTCACGGGCTACACCTCGGCGCCGGCCGGCGGCACCGTCGTGCCCTTCATCGAGAACGACGCCGTGCTCGGCGATATCGACGAGCATTTCAACGGCGACTACCTCAACGAGGACACCATCCTGAAGCTCGCCCGCAAGGCCGGCTATTCGACCGCCGCGATCGGCAAAGTCGGCCCGACCTACCTGTTCGACCACACCGGCTGCCCTTGCAAGCCCGGCGCGACCTCCTCGATCGTGATCGACGATTCCACGGGCAATAAGAACGGCGTGCCTGTCACCGACGAGGTCAAGGACGCCATGACCAAGGCCGGCTTGCCGCTGGCGACGCCGTCGCGCGGCGACAACGGAAAGGCGGGCGACGCCAAGACGCCGGGCACGACCTCGGCCAACGTCGCGCAGCAGGCCTACATGGTCGACGTCGCCACCAAGGCGGTGCTGCCGATGTTCAAGGCCCGCAACAAGCCGTTCGTTCTGGTGTTCTGGTCGCGCGATCCGGACGGCAGCCAGCACAATCACGGCGACAGCCTCAACACCATCACGCCGGGCATCAATGGCCCGACGTCGATGGCCGGCATCAGGAATGCCGACGACAATCTGGCGGCGCTGCGCAAGGCGCTCGACGATCTCGGGCTTGCCGCCTCGACCAACATCATGGTCCAGGCCGACCACGGCTTCTCGACCATCTCCAAGGAGAGCAAGACCAGCCCATCGGCCAAGGTCAGCTACGACGACACGCCGAAGGACTTCCTGCCGATGGGCTTCCTGGCGATCGACCTCGCCAAGGCGCTTGACCTGCCGCTGTTCGATCCCAACGACAAGAACGCGGCGGTGCCCGACGGCAAGCACCCGAAGGCCGGCAACGGCGTGCTCGGCAAGGATCCAACCAAGCCCGATCTCGTCGTCGCCACCAATGGCGGCTCCGACCTGATCTATCTGCCCAACAACGACAGGAAGCTCGCCCGCCGCACCGTCAAGGCGCTGCTCGCGCAGGACTACGTCTCCGGCATCTTCGTCGACGACAAGCTCGGCGAGATTCCCGGCACGCTGCCGCTGTCGCGGATCAACCTGCAGGGCAAGGCGGTGACGCCGCATCCGGCGATCGTGGTCAACTTCCGCTCCTATGTCGCGCCGGGCTGCGATCAGCCGAGCAACTGCCAGGTCGAGGTCGCCGACACCGTGCTGCGCCAGGGCCAGGGCATGCACGGCTCGTTCGGCCGCGGCGACACCTACAGCTTCATGGCGGCCATCGGACCCGACTTCAAGGCGGGCTTCGTCGATCCCCTGCCCGTCAGCAATGCCGATGTCGGCATCACCGCCGCCAGGCTGCTCGACCTCAAGGTCGCGCCCAAAGGCAAATTGATCGGCCGCGTGATGACCGAAGCGATGCCGAACGGCGCGACGCCGAAGGCTTCGTCCGATGTCATCAGGTCTGATCCGGCGGCCGGCGGCCTGCGCACCGTGCTGAAGCTGCAGCGCGTCGGCACCCAGCGCTACTTCGACGCCGCCGGCTTCCCCGGCCGCACCGTCGGCCTTGACGAAGACGCGCCGAAGCAAACGGCGGCGGCGAAGTAGTCAGTCCGCCACCTCTACGCGATCAGCAGAGTGCCCCGCGAAAGTGGGGCATTTCTGTTTCGACTAGACGTGGTGCCGTAGCCCGGGTGAGCGCAGCGATACCCGGGGAGACCGTTCCCGCATGTCGCACCGCCGATTGATTCACCGGCCGGGCGGCGCCATCAAGAGCCGTCATGCGATCGCCGCCGGTCAAAACGAAAAGAGCGCGATGAGGTCATCGCGCTCGTCGAACTCGTGCCTTTGGATGAACGCGACGGGCTTACATGCCGATGTCGATCATCGACGGCAGTTGCGCCAGCGGCAGCACGGTGACGCCGACCAGCGTCGCGACCATCGCCATCAGCGCACGGTTGCCCTGGCGCTTGCCGCGCATCTGCTTGGCGACCCATTCCAGCGCATCGGTGCGGAGGCCCCGCGCATTGACCGGAGCCCAGCTCTCGATCGCCGTCTCCGGCGACAGCGCCACGCTGCGCGGCGGCACCGGCAGGCCGGAGGCGGCGGCGGCATGATGCGCCACCGCCTTGGCGAGCAGATCCTCGAACCGGCCATCGTCCTTGCGCTCGGTCGCGGCGGCATCGATCGCGAACAGCGCTTCGGCCTCGGCGCGGCTGACGGGCACGTCGTTGATCGCGGCAGCGCTCAGAATGCGTGCGCACCAGGCGGCGTCATCGGCATCGAGCACGCGGGAGAAATGCACGCGTCCCGCGGTGGTCGGACCCTCGCCTGTGATCACGCCGTCGCGCACGATGCCGAGCGCGAAAGCAGCGGTCTCACAGGAGGACGGTTCGAGACCATCGATGCCGATGGTTTTTGGTGCAGAGGTAGCCATGTTCTCTTCTCAGTTGCTGTGTTGACCCACCTTGTCGGCGCGCGTCTGAACGAGTGGTTAACGGTTCGAAACGGTGCTGTGGGTTTTTGTATCGGTTGCCGATTTGCCGCAGTGACCTCGATCACGGTTCAAAGCCAAGGGGCGTCAGGGGGCGGCGTGTTGCGACCAACAGATGGCGAAATCTGGGCAACCGGTCGTCTCATGGATGTTTCGCCGCAGCCCGGAAACTCAAAAGAAGTTGTTGGCCGCGTGAGCTTTGGAGCAATTATCTTCTCTTTTCCGTCAGCCAGTTCCCTTCCGCGGCGGCATTTCCTATAGTGTTTAGAAGATTTATTCCCGCCACCTGTACTGAAAGGGACTGCCATGGCTCTCCAGATCGGCTCCACTGCCCCGGACTTCGAGGCAGACACCACCGAAGGCAAGATCAAATTCCACGACTGGATCGGCGACAGCTGGGCCCTCTTGTTCTCGCATCCGAAGGATTTCACCCCGGTGTGCACCACCGAGCTCGGCGCGCTGGCGCGGCTGAAGCCGGAGTTCGACAAGCGCGGTGTCAAGCTGATGGGCCTGTCAGTCGACCCGGTGGACAACCACGCCAAATGGTCGGAGGACATCCGCGAGACGCAGGGCGCGGCGCCGAACTATCCGATGATCGGCGACACCGACTACAACGTCTCCAAGCTCTACGACATGCTGCCGGCGGCGATCTCCGGTGATCCGTCCAAGCGCACCGCGGCCGACAATCAGACCGTCCGCAACGTCTTCATCATCGGGCCCGACAAGAAGATCAAGCTGATCCTGGTCTACCCGATGACCACCGGCCGCAACTTCCAGGAAATTCTACGCGTCATCGACTCGCTGCAGCTCACGTCAAAGCACCGCGTCGCAACCCCCGCCGACTGGAAGCAGGGCGAGGACGTCATCATCGCCGGCTCGGTGTCCGACGACGAGGCCAAGACGATCTATCCGAACGGCTGGAAGGCGCCGAAGCCCTATCTGCGCGTGGTGCCGCAGCCGAAGTGAGTGCTCGAGCGGCCAGTTCATTCGCCCTTCTCGGATGGGAAGGGCGAATGCCGCCGCAGGTCCATACGGTCATGCAGGATGCGGCCGATCTCGATGATCCCACAGCCACCCACGCGGTAGAGCAGCAGATGGCGCCCAGCGCGGCCGTGTCGTGCGACATGAAGTGTGCGAACGCCGTGCATGATCTCATCTCGAGCCCTGGATCCCGCAACATCGGGACCATACGCTAGTTCTCCGATCGCGCGCAGCAGCGTGTCCCGGTACACTTCGGCCTGACGGCGACCGAAGTTCTCTACCGTCCATTTCAGGATATTCGCGAAGTCGAGCTCTGCGACGGCACTGAGACGAACTCTCCACGTCTCCTCCATCGTCAGATGCTCCCGTGCGGGCGCGGCGATCAATCGGCGCGGCTGATAAGCCTGTCCGAGAGGCCGTAGAGATAGGCTTGAAGCTCGTCCATGCTGGTGAACTCCTTGAACTCGCCGCGATCGAGCGCAGAAAAACCAGCCTGCGCGGCCTCGCGCAGGCCGTTCAGCCGTGCAGCATCTTCGGCCTCGCGCTGCTCGATCAAACGCAGCCCATCGCGCAGCACTTCAGTCGCGTTCTGGTACCGGCCGGACTCCACCAGACCTTGGATGATCTTTTCCTGATCGTCCGTCAGAACGACGTTTCGTACCGGCATCGCAAGGCCCATTGCGTGAGTTATAGGCTCACTATGCCACGGGCGACGGCTTCTGTCGCCAGGCTTCCAGACCCAGGAACGTGCTAGCCCCGTGGCGTCGCCCAGTCCGCGATCAGCAGCCCGAGTGTCGCCGACACCGCCGTCACGAATACACCCCAGCTGATGTCGACCGCCACCACCGCCCAGGTCCACTGCTTGAGCATCGCCAGCGACGTCAGCTCGAAGGTGGCGTAGCAGAACAGCCCGAACAGCGCGCCGTAGAGCAAGGTCGAGCGCCATGTCGCGTCGGCCGTCCCGCTGACGAAGATCAGCACGCCCACGACATAGAGCAGATAGAACAGCACCGCCGGCACGGGGCGGATCTCGCCCAGCATCTCGCCGACCTGCGACTGGAAGAAGCCCCTGGCGACGACACTCAGGAACGGGATGTCGAAGCCGAGCAGCACGGCCAGCGTCGCGAAATACAGAACGGCGTACCGGCTCATGCGCGGCTCCTCCCTGGTGGCTCAGCTGCCGATAACGCGGAGCGACGGCAGCCCCCGCCTGGGCCGGGCCAATCAGCCGCGGCGTTTGGCCTTGGCCTTCTTTCCACCCGGCGCCTTCGACCGCGAGGGTCTGTCTGAATACGTCTGTCCGCCGTGGCTGGACTTGTCGCGATGCTGCTTTTTGTTCGCGAACGCCGGCTGTTGGCCGGGTTTCGCCGGCCCCTCGCGATGCGGCTTGGCGCGCGGCTTGGCGTCCCTGCCCCCACGCGGCTCATCGCGCTGCAGCGGATGGTAGGCCGTCTCGTCCGCCTCGCGCCGCGGCGGCCGCTTGTCGGCGCGCGGCTTGTCCGGCGACGCCTGCCCCGAGGGCGCGCCCGCCAGCGGCTCGATCCGGATATTGTCCTCCTTGTCGGGACGGCGGATGTTCGCAGTGAAAGCGTCGGCGACGCGCGCGGCGATCTCGAACTCGGTCGTCGTGTCCTGGATCTTGATGGCGCCGATGTCGTGCTTGTCGATGCCGCCGCGGCGGCAGATCATCGGCAGCAGCCAGCGCGCTTCCGCATTCTTCCTGCGCCCGATCGCCGCCCGGAACCAGACGCTCGGCTCGCCCATGCCGTGGCGCGCCGACGGCTTTCCTGTCTTCGTTCGGGGCGACGGTGGCCGCTCCTCGCCGCGCGCCGGCCTGACGGTATCGCGACCGCGATCCTCGCGCGCACGGCCACGATCCTGGCCCGGATCGAGAATGTCCTCGGGCGACGGCAGCCGCGCGCGATAGAGCCGCGCCAATGCGGCGGCGATGTCCTCGGCCGACCGCTCCGCCAGCAGCGCCTGCGCGAGCGCCAGATCCTCCGCCGTCGTCTCCTCGGTGAACACCTGGTCGTGGAGCATGCGCTCCTGATCGAGCTTGCGGATCTCGTCCGCCTGCGGCGCCGCGCCCCACGCGGCCTCGATGCCGGCGAGGTTCAGCAGCGTTTCCGCCCGCCGTCGGCGGGCCGGCGGCACCAGCAGCACGCTGACGCCCTTGCGGCCGGCGCGGCCGGTGCGACCCGAGCGATGCTGCATCACCTCGGGATCATTCGGCAGCTCGGCGTGGACGACGAGGTCGAGCTTCGCGAGATCGATGCCGCGTGCTGCGACGTCGGTTGCCACGCACACCCGCGCGCGCCCGTCGCGCAGCGACTGCAGCGCCGTGGTCCGCTCGTTCTGGGTCAGCTCACCCGACAGCGCGACGACGGAAAAGCCGCGCTCCAGCAGCGCCGCCTGCAGATGGCGCACCTTCTCGCGGGTGTTGCAGAACACGATCGCGCTCGGCGACTCGTAGAAGCGCAGCACGTTGACGACCGCGTGCTCGACATCGTCGGCGGCGATGCGGATGGCGCGGTACTCGATGTCGGCATGCCCGCCTTCGTCGCCCTCGACCTCGATCCGGAAGGCGTCGTCCTGATACTGTTTGGCCAGCGCGACGATGCCGCGCGGGAAAGTCGCCGAGAACAGCAGCGTCCGGCGCGTTTCCGGCGTGGTCTCGAGGATGAACTCGAGGTCCTCGCGAAAGCCGAGATTGAGCATCTCGTCGGCCTCGTCGAGCACCACGGCCTTCAGTTCCGAGATATCGAGACGCCCGCGCCGCAGATGATCGCACAGCCGCCCGGGCGTGCCGACGACGATATGGGCCCCGGCCTCCAGCTCGCGCTGCTCGCGGCGCGGATCCATGCCGCCGACGCAGGAGACGACGCGCGCGCCCGCGTGCTGATAAAGCCATGCGAGCTCGCGCTGGACCTGCAAGGCAAGCTCGCGCGTCGGCGCCACGATCAGCGCCAGCGGCGCGGTGGCCCGCTCGAACCGCTCGGCCTCGCCCAGCAGGTTGTTCGCGAGCGCCAGCCCATAGGCCACGGTCTTGCCCGAGCCGGTCTGCGCCGAAACCAGGAGGTCACGGTCGACGGCGTCATGCGCAAGCACGGCGAGCTGTACGGGCGTCGGAGTCTCATAATTGCGCTCGGCCAGAGCGCGGGCGAGCGGCGGATTCGTCGTGGGAAAGGACAAGTGACCGGAAACCTCGTTTCGATCCGGCTGCTTTACGCCATGCCGCGCCGGAACACGAGGGCCGTGAACGGTCAAATCCTGTCCTGCTCAGTGCGCCCAGCCGGGCCGGGCGATACCGATGGTCGACGGCCGCGCGGCCCGGAAGATGCGAGACGCATGGCCACCGCTGCGCCAGATCTCGGCTACTCGTCGCTCCACGGCCAATGCCAGTGACGCCAGCCCCAGTTGCGCGGACCGCTGGCGTCCATGGCCGCCTTCTGCTTGTCATCGAGCGAGTCGTAGAGCGCCTGAAACGCCGGCCGGACGATCTTGATCGCCTGCTGCATCGTGTCGAGGCGCTGCTCCGCCAATGCGAGGCGGTCGGTCGCCTTGACCGGCGGCGTCGCCGGGCAGTCCTTCGTGATCAGCTCCGCCGCCTTGGCCGATGCCGCTTTGAGATCATCGAGCCGCGCCCGCTGCGCGTCGTTCGGCTTGATGGCGGCCTCGATCTGCGACATCCGCCATTCGGCAAATCCGGCCATGCGGGGATTGCAGAGGAAGCCGAAGCCCCGGCCGCCCATCATCCCGGGCCCCATCATCATGCCCGGGCCCCACCCTGGCCCGCCCGCGCCCGGCTGGGCAAAGCCCGGTGCGGCGGTGACGGTGACGATTGCGGCCGCGAAGACCAGCGCGCGTGGATCTAATCGCATAGCAGAACTCCTTGACGTCGTACCAATGAGTTTGCGCAAACTAAGCGAGCGGCGAGATCGCATGCTTGAGCGAGATCAACGAGCCACGGACGAGCCATGGCGAATAGAGGAGATGACAACGATCCGCAGCTATCGCTGGATATGGACGTCGGCGGTCGCATCGGGCTGCGGGACGCTGGCGCATATCGGCCTGATGGAGCTCAAGAGCCGGCTTCACCTATTGCCGCAGTTCGATCCCGCCTCGGCGCTTCTCGACACGCTCTCGCCCCTGTTCGCCCGAGCGATGCACGATGGGGCGCCGCTATGGTTGCTGTCGCAGCTCAACGGAGCCTTCCTGATCGGCCTGCTGTTCGGCCGCTTCTTCCACCGCCTGCCCGGCGGCAGCGGCGTCGCCAAAGGCTTCCTGCTCGGGCTCGCCGGCTGGGTGTTGCTCGGAATCGGTTTGTTTCCCGCCATCGGCCTTGGACCGTTCGCAACGTCGCTCGGGCTGGGCGCCGGCCCGGCGCTGTTTTCGCTGGCGATGGTCGAGGCGTACAGCGTCGTGCTGGGCGCCGTGTATGCGGCCCTGCAGAGACCGGATCCGAAGGCCGAGCTTCGCCGAGTCGGAGAAAGCGATCACGTCTGAGCGCCGCCGTCTCATCTACTTCGAAAAGACCGAAATTTTTCACTTTCGTTTTCTCGTAAACCATGTATGATCCGCGTCGTCCTGCCCCATGCAGAGGGACGTACGCGTCGTCACGAACGTCGGGTGCGGGATGCGGTGGCCGCAGTCATGCCGGACGCGCCTTCGGCGCAGACGACCGGCATGATTGCGGACGCGAAGTCGCAGCGTCCTGACACCCCGATGCTGGTGTTACGTTCGCGACGGCGCTCGAGGCGCCGCGCGGATCATGGTGGCCAACACGCTCGGCGCACCAGGGAGACTGCGTATAAGCGTGAAGACATCGCGCAGGGAATGCCGGTTGATCGGCTTTGCCTGTGGTACCTGCCGCCTGCATTTTTTTTCGCAGGCGGGCCATGGGTGAGGCCTTCACCCGGCATTCCCTGCACCCTCTCGTTTTGCAGAGGGTAAACAGGCCGCAGAACTCGGGCTGCTCATGCCGCGGGAATGCGAACGCACGTCTTCGAGATGCTCCCCACGCGCTCCGATCTCCGCTGTCGTCCCGGACAAGCCACGGCGCGCGTCAGCGCGACGCGGCGCCGATCCGGGACCCATACTCCGCGGCGGATATGATGTGGAGGGTGTCAAACGATCGGCCTGCCCCAAACCGCTCCCTGGGGTTATGGGTGCCGGCTTTCGCCGGGACGACAGCGGAGCATGTGAGCAGCACTGAACGCGGCGTCGTATTCAATGCTGCTAGCAAACAACCGCCCCACGATCAGCAAGGTTGCGCGCCCATCGCACCGCGACCTCAAATCCGCACCGCACCAAACGCAGAGCAGCAAGCTGCATCTCCGCTGGCGCAATGGCATAGGAATTGCTGAACTCGCACATCAATTCGTCGCTTGCGGAGACCATCGAATGCTTGAAGGAGCCGAAGTCCGGCTGGCCGTCGATATCGGAGGCACGTTCACCGATATCGTTCTCGACATCGGCTGTCAGCGCCGGACACGCAAGCTGCTGACCACGCCGGCGCAGCCCGAGCAGGCCGTGCTCGACGGCGTCAGCCTCATTCTCGCCGACGCGAAGGCGCGCATCAGCGACATCGACGTCTTCATTCACGGCACCACGCTCGCGACCAACGCCATCATCGAGCGCCGCGGCGCCAAGACCGCGCTGATCGCCACTTCCGGCTTTCGCGATGTTCTGGATATTGGAACCGAGAGCCGCTACGACCAGTACGATCTCTCGATCGACAAGCCGAAACCGCTGGTGCCGCGCTCCCTGCGCTTCACCGTGCCCGAGCGCGTCGATGCCCACGGAGACGTCAGGCTGCCGCTCGACGAAGCGGCGGTGCGTGCGCTGGTGCCGCAACTGCGCACGCTCGATGTCGCCAGCATCGCGATCGCCTTCCTCCACGCCTATGCCAATCCCGCGCATGAGCGCCGCGCCGCGGAGATCCTGGCCGAGGAAATGCCGGACATGTCGATCACCTTGTCCTCGGCGGTCTGTCCCGAAATCCGAGAGTACGAACGCACGTCGACCGCCGTCGCTAACGCCTATGTGCAGCCGCTGATGGACAGCTATCTCGCGCGCATGGAGCAGGCGCTAAGGATCGAGCAGTTCCGCGGCGCGATCTATCTCGTCACGTCGGGCGGCGGCGTGACCTCGATCGCGACGGCGCGGCGCTTCCCGGTGCGCCTCGTCGAATCCGGTCCCGCAGGCGGCGCCATCTTCGCCGGCCAGATTGCGGCGCGGCTCGGCGAGCGCAAGGTGCTGTCGTTCGACATGGGCGGCACCACCGCCAAGATCTGTCTGATCGAGAACTTCGAGCCGGAGAGCTCGCGCGTGTTCGAGGTCGACCGTGCTGCGCGCTTCCTGAAAGGCTCTGGCCTGCCGGTGCGCATTCCCGTCATCGAGATGGTCGAGATCGGCGCCGGCGGCGGCTCGATCGCGCGGATCGACGCGATGAAGCGCGTCACCGTCGGCCCGGAGAGCGCCTCCTCCGAGCCCGGTCCTGCTTGCTACGGCCGCGGCGGCCAGCGTTCTGCCGTGACCGATTCCGACGTCGCACTCGGCATGATCGATCCCGATGCGTTCGCCGGCGGCACCATCAAGCTCGATCCCGAGCTGTCGAGACAGGCCCTGCTCCGCGACGTCGGCGCGCCGCTCGGCCTCGATGCCGAGACCGCGGCTTATGCGGTGCATGAAGTCGTTTGCGAGAACATGGCGAGCGCGGCGCGCGTCCACGCCGTCGAGCGTGGCGCCGTGATTGGTCAGCACACGCTGATCGCGTTCGGCGGCGCCGCACCGCTGCATGCCGCCCGCGTCGCCGAGAAGATCGGCGTCGCCAGGGTGATCGTGCCGTCCAACGCCGGCGTCGGCTCGGCGGTCGGCTTCCTCGCGGCACCCATCGCCTACGAGCTGGTGCGCAGCCGCCATGCCCGGCTCGATGATTTCGATACGGCGCTCGTCTCCAGCCTGCTGCAGGAGATGGCGGACGAGGCGCGTGCGCTGGTCGAGCCGGGTGCGGCTGGAGCTGCGGTGCGCGAGCGCCGCGCCGCCTTCATGCGCTATGTCGGCCAAGGTCACGAGATCAATGTCGAGCTGCCGAACCGCCCGCTCACCGCGCACGACCTGCCAGCACTGCGCGCCTCGTTCGAGGCGGGCTATGCCGCTTTGTTCGAGCGCCCGATCCCCGGTGCAGCGATCGAGGTGCTGAGCTGGTCTGTGCTCGCGACGACGGACGCGCACCAACCGCCTGCTGTCGCCGAGGTGCAGCGCAAGCCCGCGGGGCAAGCCGCCGGCCATCGCAAATTCTTCGACGGCCGCGCCGGCCGCTTCGTCGACATCCCGCTGTATCGCCGCGAGCAGATGATGCCGGGCGCCGTCATCGCGGGACCGGCCGTGATCGCCGAGGACGAAACCTCGACCTTCATCTCCAACAGTTTTGACGCACATATCGACGGTGCCGGCAGCATCGTCATGGAACGGAAGGCGGCCTGAGATGAGCCAGTTCCAAGCGACGAGCCTGATCGACCTGCAGATCATGTGGCACCGGCTGATCGCCGTGGTCGAGGAGCAGGCCCAGGTGCTGCTGCGCACCGCCTTCAGCCCGATCGTGCGCGAATGCGGCGACCTCTCCGCCGGCGTGTTCGACCTGAAGGGCCGCATGCTGGCGCAGGCCGTCACCGGCACGCCCGGCCACGTCAACTCGATGGCCGAGTCGGTGAAGCACTTCATCACGCATTTCCCGATTGCGACGATGAAGCCGGGCGATGCCTACATCACCAACGATCCCTGGATGGGCACCGGCCATCTCAACGACTTCGTCGTCACCACGCCCTGCTTCAAGGACGGCGAGCCGGTCGCGCTGTTCTCCTGCACCAGCCATCTGATGGACATCGGCGGCATCGGCTTCGGCCCCGATGGCACCGACGTATTCATGGAAGGACTGTACATCCCGATGCTGAAGCTGATCGACCAGGGCGTCGTCAACGAGACGCTGATGGCGATGATCAGAGCGAATACACGCCTGCCGGTGGACACCGAGGGCGACACCTACTCGCTCGCCGCCTGCAACGATGTCGGCTGCCAGCGCCTGGTCGAGATGATGACCGAGTTCGGCATTGCCTCGCTCGATGAGCTCGGCGACTACATCTGCGACCGCTCGCGCGAGGCCGTCCTGGCCGAGATTGCCAAGCTGCCCAAGGGCACCTGGCGCAACGAGATGGTCGTCGACGGCTACGACGCGCCGGTGACTTTGAAGGCAGCGCTGACGATCTCGGACGACGGCATCCACGTCGATTTCGACGGCACGTCGAAGGCCTCGAAGTTCGGCATTAACGTGCCGCTGTCCTACACCACGGCCTATACCGTGTTCGGGCTCGGCTGCGTCGTGGCCTCCGCGATCCCCAACAATGCCGGCTCGCTGTCGCCGCTCACAGTGTCGGCGCCATCGGGCGCGATCCTCAATGCGCCGAAGCCCGCGCCGGTCGCCTCGCGCCATGTCATCGGCCAGATGCTGCCCGACGTGGTGTTCGGCTGCCTGCGCCAGATCATCCCGGAGCGCGTACCTGCCGAAGGCACCTCCTGCCTGTGGAATCTCAATGTGCGCGGCCAGACCCGCTCCGGCGCCGGCGGCAATTACGGATTCTCGATGGCGGTGACCTCGAACGGCGGCACCGGTGCCCGCTTCGACAAGGACGGGCTGTCGGCGACCGCCTATCCCTCGGGCGTCCGCGGCACGCCGGTCGAAATCGCCGAGACGCAGACGCCGCTGATCTTCTGGCGCAAGGAGCTGCGGCCGGATTCCGGCGGCGCCGGCCGCACCCGCGGCGGCCTCGGCCAGATCATCGAGGTCGGCAGCGGCGTCGATGCGCCGTTTGACATCCTCGCCGCCTTCGACCGCATCGATCACCCGCCGCGCGGCCGCGACGGCGGCCACAACGGCCAGGCCGGCTATGTCGGGCTCAAGTCGGGAAAGAAGCTGCGCGGCAAGGGTTTCCAGACCGTGCCGCCGGACGACCGGCTGGTGGTGCTGACACCCGGCGGTGCCGGCATCGGCGATCCCAGGGAGCGGGCCGCAGAGCTGGTGCGGAGCGATGTCGAGAGCGGACTGGTGTCGGCGGACAATGCAGCAAAGCTCTACGGACAGGCGCGGTGAGATCTCATGCCCGCCGGAACATTTATGGCCTCATGGTTCGAGACGCGTCGCAAGGGCGACGCTCCTCACCATGAGGGTTTAGTACCGCGATCGATGCTGCACATTGACCATGAGAAAAGTCCTCATGGAGAGGATCAGCATCTTGCCGCGCAACGTACCCTCATCCTGAGGAGCCCGCCGCAGGCGGGCGTCTCGAAGGATGGCCGCGAGCATAGTGCTCGCCCAACCTTTTTCGATCTCATGCAAATAGCTCAGCAACGAACCCGGAGACACTCATGATCACGCGACGGACGTTCACGGCAGGTGCAGCTACCCTGCTCGCAGCCAGCCATGTCTCAACGAGGGCACGCGCCGCAACGACGACCTGGGACATGTCCACGGTCTGGCCCGACGGCAACTTCCACACCCAGAATGCGATGGCCTTTGCCGAGGAGGTGAAGAAGCAGACGGGCGGTGCGGTCAACATCACCGTGAAGGCCGGCGGTCAGCTTGGCTTCAAAGGGCCTGAGCATTTGCGCGCCGTGCGCGACGGCCTGGTGCCGCTGGCGGACGTGCTCAACATCCAGCAGGTCGGCGACGAGCCGTTCATGGGTGTCGAGAGCATCCCGTTCCTCGCCGGCTCGATGGACGAGCTCAAGGCGCTGCACAAATATGTGCGGCCCGAGTACGACAAGATCGCCGCGCGCAACAACCAGAAGATCCTCTACATCGTGCCGTGGCCGACGCAGTATCTGCATCTCAAGGTCAAGACGAACGACGTCGCCGGGCTGAAGAACATCAAGATCCGCGTGCCCGACAAGAACGCGGTCGACATGCTCAACGCCATCGGCATGGCCGCTGTCATGATCCCCTGGGGCGAGACGATCCCGGCGCTGGCCTCGGGCGCCGTCGCCGGCGTCTCGACCTCGTCGGTATCGGGTGTCGACGGCAAGTTCTGGGAGTTCCTCAAATACGTCTACCCGACCAACCATGTGTGGTCGTCGCAGATGCTCAACGTGAACCTGGATTCCTGGAAGGCGCTGGCGCCCGAGCAGCAGACAATCATCACCGACATCGCCGCGAAGATGGAGCCGACCTTCTGGGCCAACTCGGTCAAGGCCGACGTCGACAGCCTCAACCGCCTCAAGGAAGGCGGCATGGAAGTCGTTGCGGTCTCCGACGCCATGATGACGGAAATCCGGACCAAGACCGCGCCGCTGATGGACGCCTTCCTCAAGCGCGTGCCCGCCGCCGAAGCGCCGGTGAAGGCCTATCTCGCCGAGATGAAGCGTGGCTGAGGGTCTCGTCACGCCGTCGCCGCGCGAACAGGTGAGCCTCAACGCGGCGGCGCCGGCGCCGCTGCGCATTCTGCTCGACGTCATCGACCGGCTCGGCCGGCTCGATGGCTGGATCGGCGGCGGTTGCCTGCTGACGCTGACGTTGCTGATGCTTGCCGAGGTCACGACGCGGGCGCTGTCGAACGTGCTGCCGTTCTTCCCGCCGACGATCTCGATCGCCTGGGAATACTCGTCCTACCTGATGGCGGCCTCGTTCACCTTCGGCGCCGCCATGACGCTCCGCGTCGGCGGCCACATCCGCGTCGTGCTGCTCCTGAAGAACGTGCCGGCACCGCTGCAGCGCGCGATGGAGGTGCTGGCGGCAGCCGCCGGCTTCGCCTTCATGGCATTCCTGACCTGGGCGATGACGAAGTTCGCCTTTGGCTCGTTCATGCGCGGCCAGGTCTCGACCTCGAGCGACACGCCGCTGTGGTTTCCGCAGGCCGTCGTCACCTTCGGCATGCTGCTGCTGACCCTGCAATTCCTCGCGCGTGCAATCCAGGCCGCGCTGGGGCTGCCCGTGGAGGATCACCGGATGAAGGCCTCGCCGGTCGAATGAAAACGTCCTCCCTCCGTCATGCCCGGGCTTGTCCCGGGCATCCACGTCCCTCCCCGCCCGCCCCACTCACCGCGGACTCCGTCGCCTCATGACCATCGAAGTCATCGCCCTGTTCGCCATCCTGTTCGCGCTGCTCGCCGGCGGCCTGTGGATCGGGCTGACGCTTGCCTTCACCGCAACCCTGCTGCTGGCGATGTTCCGGTCGATCCCGCTGGACAAGCTGCTTCCGCAATATGCCTGGAACATCCTGACCACCCAGGAGCTGCTGGCGCTGCCGCTGTTCATCCTGATGGGCGAGCTGCTATTCCGCACCCGGCTGTCGCGCTCGCTGTTCCAGGGCCTGGCGCCGTGGGCCGGCCTGCTGCCGGGCCGCCTGCTCCACGTCAATGTCATCGGCTGCACCATCTTCGCCGCGATCTCCGGCTCGTCGGCGGCGACGACGCAGGTGATCGGCCGGATGTCGCTCAACGAGCTGCTGCGCCGCGGCTATTCGCGCGACATCGCGATCGGCTCGCTCGCCGGCGCCGGCACGCTCGGCTTCCTGATCCCGCCGTCGAACATCATGATCATCTATGGCGTGCTCGGCGACGTCTCGATCCTCAAGCTGTTCACCGCCGGCGTGCTGCCGGGGCTGCTGCTGGCCGGCACCTTCATGGGCTGGGTGATGCTGCACACCACGCTGAAGCCTTCGATGGTGCCGAAGGCGGAGGCGCTGCTGTCGCAGGTCCCCTGGGCCGAGCGCTTCGCGGCGCTGAAGGACCTGGCGCCGGCCCTGTTCCTGATCGCCTGCGTGCTCGGCTCGATGTATGGCGGCCTCGCCACGCCGTCGGAGGCCGCCGCCGTCGGCGTGCTCGGCGCGGCGCTGGTCGCCTATTTTCAGGGGTCGATGTCGCAGCAGGTGGTGCGCGACGTGATGATCGGCTCGGTCATCACCTGCTCGATGATCGCGCTGATCGTGCTCGGCGCGTCGATCCTCGGCAATGCCGCAGCCTTTCTCGGCATCCCGCAGGCCGTGGCCGCCTTCGTGAAGGGGCTCGGCCTGTCGCCGTTCATGCTGATCGCCGTCCTGATCGTGTTCTACCTGATCCTCGGCTGCTTTCTCGACGGCTTCTCGATGATCGTGATGACCCTCCCGATCGTGCTGCCGATCGTGAAGGGCGCCGGCTTCGACGAGGTCTGGTTCGGGATCTTCCTGGTGCTTGCCGTCGAGATGGCCCAGATCACGCCGCCGGTCGGCTTCAACCTGTTCGTGATTCAGGGACTGACGGAGGACGGTCTCGGCTACATCGCCCGCGTGACCGCCCCCTACCTCGTCATCATGATCGCCTTCGTGCTGCTGCTCACGCTGTTCCCGGGCATCGTGACCATCCTGCCACGATTGCTCTACGGGTAGCGCTTGTCAGGCCGCGCGCATCCCGTCGAGGAACTTCTGCACCTCGGCCTTCAGCCGCAGGCTCTCGCTGGACAGCGCCTGGGCCGACGCGAACATCCGGTTGGAGCTTTCGCCGGTCTCGCCTGCCCCACGTGCCGCGCTGCGGATGTTCTCGACGACCTCTGCGGTGCCGGTCGCGGCCGAGCGGACGCTCTGGGTGATGTTCTGCGTGGCGGCGCGCTGCTGTTCGACGGCGGCCGAGATCGAGGCGGCGATCCCGTTGATGCGCTCGATGGTCGAGCCGATCGCCTTGATGGCGTCGACCGATTCCTGGGTCACGGTCTGCATGTTGGCGATCTGGCTGGAGATCTCCTCCGTCGCCTTGGCGGTCTGCCCGGCCAGGGTCTTGACCTCCTGAGCGACCACCGCGAAGCCGCGGCCGGCATCGCCGGCCCGGGCCGCCTCGATGGTGGCGTTGAGCGCCAGCAGGTTGGTCTGCTCGGCGATCGAGGTGATCAGCTTGACGACGTCGCCGATGCGGTTGCCGGCGTCGGAGAGCTCCTTGATGCGCTGGTCGGTCGCGGTCGCCTGGTTGACTGCCTCGGCGGCGATGGCGTTGGACTCCTGCACGCGACGGATGATCTCGGCGATCGAGCCGGACAGCTCGTCCGAGGCAACGGCCGCGCTGCGGACGTGCTCGGAGGCGGTTTCCGAAGCGCCGGCCGAATGGCCGGACAGGTCGGCGGTGGTCCGCGCGGTCTGGGTGAGCTGGCGCGCCTCGCGCTCGAACTCGCCCGACGAGGTCAAGACGTTCTCGATGATGCCGCCGATGCTGGCCTGGAACGAATCGACGAAACGCTGCAGCTCGGCCTTGCGCTGCTCGACGGCCGCGGCGGCCGCAGCCGTCTGCTCCTCGCGCATCCGGCGCCGCTCGCTCGCGGCACTGCGGAACACGACCAGGCTGCGGGCGATCTCACCGATCTCGTCGCTGCGGTCATCGGACTTGATCGCAACGTCCTCGCGGCCCTCGGCGATGGCGGTGAGCGCGTCGGTCACCGCGGCGAGAGGCTTGGTGACGCGGCGCACCGCCAGCATGGTCAGGCCGAGCACCAGCAGCGCGGCGATCGCAGCGGCGACGACCATGGTCCGCATCGCCTGCGACAGCATGGCGTCGAGCTCGGCCATGGGCACGCCGACATACAGAATGCCGATCACCTTTCCAGCCGGATTGGTGACGGGAAAATAAGCGGTCATGAACGACTTGCCGAACAGCGTCGCGGGGCCCTTGTAAGCCTCGCCGCGGCGCAGCAGCGCCTGCGCCGGATGATCCGCGGCAAGCTGGGTGCCCACGGCGCGGTCGCCATTCTCCTTCTTCACGTTGGTCGAGCGGCGGACGAACTGGCCGCTGTCATCGACCACGAACAGCGTGGCGCTGCCGCCGACATAGGACACCGCGCGATCGACGATCGCGTGATCCTTGATCTCGGGAATCGCCGTAATCTCGATGCGCGTAACGACGCCGTTCTGCACGCTGACTTTCGCGTCCTTGAACGTTTCGGTGAACGTCAGCGCAAAGGTGCGCAGATTGCCTTCGATGTCGCGCTTGGCGCGGTCGGCGAAGTCAGAGGACAGCGACCAGTACGCTGCGCCGACGACCAGGGCGGTATTCAGGGCGATCACGACAACGGCGCCGATCAGCGCCTTGGTGCCGAGCTTCAATTTGACGGACACGTCATAAACCTTCCAGGGGAACTGCAACTGAATCTCAAAGTGCCCGTAGTTCGTTTCAAAGCAGTTATTTTCCGGAGCGTAGAATACCGGAACTCTCTATAAAAACGGCAGTAAGATACCCTGATCATGTCCTCCTCCCCCATCATCGTGTGGTTTCGCGAGAGCCTGCGGCTCTCTGACCACCCCGCGTTGTATGAAGCAGCAAGGTCGGGCACTCGGATCGTTTGTAGTTACGTCCACGATCAGGAAAGCCCTGGGTTGCGTCCGCTCGGCGGCGCGACGCGCTGGTGGCTCGCGCAATCGTTGCGTGCACTCCAGGCCGATCTACATGCGCTCGGCGCCGGGCTCGTGATCCGCCGCGGAGCCGCGGCCGAGGTGCTCTGCGAACTGGCGCGTGAGACCAAGGCCGGCGCGGTGTACTGGAACGATGTCGCGCAGGCCGCTCCCCGCGCCGTGGCTGCCGATGTCGAAGCAGCACTCGCCGAGATCGGCGTCTCTTCACGCGTGCTTCCCGATGACCTTCTGGTCGATCCGGCCGAGTTGCGCGGCAAGGATGGACGCGGGCCGCGCGTGTTCACGCCGTTCTGGAAGCGCGTGCTCGCTCTGGGTGATCCGCCGAAGCCGCTGCCGCGGCCGGCCCGGCTGTCGCACGGCCCCGGCGGCGCGAGCTTGCCGATCGACGAGCTCGCGCTCGAGCCACGCAAGCCCGACTGGGCGGGCGGTCTGCGCGCGTCATGGCAAGCCGGCGAGCGCGCGGCACAGGCGCGCCTCGCCAGCTTTCTCGAAACGGCCGTTCAGACCTATGCCGCCGATCGCGACCGGCCCGACATCGAGGCGACCTCCCGGCTGTCGCCGCATCTGCGCTTCGGCGAGATCAGCCCGCGCCAGGTCTGGCATGCGGCGCGATTTGCCGCCGCCGAGCGTCCGGCTTCCGCCGCCGGCATCGACAAGTTCCTGAGCGAGCTCGGCTGGCGCGAGTTCAGCCGCCACCTGCTCTACAACAATCCCGACCTCGCAACCCGCAACCTGCAGCCGTCATTCGACGCCTTTCCCTGGGCTCAGGATGATGCAGCGCTGCAGGCCTGGCAGCGCGGGCGAACCGGATATCCGATCGTCGACGCCGGCATGCGCGAGCTCTGGCATACCGGAAGCATGCACAACCGCGTCCGTATGGTGGTCGCCTCGCTGCTCGTGAAGCACCTTCTGATCGACTGGCGGCTCGGCGAACAGTGGTTCTGGGACACGCTGGTCGACGCCGACCCGGGCAGCAATCCGGCAAGTTGGCAATGGGTTGCAGGATCGGGCGCCGACGCCGCGCCGTACTTCCGCGTCTTCAATCCCGTGCTGCAGGGCGAGAAGTTCGATTCTCACGGGACCTATGTCCGCCGCTGGGTGCCGGAGCTGGCGCGCCTGCCGGCCGCGCTGGTCCACCAGCCCTGGGCGGCAAAGCCGCTCGAGCTCGCGGAGGCCGGGGTTGCACTCGGCCGCACCTACCCGGCGCCGTTCGTGGATCACAAGCCCGGGCGGGAGCGCGCGCTGGCAGCCTACGCGAGCTTGCGCACAAGTGATTAGTTGGGGTGCGCTTTGACAGCACGGAGAATCCAGCTATCGTCGCAGGGTTTCCAACAAATCGGGGGACCCGATATGGACGACACTCCACTCTCTGACCCGACCGTGACCGAGACCAGCATGCCCGCCGAGGCGCCGAAGGATCCGGTGATCACGACGGCACCTAAGGCCCGGCGAGCGGCCAAGAAGACCGCGAAGAAGACCTCCAAGAAGGCTGCACCCAAGCGGGCCGCCGCCAAGGCCAAGAAGGTCGCGACCAAGAAGTCCGCCAAGAAGACTGTGAAGAAGACCGTGAAGAAGGCGGCCAAGAAAGCTGCGAAGAAGACGGCCAAGAAGGCCACCAAGAAAGCGGCCAAGAAGACGAAGAAGGCCAAGCGCTGATTCTGCTCGGCCCGGCCTGAAGGCAGGCGATCGGCTTGCCCGGCCGACTCGGCGAAACAATCCAGTGCCCGGTCGTGGGGGACAATCTGGCGCTGGATTGTTTCGTGAGGTGTCGTCCGGATGCCGGCCCGGAACCACGATCCGGTGTCCAGGGCATAACGCAGCAAACATGCGGCACCCGGCGCGACGATCGGAGCCGTCGGAGAGGCCGGCGTCTCGAGGAGGAACGTCGTCCTCACCAGACGTCAGGACAGGGGTCGACGATCTTCCAGAGCTCGATGCCGTTCTTGATCCGCTTCATCTCGGTGGTGAGCCCGCCGTTGCGCCGGATCCAGTCCTTCACCGAATCGGGGTAATAGGACATCAGCTCGGACGTCCCCTCCACGCTGGTGACCTTGATGCCGAACGTGAACGCCTTGTCGTAATAGGCCTGGTGGAAGCCGAGGCTGGCCCTGGGCGTGACGCAGATCCTGTTGAGCGGCACCAAGCCGAAGACGAGCGTACAGGCCGAATTGCAGATGCCGTCGATGATGACGCGCTGATGCGTTTCCCGGATGTGCTTGTACTTGGCCTTGTACTCTTCGATGTAGCCACCATGATCGCGCGTAATGTGCAAATCCGCACGCGCCGGGCTAGCGGCGACCAGCAGGAGCACGACGCTTGGGATCAGGCGATTCATGGATCGGACGGCAAACCCGGTCTTTTCTGGCGCTGTCGCGACAACGCCTCGAGCCCAATGCACGACGGCACTGCCGGACCTTGTCATGGCTCCTTAAGCATGCGGAAAAGGCCAAAATTTTGACGAACTATCGCCTTTTGCGCACCCTTTCCGCCACTTCCGCGTTAGGCTACCGGCCAGACGGCCGGCCTTGACGTCGTTTTCCGGAGAAGAGAAAAGTCATGAGCAAGCTCGCATCCCTCGCCGCCGCCTTGATCGTGTCAACTGCCGCCCTGGTGCCCGCCACGTCCGAGGCACGCAGCCATCATCGGCATCATCGCCACCACTACGGGCTGCCCTACGCCATCAGCTTCCTGCACAATTATGGCCCCGGCCCGCTGCCCGGCACCTTTGCGTTCTATGACGGTCCTTCCACCAACCACTGCTACCAGAGCTCGGCCGCCTATATCGGCCAGGACCGACGCCGGCATCCCTGCTTCTGATGCCATCCGGGGACGCTGAGCCAGCTTCGGCGAACGACCATTCATGCGCGGCGGAGGCTGGCCTTGCCCATCCAAGTCTGGTATCCCGGTGACGCGGGAGATTTGGCCCGCACCGCGCGCTCGTAGCTCAGCTGGATAGAGCATCGGATTTCGATTCCGAGGGTCGGGAGTTCGAATCTCTCCGAGCGCGCCAGCCATCACCCGACCCAGCACTCGACCCTTGAGCCCGTACCACCCGACGCTGCGGGCGGCATGTCCAGATGATCTCCGGCGACGGCCGCAGTTTCGATGCCGGTACCGCCTTCAGGCGCTCGCGACGTCGTGAGTGAGCCGGCCGACCTGGATCAACGGCTGCGTCGCATCGCCGACGCCACCGAAGACCTTCAGCTCGATCTCGACGCGGGCATGGCCCGACGTCGTTGGCTTGGTCGTCGCCCGCCACGTATCGATCATCTGCGCGAACGGGGCCACGAAGGGCGGCTTCACGCCCGGATCGACCGCTGACGGGGTCGGCGTCAGCAGGTTGATCGGCAGCCGTACGCGCGGGATCGCCGGCTGGCCGGCTACGACCTCGTAGCTGTACATGCCCTGCATCGCGACCTCGTCGCTGGTGCTGCCATTGCCGTCAGCATAGAGTCCCGCGAAGAACTTGGTCAGGCGCGCGTCGAGGTCGCCGGAGGCGCCCGACATCGCGTCGAGCGAGAACGCCGTGTAGTTCAGCTGCGGGACCACCGTGGACGCGAAACGCACCTCGGGCGTCTGAAACAGGAATGCCGGATTGGTGCTGGTGGTCTTGAGATCTGCCAGCGGGAACAGCGCGAGATTGCGCTGCACGAACACCGACGCCCAGCCGCTCTGGTACAGCAGCACATCGAGCGGAGCGATCGACACCGTCCGCGCCGGCAGCCCGCGCGCCTCCGCTTCGCGGAGATAGACCGTCTTGCCGTCGACCTGACGCGTATAGACGTAGGCGATCTCTACACCAGGGGGGAGTTCCGCCGGAGGCACGGCTTGGGCCGTATAGAGCTCGGGCGCGATGATTGCGATCACGGGCGCCGGAAGCGTGGTGGTGCCGTTCGAGATCGTATTGGCCGCCGCATTCCAGCTCGCCGCCACGCCATCGATGGTGATGTTGACGAGATTGGTGCGCGCGTGCCCGTCGCTGGTGCTGTCGAGCGTCGACATAAACTTCACGATCATATGCGCCGGTGCGACCGCCAGCCTTGCAGGCCCGACCGTCTCCCGCGCATAGGCATCCGCGATCTGCCTGGTCTCAAGGGCAAAGGCAGCGGTCGCCTTGCGCGCAGCGGCCAGCGTCGCCGGATCCGGCTCGGCGCCATCGATGCCGACCAGATACTGGTTGAGATCGCGCAGGATCGCCGGATAGTTGGTGACGAATTGCGCGAGCGCGGTGAACAGGTCGGGCTCGCCGCTCAACCTGGCCGAGCCGCGCAGCGTCGGCTCGGTCGGCCGGTTGAACTCCATCGTGCAGGACACCGCGTCGGCTGCCGCCTGCTGATAGAGATAGTCGAACGAATAACCCCAGGCGTTCAGCTTCGATGGATCGGTCGTGCCCTCGCCGGTGAGCTGCCGTGCCTGCTGCGCGGAGACCGTCGGCGGCGTCGGCAGATCGCGGTTGACCACGGGAATGTTGGTGACCTGCGTCCCCAGCGGATAGCTGAACGGCCCGTTGACGAAGGCGAGCCATCGCGAATCGACATAGCCGTCGATTCCGGGGACGGTACGCCGCTCGAATTCGAGATGAGTGAGCGAGAGCGTGAGCTCGAGCGGCACATAGGCCTGGTCGACGACGTTCTTGGTGGCGAACACGAAGGCCAGCCGCGGATCGTACCAGGTCTTGCTGGCGGGATCGTAGACCTCGCCGAGCGGAATGCGCGTCGGCGTCAGTGTGAAATTCTGATTGTCCGCGGCGCCCTTGATGCTGCCGCCCGGCTGACCATAGAAGTTCGGCGGACCGGCCGGGTTGCTGTCGCCTCCGCCGGTCACCTCGGTCAATCCGAACACGACGGCCGCACCGGCGCGATAGGCTGCGCCGAGCTGGTTGAGCAGCTGCTGGCGCAGCTTCTCGCTGGCGGCGAATCCGGTTGAAGGATCGCCCGCGCTGGTCGACAGCACCGGCAGCGTCTTCAGGCCGATCGTATCGGCCAGGGATTCCTTGGCCGACAGCACGCTTCCCAGCGAACCGTCCTTGAGCGGATCGGTCACGCCGTCAATCCGGTCGAGGATGAAGGCGTGCGGCGCGTAGTCGGCCGACAGGAACTGATCGATTGCATCCAGCGCGCTCTGGAACCACTGGTTCAGGTCGACGCCGTCGAGATGCAGCGTGTCGGTGTCGCCGCTGTCATAGCGCGTGATCGCCGCATCGCCGCTGGCCAGCGCCTTGGCGATCGGCTTCGGCGCGAAATAGCTCGGTGACGTGCCGAGCTTGAAATGGATGCCCTGCCCTGCCGCCTTGCCGAAGCGCACCGCCCAGAGCTGCTGAGCGCCGTCGGCCGCATCCTCGCCGTCGCGGGACAGCCCCTGCCCGACCTTGAGATACCAGTCGGCAGTGGCGAACACGGCCTCGACCGCTTTGCTGAACACCGTATAGGACACATTGCCGTCGCCATCGGCACGCGGCAGGATCGCCGCGGCCACGCCGCTGCCGCCCTGCAACGCCGCCACCGCCGGATCGACCAGCAGCGGATTGCGGCTGAACGCGAGTGTTACATCCAGCTCGAGGATGTTGCCGGCGGCGATCGCATTGACGTCGACCGGAAGCGACAGGGTCACAGCCGGGGCGGCGGGCACCTGGCCGCGCGTCACGAGCTTCAGATACAGCACGCAGGCGCGCACATAGCCGCGAATGATGTCCGCCTGCGGGTCGCTGAGGTCCACATCGGGCTTGGCCATCAGCGAATTCGATAGCCGCATCGCCACCGCGTTGCCGGAGACGCCCGGCACATGCACGGCGACATCGGCCGAATAGTCCTGATGCAGCTGATAATAGATCCGGGTGTAGAGCGAGAGATCGTCGGCGGCCCGGGCCGCGCCGTCCGGCCCAGCATAGGCGGCGGCGTTGAGGGACAGAACGAGCTTGAACGCGGCACCGGCCGTGCCGTCATAGCTGTAGCTGGCGTTGGTATTGATCCAGGACCCCAGCCCGATCAGCTCGTCGCGATACAGCATCGGCACCGCCGCACCGTTGAGCGCGCCGCGGTACCCTTGCGGCGGTGCCTCGAACGGCGTCACCGTGGTGTTGCCGAAGATGTCGCGCCATTGCAGCGCGACCTGCGCCATGGTGCCGACGCCGAGATAGGGGTTGGCTGCCTTCGGCGGCAGATCCGGATCAGACGGGTCCGGCGCGGCGTTGACCAGCGCGAACTGCGCGCCGATGCCGATCGATTGGCGATAGTCGAAATCGGCGAGGGCAACCTGCGCCAACCGGTTGCCGCGCGTCCGCGCCGAGCGCGCATGGCTCTCGAACGCGCCGGACTGATCGTCGTCATGGTCCTGAGGACCGAACGGCATGCCCAGCGGAGTAGCCTTGTAGAAGACGTTGCCCGCGAGCCCCGCGGCCAGCGAGGTGTAGAGCTGATACATTGTCTTCTTGGCAAAGTCCGGCGCCGCTGGATCGTCCGGCGGCAGGCCGAGATTGTCGCGCGTCAACGAGAACCCGATGTTCTGCGGCGGCAGCTGGTCGCGCAGCGAGAACAGCTGCGGGTCGAGATCGAGCACGGCATTGACCGGGAACAGTCCGGGCGCTGCGCTGGCGCCACGGGCGATCAGGTCGACATCCAACCCGTAATAGGCGGCCATGCTGGCAAAGCTCATCCCGGGCGCGGCGGAGGAACTGACCTGATAGGTCAGCGGCGGGATGTAGAAGACGGCCGCGAGCGCAACAGCGACTTGCGGATTGAACGCGGCGATGTCCTGGCCGCTGATGGAGTGGATGGCGCCGGCAGAGAACAGCCTGGCGAGCTTGTCGAGGGTGGCCTGCGCGTCGATGGACCCGCCGGCACCGCGGACCAGATCCGCGTCGGTCAGTTGGCGCACCGCGCCCACGATCGGCACCAGCGCGCCCGCGGCGAGCGGCTTGGTCGCGTTGACCTCGGCGATCCGCCCGGGCCCAGGGCCGTAGATCGCCGCGAGCGCATCGAGCGATGCCCCCGCCGCAACCGGCGCCGTCTGGCCTGTCGAGGCGAGCGACACCGTCTGTACCAGATCGCTCTGCGGATCGACGGCGTCGGTTGTCATGAAGGCGTTGACGAAATCGGGAAGCGTGGTGCCGAACGACTCGCTGCCTTTCGTAGCGAACGTCACGACCACCGTCACTACGCCCGAGCCGGAGGAATCGAAGACGGCGGCCGGCAAGCCCTCGCCGCTTTCGACGTTCTCGTAATAGAGATAGTAGCCGCCGCTGCGGACCGTGCTGAGCTCCCACATCAGGCGGATGAACTGCGCCGGGGAGTTGGCAATGCCGCGCGGCGGAGCGTCCTCGGTAGCCAGCGTCAGCCGGAGCGCCGCCGCCGGATTGGTCTCGGTCGAGAGGTTGGTCTGGGTGATGAAGGCGAGGAAGTTGGCATCCGCAGGCGTCACCAGCATCGGCGCGCCGGGTCCGGACTGGTTGTAGAGCAGGAAGACGGCGGAGGCGATGCCTTCGCCCAGGGCGTCCATGGCGGTCAGGATGCGCTGCAGTCGCACCGCATCCTCCGAGCTGGGGCCAACCAACTCATAGACGAACGGCAGCGACGGCGCGGATGCCGGACCGCTCGGCAGATCGCCTGCGCCCACGCCCTGCGCGGCCAACGCCGCCGCGTCGGGCAGACGCTTGATCTGAACGTCGAGCCGCGTGCACCAGGCCCAACGTGCGATGTCGGCATAGTCGGTGCGTCCCGTTGCAGGATTGCTGCGCCCGGTCTGCGGCTGGAATTTCGGCAGCAGCGCGAAGGTCGAACGAAGATCCGGCATGACGGCGCGGATCGACTGCTCCCGCGTGGCGACCAGATTGGTCTGCGCCGGCGGCAGGCTCCACAGCGTCGGCTGCACCTGCGCGCCGGCATCGGCCGCCGCGGCCACGCCGCTGCGGTTCGTCAGGGCCAACAGGCTCGCGACGGAGCCGCTCGACCAGCGCGCGTAGCCGCTGGCGGTAAACGGCCGCGGCTGGCGCTCGGCGAGCGGCAGCGCCGCAAATGTCGGGCTCGGGACGAAATTGCCCGGCCCCCTGGCCCAGCTGACGACCACATCGAGCGCCGCATAGGCCTGGCTCAGATCAACCTCCATGCTGAGGTCGGTGCCGTCGTTCAGCAAGATGAAATCGAGCGGGACGCCGTGGCTCTGAGTCTCGCGTGCGAAGCCGACCTTGTAGCTCGTGGCAGAACTGGGTGTCGGAAACTGCTGGCCGGTGAGCTGATAGACTCCATAGGCCGACTGCGTCCTCGGATAGAGGAACGCATTGGACAGCGTCAATCCGTCCTGGACCGGTAGCCGCAACCCATAGACCAGGAAGCGCGAGACCATGCCGGCGGTCTGCCCGACCTGACCCGTGGCCGCGATGGCCGACCACAGCGCGCCAACCGACAGGGCCTGAAGATTGGCGACCGTGAGCAGGCCGCGCTCCGCCTGCACGGAGAACAGGCCGGCGACGCCGCGATTGGCGTCCGCAACCGCAACGGCGGTGGTCTGGAAGAGGCTCGCCACCGTCGCCAGCGTATCGGATGACGGGCCGGATGTCCCTGCGGTCTTGTAGGCGATCGGCCAGATCGCGAGCGGCAAGGTCGGCTGCAGCAGGCCGGCGACGCCGTAGAGCACGCTCTGTGCAGCCAGCGCGTCGATCGAGATCGCGCCGAGTTGCAGCGCGACATCGTCGAAACTGTCGCCCTGCCGCGTCACATAGATCTGCTCCTGACCCTGGCTGTTGGTGAGCAGCAGGACGACGCCGCCCTGCAGCATGTGGCGGGACCGGTTGGCCACGATCAGGCGGTCCGGCGTCGTGGTCCAGCGCGGAGGCGACGCCGCATCGGAATAGCGGCCAGCGATGCCTTGCAGCGTGTCCCCGCTCTGCACCACATATTCGAGGCCGTCGACATGCAGCGACAGCCCGGCCCCCAAGGCATGATCGACGTTGGGCTGCACGATATCGGCAATCGTCAAGGAATTGCCGGCGATCCCGTTCAGCTCATCCAGGATACCACCGACGTTGCTCGTCGGTGTCAACGGATAGGCATAGCTCTGCAGCGCGTCGGCCGCGGCCTGGAGCAATTGGCGTGCGATCAGGGTGAAGGTGTCGACGAACACCAGGGCCGCCATCGACTCCGCCGAGCTCGTATCGGTCTCCGCGGCAAGCCGGCGCGTTTCCTTGTTCTGGGCCGCGATGTTCGCGGCGACCTGCGCGAATATCTTGCTGACCGCGGTCGCGTAGCCGGGCGTGGCCGTGGTGTAGGTCTCGAACGCGATCGGCGAGGTCTGGCCACCGGACATGCCGGGGACCTGCAGCTTCAATCCGTCGAACACCGGAAACAGCACCGAACCGGCATCGAGCTTGGTCTTCAGCCCCGACGATTGCGCCGTCGCCGGATTGAAGATGTCGAGCGTGAATCCGTCGGCCAGGAACTGCAGCAGGCCCTTGATCGACAGGAACGGATCGGCCGTGTCGGCGAGACGCGCGACATAGGCCTCGAGCTGGGTGAGCGTCACCGACGTGGCCAGCGTCTCGGCGAGCTCGGCCGCATCGCCGCTCTCGTTGCCCAGCGCATCGATGATCCAGGGGAAGTAGACCTCGGCCAGCACATCGAACGACGTCTTCGTCGCGGACGGCACGCTCGCGGCGGCATCCGGCGCGTCCATCGCGAGCAGGAGCACGAATGCCCCCTGGTTCGAGGCTGCGTCCGTGGCCCCCTCCGGAGCAAGCACAGTGTACTGTGCGCCGGCCATCAGCGACAGTCTCGGCTTGTCGCCGGCGGTGGCGGCAAGTCCCATGCGATGAGCGGCGGCCGGCGCCAGCCGCTTCGGCCGCGGCTTCAGGCTGCGCGCCAGCCGCATGGCCGCGTCCGGTCCGCGTGCATGGGCCCGCTGCATCAGCAAGGCATCCGCGCGCGCCCCCTGGACCTCCCACGGCGCCGTACTGGTCTGTCCGATCACAAAGGTCGCGGAGACTTGAGCCGAGAACGACAGGCTGATCGAAATCGAGAACAGGCCGAGGTTGATCTTGACCTTGAGGCTGATCGTCACGCTCGCGCTGGCGATCACTGGAATCTCGCGATAGCTCGCATAGGTGAGCTGGATCGACAGCACAATCTTGACGTTGACCGAGGCCGAAATGATCGCGAAATCGACGCTGCCGTACAGCAGGCCGATGATGCCGACCGTTCCCGACAGCTTGAAGTAATAGTCGCTCTGCAGCGCACCGCTGCTGGCGCGCGATGCCAGCGTGCGCGCGGGATTGTAGGGATGCCACGGCGCCACGACGCCTTCGACGATGCCGAACACCGTGAGCGCGAAGCCCGCCTTCAGAGGCCCCTTCTCGAAATTGTAGCCCAGGCCGAGCTGCAGTCCGATGCCGAACTCGATGACGGGATCGAAAGTGCCGAGGTTGGTCTTCGGGATCTTGGTCGATGTCGCATTAGAGAGTTTTCCGATGTAGAAGCCGCCCGCGCCCAGCACCGGCACGCCGTACACGATCACCGAGATCGAGAAGGAGCGGCGGAAATCGAGATTGTACGGGAAGCCGATGTCGATGAAGAAATCGCCGTTGGTGTAGACCTTGATCCCGAGCTGCGGCAGCGTGATCGACACCGCGCCGAAATTGAGGTTGCGGATGATGTCCGGGAAGGTGAAGTCGATCTGGTAGACGCCGATGTCGTCGGTGATCTTCTTGTAGAGGATGTCGACGACGAGATTGGCGAGCCCGCCCATCTTCTCGCCGGCGAGCGCCAGCCGCAGGCCATAGAGATTGGGGTCGTTGAACACCAGCATGGCATCGATCGACCAGGCGCCGGCCACTTTCATCAGGCCGAGATGCCCGGCAATGAGCCAGTTGTTGGACTGGTCGTAATAGGGCAGTCCGGGCGTCCCGCCGTCGTCCGCATTGGGATCGACCGGATTCATCTTGCCCGTCGTGCTGGGGACGGACTGCAGTGCGCAGATCACTTCCTTGGTACTGTTGAAGCTGGAATGGCCGGTGATGCCGATGCGCTGTCCGAGCACCAGCAGGAACAGCTTGAACCATTCCTCGCCCCGGCCGGGCACCGACGGCAGGTTCTGCACGTCCTGCCCCTTGGCGGGATCGAGCAGATTCTTGAATGCCGGATCATCGGCGACGAGCGGGCTCGAGCCCTCGATGGCGAGGGTCACCTTGCCGTCGGTGCCGCGGCGGAAGGTCAGCGCCGTGATGCTGATGAAGCCGAGATTGATCGGGCTCGACAGCTCGTAGCTGGCCGAAAGGCGTTGCGAGAAGCTCTCGCCGCTCTTGAGCGAGACGTTGACACGCAGCGCATCGAGCGAAATCTGGTTGAGCAGGTCCCATGGCGAATCCAGCGTGAAGTAGGGATTGCCGAGCGTACGCACCAGCGCCTGCACCAGCGACCCGATGCTCCAGCCCTTGAGGCTGAAGGTGACCTGCTCCTTGCCGCTCTCCCAATCCGCGCGGAATCCTTCCCACTCGACGAACAGGATGTTGTTGGAGCCCGCCTCCGTCGTCTTGAACTCATAGCCCATCGTGAGCTTGAGGTTGATCGCCGAATAGACCCAGGTTCCCTGCGCGAAGCCGGAGAACTGTTGCTGGGCCGGCTTCTGGCCGTCATAGCTGACGCCGAGCCGCGCCGGATCGATGCCGACGGTCTGATCGCCGAAGGTGAACGTCCAGCTGAAACCGACGGTGATGTCGTAGCTCGTCTTCAGCTCGCCCTGCTCGGCCGGAATGGTCGCGGTGATCGCAAATTCGGCGATGATGAGATCTCCGGGCAGGAAGCTGGGGAATCCATAGGCGCTGCCGGGCGAAAAGAACTGGTTGATCAGTTCCGAGACCTCGAGCGGCTCCTCCAGCGAGGCGGCGAGGTCCCACCGCTTCGGCGTTTCGAACCCGTCATAGGTCACGCTGACCTTGGTGTGCAACGGCCCGACATCGAGGAAGCCTCCGACGCTCGACTTCCATTGCGTCTGCGAGGCGGTCTGCAGCGCGACCACTCGCGAGGTCCGGAGCATCGGCAGCGGCGCCGCGCGCAACAGCGTCGTCGCATTGCCCCCGTCTGGCGTCTGCGTCGGAGTCTGCGCCGCGATTGAGACCGTTCCCTCCCGCACGGCAAGGATCGGCTGGTTGTTGATCTTGAGCAGATTGAGCGTCAGGCTGAAGCCAGCATCGAACTGAAAGCTCTGCGCGCTGTAATCGACCGCGACCGCGATGTCGCCAAGTTCGAAATCGCCGACATTCTCGACGTCGAGCACGACGGCACCGCCGGACAGGGCCGTCAGGAAGTCGCTCAGCTTCGCGGTCCCGGCGAAGGACGCGAAGAACTGCTTCGCGGAGGTGAACTGGACGGTGAACACGCCGTCGCCCTCGCCGTCCGGCCCCTTGAAGACGCTGGGCGCCAGTACGAACTCGGTCGTGAAGTCGTAGGTCTGCTGCCGCTTCGTGCCGTCGAACGGATAGGCCATCGACCATTGCAGCGCGAAGCTCGTGATCTTGAAGTCGAGGACGCCGGTCGGCGGCAGGATCTGCCAGCTCGTATCCTTCGAGCTGCCGATCTCGATCGAGACCGCCGTGATCGTCGGCGAGCGGCCGAGCGTGCCGGCGATCGAGAAGCCGTTGAGACCGACGAAGGCGAGGAACTGCTGCAGCACGTCCGGAGTCGCGGCGAGATAGCCGCCATTGCCGCCCATCACCTCGATCACCGTGGCCGGCGTCAGCGGCGCGCCGCCTTCGACGACCGCGAGCGCCACCGAATAGCTGGTGTCCGCGCCGGGCGTGATCTCGACGTCGAGCTGATAGGAGCCGGTGCTGCCGACGTCGAACTGCGAGGAGATCGCGAGCGTCGGCGCCTGATCGCCGGCATCCGGATCGGCGGGATCGGCCAGCACCAGCACGCCATCGACCTCGTCCGCGCCATCGGGCGCGGGAATGGTCAGAGCCAGGCTCGGATCCTTGACCGTGAACTGCGACGCGAGCTTGAACGTGCCGTCCTGGATCGCGGCCCGCAACTGCCCCGGCGGGAACAGCACGGTCTCGCCGTTGAAGATGCCCATGTTGAGCGCGCCGCTCAGCAGCAGATCGCCGGCCGGCGCGGTGAGGCCAGGAAACAGCAGCAGGAACGGCTTGGCGACATCCGGCAGAGCGACCTTGGCAACGAAATTCTGCACCGCGCCGCCGCTCACGGCACGCCCTGCGGAGTCACCATACGGGTAGGTGCCGGTCGCCGTCGAGAACACGAAGCTGACGTTCTTCAGCGTGCCGAATTGATTGAACGGGAAGCCCCCCATGAAGGCGAAGCTGCTGGTCCAGGTCCAGTTCGACGGCGTCGCCTCGGCCTGCACGATCAGTTGGTCGCCGTCCACGGTGAACACGAGCGTGGCCTTCGCGGCCAGCGGGGTCGCGGCGCCGATGAAGGGGATCGTCGCCGACTGCACCGTGAACGCCGTCCCCTCGACCGGGCCGACGTCGGATTTTGCCACCGTCACCTTGAAGTCGGCAGCGGCCTTGAGGAAAAAGGCCTGGCTCAGCCAAGTGTCGTAGTCGGCGGGAACCTTCACGGCGGGATCGGCGAGGCCTGCCGTCAGGAACGCTGCATCGAGCGCGAAGGCCGTGTCGCCGGCGGCGGCCTCGACAGCGGCGCGAAGATTGTCGATAGCGCTCATGAGCCGGCGCTCCCTCAGATGTCGGCAGAGATGCCGAAGTGATCGCTGGTGTTGCGAACGCGCCCGTAATTGCTCCAGCCGGTCAGATTTCCGGCGCCGCCGATCCCGGGATAGTTCGCCGCCGTCGGCGCGCCCGGCCACCCCATCGGCGCCGCGGTGAACTGGTGGGCCAGCGCAACCGCGCCCGGGGGAGGATTGTCCGGCGGCGCCATGACCGCGTTCATCGGCGTGCCGGTCACCGTGTTCATGATCGTGGTCTGATAGTTGTGCATGCCGTTGTGCGGCCAGACCAGGATGTTGTCGATCGAGTAGAACGGCGCAGCGACGAAGTTGGAGCCGACATAGCCGTAGCCGGGATAAAAGCTCTGCCCCGGGCCGCCGCCGTTGGACCAGAGGAATTTGGAGGCCGCCGTCTTGTCCTTGCCGCGGATATGGGTGGAGAAATAGCCCTTATACTGGTCGAGATTGACAGGAACTCCCACCGCCGTCGGACTGACGAGCAGCGTGTAGGCACCGGGCCCCCCGGTGAGCGGATTATAGAGGCCCGAGGCCGTGCCGTTGACGGCGAACAGATTGACGTTGAAATCGCCGCCGATCACCCGCGTCTCATTCACTCCCAGGGCGCCGACGATATCGTTGATCGTCGACAGCGTGGTGATGTAGTTCGCCGCCGCGGGATTGTTCGGCGGGGAATGGATGCCGAAGATGGTGAGGTCTCGCTGCACGACGCCGAGATTATCGGTCTCGGTGAACGTTGCCATGAACGGCTCGCGCAATCCGCCAAAGGCAACGGGCGCACCGAGCGTGGTCGTGAAGGCGATGCGCGCGGCGACGACGTCCTCATTGAGGCCGCCATTGTGCTGGGCGCCCGCAGGAATCTGGCGCACGCCGCCAAGCCCCGGCGGCACCAGCATTCCGTTGACGTTCACGGCACCGATAGGCACCACCATGCCATTGTACGGCGCGGCGGCGCCGCCGCCCGGCGGCACCGACAGGCCGCCATGACCGCCGGTCCAGATGTTGGGCCCGGTGAAATAGCGACGGAGGTTGCCTGCAGTGTCGGTGCGGCGATAGAGAATGCCGACCGTTTCGGCGCGCCCGCCGGTCCCGGTGTAGAGCGGCGGCACGGCGTTCCAGCCGCCTGCCACCATCGTGGCGGGGTTGTTGAGCCCGAACTGCACCATGGCGAGTGCATTGATGCCGCCGGTCTGGCTCGCCAGCGCGTTGGGCGCATTGTCGCCGGAGCTCACCTCGATGATGACGATGATGTCCGGCTGCGTGGCCGTCAGCACGGCATTGATCACCGCGCGGCGCTGGATCGCGCTCTGCATGTCGTTGAGGCCGCCATGGCCGCGCTGCCGCTTGATCGACGCGGAAAAGATCTTGTTGACCGAGAAGCTCTCGATATTCCAGAACAGGATCCGCGTCATGATGACGGCTCCTGCAGCTCGGGCTTGCGTGGGGCGAATGCGAGCGACTGCTCGTAGCCCGGATTGTCGTCGGCGACATAGGCCGCATACCAGCCGAGGCTGCCGGTGTTGTCGGGATCGCCGAACAGAAAGAACTGGATGTTGGCGGACGGCGGCAGCTTGGCGATGCCGAAAATCTTGATGGCGATATCGTCGATCCGCAGGCAGTAGAACCACTTCGGACCGTCATCAGACAGCTTGCGTCCCGATGCGGTCGGGACCGGCTGGCGCAGGATCGAGATCGCACCGACCGCAACCTTGATGACGCCCTGGATGCTGAACAGGCTGGCGCCGGGCGCCGCGCCCGGCAGGCTCATGCCGATGAAGACCGCATGCTGCGCATCCGAGCCGGTGGTGATCGGTGACCATGCCGCGAGCAGCTGCGACTGGAAGCCGACGCCCGAGGCGAGCGCCCCCGGACCGCCCAGCGTGATGTCATAGACGACGCCGAACCAGGGCCCCTCGAGTTCGGTCAGGTTGAGCTGCGACGTCACCGGCAGGAAGCCGAGATCGGACGGATTCTGATCGCCGGTCGCGTTGACGAAGCTCTTCAGCTGCAGCGCGAAGCCGCGGAACAGGCTGGTGTCGCGCATCGTCGAGCCGTTGAGATTCCAGGCCAGGTTGCCGGTCGCGACCTCGAACCGCTTGGCGCCAGGCGTCGCCTGCGGATAGGTCATTCCGACGGCGAGACCGGAGAAGGCGAGGCCGACGCCGAGCGCCGCCTCTGGCGTGTCCGGCGGACTGCCGAACGACAGCAGGTCGAGCGTCTCTCCGATGGTGCTCTGAAGCGGCGTGAAATCGAGCCGCCCCCAGACGAGGAAGTTGCTCGCCACCGTGGCGCCCTGGTCCTGGGTGCCGATCGTGTTGAACTGCACACGGTCGAAGGCGACGGCCGGCAGCACGTTCGATGGGCTGGTCAGCACGTTGGTCGTGTTCTGCTCGAAGACATAGGCGCCGCGGCCGCCCTGATCGACATAGCTGCCCTTCAGCACGATTCCCGTGAATGGCTGCGGCTTGCCGCGTGAGTACAGCCGCGACACCGGCGCGCCGAACAGCGCCGCGACCGAGAGCTGGACGTGGCTGTCGAACCGCGTCAGCCTGGCGTTCTCGAACAACGACTGCAGCTGCAGCACGGTGAAGTCGAACTCGCCGCTCATCTGCACCGCCACGGGCACGTCGGGCGCAACGCCGCTCGAGACGTTCACCGCATAGCGCGGATCTTCGTAGTCGATCAGGCCGAACAGGCTCGAGCTGCCCGAGGGCATCGTGATCCGGCCGCTCCGGCCGTCGACCGTGACGCGGCTGACGGTGAAGCCGAAATGATGGGCATTGAAGCGCGTGAAGTCGATGCCGGCGGCAAGACCCGCAATCTCCGGCGGCATGTCGCGCTGGCCGAGATCGGCGGCGAGCACGATGACGCCGGTCCAGTTCGGATCCTGGGCAATGCGCGCGAAATTCTCATAGAATGGGCCGGACGCTCCCTTCGAGCGTGCGATGGCGTCCGCAATGTAGTCCTGCAGCCATTGCGAGAGGCCGGTGTAGGACAGCGCGGCGGTGACCGTCGGTGTGCCGGGCAACAGCGAGAACTGCTCCGCGGACGTCCAACGATTGGCATTCGTGACCCGCTCCAGCAACGAGCCGGAGCAGAACTTCATGATCATCACGTTGCGGTAGGCGGTGGCCGACACGCCGGCGCCGACCGCCGCGGTCATGGTCCAGCCCGCAATGTTGACGGTATTGGCGAACTGGGCGCCGGTGCCGAACGGCTCCGGATTGACAGCGACCAGAAAGAGCTGGTTGGTCTGCAAGGCGTCCTGCATCGCCTGGGTTGGAGCAGATAGCGCGAATGGCAGGGTATTGCCGTCGCGGTCGAGCGATTGCGCCATGCTGACCTTCAGATAGGCCCCCGTCGCCGGATCGCGCTCGATGATGAAGCCCTGAGGCGTCGTCCCATCGGTGCTGGGGCCATCCGCCAGCGTGCCGTGCAACGCATGAGCCCGCGCCGCCTGCACCCGCGCCGACCACGTCTTGCTGCCATAGCCCGAGATCAGCGACTTGCGGGTTGCGGCCACGATCTGGCTCTCGAACTGGACGAGCGTCGCGCCATCGAGGCCGCTGCTCGCAGCAGCGCCATAAGGCGCCAGCGGGAACGTCTTGTCGCTGCCCTGGGCGAGCGGCATGAACGGCGGCGCGGATTGGAGTATCTCCGCATTCGCGGCGCCGGCCGCGGCCGCACCGTAGATCGCGCTGCCCTCGGGCTCGGCCAGATAGTCGACGGCCCCGCCCCCGGCGACGATGGTCACCCAGGAGGTCTGGTGGTCGTCGGTCAGGCGCGGCGCAACGGCGCCGCTCGCGGGACGGTTGAGATCCGCCGTCTCGAACGGGAACACCGGCGCGTAGCCTGGTTTCGAGGGGATCGCGTCGAGGCGATCGTTTTGTGTTGCAGGCAGGCTGACGTCGTACGCCTTGAAGCTGAGCGCTTCCGATCCGAACAGTCCGCCCATCAGCTTCGCGACCTGGCCGGCGGCGCTGCCGTCGGCACTGAGCGCGTAGTGGCCGGCCAGGCTCAGATAGGCTGTGCCGGTGTCAGCCGCGGCCGTCTTCGCGGCGCTGGTAGCAAAGGCGAAGCCCCCGGCGCCGAGCGCCGGCGCCGTATCTCCGCTGCCAGCCCCGAGCGGTGTCAGTTGCACGACACGCCCGCCGGTCGTGCGGAATTCGCTGGTCAGCGCAGGCGCCCCCTTGATGGCAAAACCCGAACGCAGATAGCCCTGTTCGAGCTGCTCTCGGCTGATCACGCGGTTGGCCGGATCGCCGAGGTCGAAAGCGCCCGCGATCGAAAGCTGCGATGGCAACGCCGCCACCGTCATGGCTGCATACTGCGCAGCTTGCAGCGACGCCGTCGCATTGTTGTTGATGACGTAGCGGACGCCCTGCCCCAAGCCCTGGCTGACGAACGCCTGTTTCGAATCGAGCAGCCCATCAAAGGTCACGCAGCCGGTGTTGGCGCCGCCGAAGGGCACGTAGGCGTAGATGCGATTATTGGAGGCCGGCGCAAGCCGAATGCCGAGCGGGTTGTCGCCCTTGCCCGCGAAGCCGATGAACGGAGGTGAACTCAGCGCCGAGCCCGACAGGCGCAGCGCCCCACCGTCAATATCGATCCGGCTCTGATCGAGGATGTAGAATTTGGCGTTGCTGGCGAACCAGAGGTTCATGTTGCCCGAGACCTGGTAGACCGGCGGCAGATTGATGAAGGAGACGCCATAGCGCTCGAAGTCGCCAAACACGACCGGATTGGCCGAGGCAAGCCAGACGACGGCGCGATTGCGCGTCGCCTTGCTGATATAGGTCCGTGCACGCTCGGCGAACCCGCCGGGATCCCGATCGAGATCGGCGGGCCGCTGTGTCGCGAACAGATAACTGCCACCGTACTTCTTCAGCGAGTCATCGTAGTTGATGAACGGTGGCAGCGACGAGCCCGCGCCGAGAAGGTAGCCGGCCCAGCCAACCGAGCCGGCAACCCTGGTCTCGTAGATCGCGGAGGAGTCGACCTGCTCGAACTGCGCTGACGCGGACGCGTCCATGCTCGTATCACCCGATCGGGAAGATGCCGAGCAAGGTGCCCGCCAGTGAATAGAGGGCGCGATCGTCGATGATGTCGCCCTTGATGATGGTCACCGTATATTGCGTCGAGCCCAGCGCCGCATATTGCACCGTAATGCCCGCCTTCCACGTCGTCGCGCCGATGGTGATATCGGCGCCGAGGACCGCGGTGATCTGCGACTGCGAGACGATCGGCGTCCAGACCGGGATTCGGCCCTGGTACTGGAACGAGACATAGGTCGTGTTGTTGGTGTCGCCGCTCGGCGTCGTCACCACGTTGCTGTTCGGACTGGTCGGGGTGTTCACCGTCGGCAGCGCCGTGAAGGCCGCGCGCGGATACTCTTCGGTCCGCGTCGCCGCGGGCGCCGCTGACTTGACGGACGAACTGATCGGGAAGATGCCGAGCGTCACGCCCTGGAGCGAGTAGAGCCCACGATCGTCCACGATCTCGCCCGAAATGATGGTCACGGTGTACTGGGTCGATCCCAGCGCCGCATACTGGACCGTGATGCCCTTGCGCCAAGTCGTTGCGCCGATCGTGATGTCGGCCCCCAAGACGACTTGAGGTTGAGCCTGCGAAACCACCGGCGTCCAGACCGGAATGCGGCCCTGATACTCGAAGACGAGCTGCGTCGTGTTGTTGGGATCGCCCGTCGGCGTCGCGACGACATCGGTGTTGGGACTCGTGGGGGTTTTTACGACGGCGGGAGCGGTGAAACGAATACCTTCACGATCAGACATGACTATCTCCTTTTGTAAAACACAGGTCGAAACCTGCAGCGCGCAGCTGCTGAGCGCAGCTGAGGCGAGTCGAAAATCAATAAACTACCAATGATCGAAATCTATCAGAGGTTGCATCGTGTAACAGAGTTCGCAGGGGCGGTCAATCGGGCCAGATCACAGTCCTGCCCCCCACGCCCGATAACATTCTGGTGTTTACATTTCACGCGAAGCCGGGCCGGCCCTCAGCGGCTGCCTTGTCTCCGAAGCATTTGCATCGCACGCTTCATCGCTGCGGACCGGGTGAACGAGCCGAGCACGATTCCGGTAAAGCTGCTCTCCTTTCCGGAATCGACGATCGCTCCTGTCATCGTGACCGTGTAGTAGGGACCCATGGGGTTCATGGTCACGGTCAGCCCCTTGCACAGGACAATGCCGGCAACAGCGACATCCTCGGCCAGCGTGACCTTCACCTCGCCAATCGACACGAGCGTCCTCCAGCACGGGATCGTACCGTTGACGAAGAAGGTCACCCAGGTGCTGTCGTTGGTGTCGAACGTTGCGGCCACCTGCGCATTGCAATTCGTCGTCAGCTGGGTGTCGACGGTTTGATCGGTGAGCTGAGATGGCGCAGCGGGCAAGGCGGCTTCCGTCCTCGTTCAAACGCTCAGCGTCATGCAAGATGACCAGCCGGAGGTGACAAATAACTAGCCGCCGTCGGTTTGCGAGTCCATTTGCAATCCGGCCGGGGCTCCGCATCCCACGCAGGTGCGACCAAGGCCCTGGCCGTAACCTCCCGCTGGCCAAGATTCCCGGCGGGGTTTCGCAACAGGCACGATCCGCTGCAAAAGCTGCTCTTCCCGGATTTCTTCAAACCTACCAGCCTGTTGCCCGCCGATCGCATGCCGCACCGGGAAACGCCTCGCCCCTTGGATGGGACGCCGCCGATGCCAAGGCTGATTTCCCTTTATTTTTCAGCTCGTTGTTGTCGACAGCAATGTGAGACGCCGCCGCGTCGGACGCCGCAAACGGCAGACGCCGGACCGATCGGGCGCAGAGTCATCTCCGGCCTGAACGCCAGAGCGTCGCTCGAGCGGGCGGCAATCCCGTCTCCGGCGGCCTGCGTCGGGTTGCCTCCGGACCCTGCTGTTTCTACAACAGCCGGAGCGCCTCCCAAGTATCAGGACCATCCCTCAAAGTGAACGAGCAACGCTTCATCGGCTCGCTGACCGGCTTACGCTTCGTCGCGGCCGCAACGGTCGCCATCGGCCACGGCGCCCCGTCGTTGGCGCAAGGCCTGCTGCCGGAGCTCATCGCTCAGGTCAGCAGCATCGGAATGACGATGTTCTTCGTGCTGAGCGGATTCGTCCTGTGGCTCAACTATGCCGCGCGCTTCCAGTCGCAACCGTTCGGAAACGCTCTTCGCGAATTTGCCATCGCGCGATTCGCCCGGCTCTACCCGATGTACGCCGTGATTGTGCTCGCGGTCGTCGCATACGTCGTGATCGCGCGAGACCTCTCCGCGCCCTCGCTCGGCTTCATCCTCACGATGACGCAAGCCTGGTTTCCCGTGCAGAACGGCACCATGCTGGTCGCGGTCGTGCCGTCGCTGCAGCACCTCTGGTCCATCAGCGTCGAGCTGTTCTTCTACCTGCTGTTTCCGTTCGTCTGCCTGCTGTTTGCAGGCGTCGCCAGGCTGCCCACGATCATCTGGATCGCGCTTGCGAACATCGTGACTTTCGCGCTGACGATCGCCGCCGCTTTCACCTTTGGCGATGCGTTGTTGCGGGCCGCCGCGCCAAGCCTCACGCAAAACGGGATGCAGTGGCTCACCTACTACTCTCCCTATCTTCACATCGCTCAGTTCCTGGCCGGCTGCCTTGCCGCCATGATCTACAAGAACCGCGCCGATGCCAGCATCGGTGACGGGGAGCGGCGCTGCGTGAGGCTCCTGTTCTGGCTTGCGCTGGTGAGCCTCATCTGTGCGCCTGTCCTGCTGTTTCTGCAGCCTCGTCTGCCCGGCTGGTCGTTCGTGATCGAACTTGCCGTACGTCTCATCGAGATCTCGGGATTCTCGATCGTCTTCGTCGCAGCCAGTCGGTACGGCCATGCCGCTTGGTTGTCGTCCAGAGCCCTGATCATTGGTGGCGAATGCAGCTATTCGATCTATCTGCTGCATCCCTTTCTCATTCGGCTTGCGATGATCGGAAAGTCAGATGCTCCCGGCGCTCTCGAGCTCGCACTGCGGCTCGGTCTGTTCGTTGCGATTGCGACGGCGGTGGCCTGGGTCACCTACATGCTCATCGAGGCGCCCTCGCGAACATGGTTACGGAGAGCCTTCCGCACCAGCGCACCGCGCGACGTGATCCATGCGACGCCGGTCTGAGCGCCGTGTCACCGGCCCGTCCGTGCTTCGCGGTGCGCCTCTACCAGCGGCTTATCCGGAGCCTTGCCGTGCCTTGAATCAGGAGCCAGACGAAGCTGCCGCCGCTAACGACAGGGCGCGACGTCCAAGGTGAACAGTCGCTGATCCCTCGCGGCAGCCGGCAGCCCGGTACACGCTGCCGCGGCGATGATCAGCCATCGCATGTTCACCTGCTGACACAGGCCCTCGCCTGTCTGCTCCATTTGAACGCGGTTCCGCATGGCGGCCTTGGCCGAGCGCCCGCAGGGCATTCGTTCCACACCGGCGCTCCCACCTCCCAGCCATTCACGACGCAGCCGCCATTGGGCGCGACGTGGCACCCTGGGCCGCAGGACTCATTGGCGACCGACCGGCCGCCTCCTGCCGCAAGGCCAGTCAGCAGCACAACCCAAAACATCAGCCTCATCGCGTTGCTCCATTGACTCCGAGGCGACGAGCCCCTGCGACCGCGCCCCAGCGGAAACCATGAACGTATCAAACCGTTCCCCCGTTGATCGCAGCCTGCTCGCGCTGAGATCTCGTCGGAGATGGTCGCCGCCAGCCTGTGACGAAACACCGCGCCGCCACCACACTCCAGCCCCACTACGCGCACGACTGCGCCATATCCGTGCACGGAAATGGGAAACCATCGTAGCGAGAAGGTTTTCACCATGTTGGGCGATGATTGCGCAGCCTGGGCGAGCGATAAGCGGAAAAATCACCTCTCCACGCCAATTTGATCGTGGTGAGCCAGCAAGGCGTTGGGGCGCGCGCGCTCAGAAACGTGACGAGCCGAACAACATCAGGAGCCGGCGGCACGAACTGCCGGTCAGCCTTGGATCGTCCGGATGCGCGCCGGACGAGCCCGTGGCGAATGCAGGGAGCGATAGATCGACATGATGGCACGAAAGCTTTCAGTCCGCGAAGTCATTGCCAGATCCTATCCCAGCTGGGACTATGCCATGGCCGACCGGTTGATCGCATGGCTCGATCATTGTGGGTACGAGATCGTGGAGAAGAAGCCGGAGCGCACCGCGGCTCCCGTGACCGACGACGCGCAGCCACACGTGATCAGCGTTTGATGAATTCTGCCCCGTTTCGCCGAGGCGCTGTGAATGATCAGCGCTCCTCAAGCGGCAGCGCTCGGGCGCCGCAGGAACCGCGCATCGCGTTCTGGGGTTCAAGATGACAAGACCAGACGCTCGACGTCTCATCGAGCACCATGAGATCAGGGAAGGATCACCAATGTCTCGCAAGCTCACGCCACGCCAGGTCATCGCACGCTCCTACCCGACCTGGGATTACGCCATGGCCGATCGCCTGATCGCCTGGCTGGATGATTGCGGCTACGAGATCGTCGAAAAAGGAGCCGCGCACCTGGACACAAGTCTGGTGCCTGCTGCGCCGGAATCGACACCGTCGCATGAAAGCACACATTGATCCCGTCGCGGTCGAAACCGCGAACGGGGCCTCCGGGCGCTCATTGGTATGAGAAAGCCGGCCTCAGGCGAGCAGCTGCTTCTCGATTTCGTAGACCGGAAGCTTGACCAGATCCTTGTGGACCTCGCCATGCAGCACCTTTCGTACCGCGTCGGAATAGTCGGCGCGGATGATCCCGAGCGCGCGCGGCGACGCCACCATCGTGACGGCTTTGGTTTCGCCCGACAGGACAGCCTGATGCAGGCGATCAGCAAGCTGCTTGAGAAAGGCGCGCTCAGCCTGATCATGCCAATCCGTCTGATCCACCGAACTCCGAGCATTGCCAAATGACTGCTGCACCGAGCCGGGCGCATCAGTGCCCTGAGCGCTCGTGCGGTCGTTCTCCTGCTCACGGACCTCTTTGGTGTGCAGGTTCGGAAACATGCTGTCACCAACGTTCTCGAGGATCAGTGCCTTGCGGCCGTCGCACACGACGATCCAATCACCGGTTCCGACCTTCAGCTTGTCCATGAGATTACTCCATCATCCGAATTGCAACGAAGAACGTGCTGGGAATCCATCGGGAGACGCCGCCCAGCTATATGCCTTCTTCGAAGTCTTCCAAGGAAAGGCCGAATTCCGAGAGAGCCTCCTCCAGATAGTCGCCAAGCATCGGAGTTTCGATCAGGTACGTCGCGGTGCGATTGTTGTGCGCCTGAGCGGCCTGCGCACGAAGCTCATCCCAATTGTCCAGCGAGCCGTCACCCCGGCCCAGCCACATCAGCGTGACCAGATCGATCTGTTCGTCGACATTGAGGCCCCTGATGAAGCTGACGAGCTCCGACCTGTCCGTGTTCAAACCTCGCCCACCGGTACCGGGCGCCGCGTCGTCATCCGCCAAATCTGCCAGCAATTCGGGTTCGGCCGCTTCCATTTCATGCTTGTGGATCTTGGTCACGACGAAGGCGACCTTCTCCGGCGAGATCGAGAGGGTGGGCGTGGTAGTCGTCATTCAGCGTCTCCTGGGTCCCCGGGCAAACGCTCCCAGGTCCCATGCAAGGGACGCTAGGCGTTCCGGAAGGAGCGCACTTTGCGCAAGATCAAGGCAGCGCGGCGGCGTGAAAAACGGCGCAGCAGCCCACGTCAGTTCGACCGCCCCCGGCGCGCGATTGCACCGGGACTGCTTGGATCGACCAGGGACTGCGGGCAATCGATACTACCAGGTCCAAGCGAAAGGGCCGACATGCGGCTGCTGCGCGACCAAGATCATCGGTCTGCCCAGATGAGCTCTTGCGACCTTTCGCTTCTTCGCCTTGCTCGTGTCGGCAATCCGCGTCGCGCGAGGCTTCTCGGCGGCCTTCACGGCCGCAACCTGCGGGTTGGCTTCGACGGCGCTCATCTGCGCGAAGGCGTCGCGGAGACCGTTCTTGGCCACTTCTGCCGGAGGCTGCTCCGCCTTCGCGAGCTTCACCGGAGCTGGCGTGGCGATCGAGGTGTCCATCACGATCCGCTCCGGCCACTTTCGCGTCGACTGAATGCGCACCGGGGGAAGATCCGACGCAGACGACAGGCTTGCAGGCAATGGCACGCTGGGAAGCACGGCATCCGCCAGGACGAGCAGCGCCAGCAGAGTTCCACCGACGAAAAGAAAGTAACGGAGAATGGGCATAATTTACCGCTCCGTCGGCACCTGCGCCGACATCCACCTAACGGAGGATCATGACAGTATGTTCCCGCGTCGAACGCTCGGGTTCAAAGACCGTGGGAGACTAGCGCGACATAATTAGATTTTGGTCGCTGCAACCAGCGCGCATTTGGCCGCGCTGACGTTAACGTTGACGAATCCGACGTGGACCGCCGCGAAGGTCTTGCGGCTGCGCGACCCGACTTGGCCGGGCACGATCCGTCGGCGGTCGGTGACGTGACTGCCGTCGCGCCGGCTGAAGGCGCAGCTGATTTCGACGTCCTTGACTGCGAAACTGTTGGCATTCCGTAGCGTGAAGGTCACCAGCGCCTTCGATCCAAGCCCGCCGCGCCGCCAGGACTGGGAACTGATCCGCAGGCCGGACAGAGCGGCCGGGTCGAGCGCAGCGGATGACACAGGCAGCATCGTCGGCGACAGACTGGCATGCGCGTCCATGACGTTCCGGCCGGAGCCGACGACCGGGGACGAATCGGGGTGCGCATTGGACCCCAGACTGGGCACCACGGACGAGAGCCCATGCGATGGCTCCGTCCCGTCTTCATCTCCTTCATACCGGCCGCTCGGGGAGGCCGATGTGACTTGCGCAAGGCGGAGGTCGGCCATCTCCTCCTCTTCGACCGACATGATCAGCCACCCGACTGCGCCGAACATGATCAGCGCGAGGATCGCCAACCCCGACACGGCGGCTCCCAAAGGGATGGACGCTCCGCCGCTTCGGCGCATGGCCAGCGACGCCGCGGCATCGGGCTTGCGACCCAGCAAACGAGAGAGACCCGCGCTCATGTCTGCACCATCGGCTGCCCGGCGGGGGCATCTGGAAGCTTCAATCGGCAAACATCGATAGGGTTGCATGCAAAGCCGACAATTGGAGGGCAGGCCCGGATACCGGTCGGTTTGCCGGCTGGCGCGGCCGGCGACGGGCCGGTAAACATCCGCTCCGCTGCCGACGCCTCAAGGAACGCCGCCGCGCCGCAAGCGGTTCACTCTTTCGAAAGATCTCGACGATGTTGAATGTCACGTGGGACCATATCCATCTGCGCAGCCCTGACCCGGAAGCCACCGCCAACTGGCTTCACGACATTCTCGGCGGCGAGATCGTCCGCAATCCCGGCCGCATCGACGTCAAGCTCGGCGGCGCCAGCGTGTTCATCGCCAAGGTCGAGCCGGGCGACGGAGTGAACGAGCCGCCGGTGCCCCCGCACCAGGGCCTCGATCATTTCGGCCTCACCGTGAAGGACATCGACGCCGCGGCCGCCGAGCTCAAGGCCAAGGGCGTCACCTTCACGACCGAGCCGACCACGGTCCGCCCCGGTGTTCGCATCTGCTTCATCCGCGGGCCCCAGGGCATTTCCATCGAGCTCCTGGAGCGCGACAAGAAATACGTCTGAGCGCCGCCCCGCTCGTCTACGTCATGCTGCCCGGCATGAAGCAGCGGATCGAGAGGCCCTGATAGCCGCGCATCGGCCACACCATGGTGCGCCCGACGCGGTTGGGCTCGGTGATGACCGCCTCGTCGGGAACGTCGAGCCATTCCCCCTCGATGCGGACGCGGTAGTGACCGCCCCTGCTCTCCCAGTCGACATCGCTGACGGCGCTGCCGTCGGCATCCGAGCAGCACGGGCCCTTGCCGCTGCGCAGGCCGTCGAACCATGCCTTGATCTCCGGCGACGAGTTCGCATACTGGCCGCGATCGCGCGCCAGTGACGGTGGCGCGGCGAGTGCGATCAGCAGCGCCGCACCGCCGACCTGGATGGGCGGCTTCCATGGAGCGACCGCCGGTCGCCTCGAACCCGTGTTGCTGATGTCGGCACGATCAGCTCGATGCGGCTCATGGCCGCGGGACACGATCCATTTGCTCATTTCCATCTGGTCCATCTGGCTCCTGCACCACCCCAGGGTGCACGGATAATGATGCATCAACTGGGCCAGATTTCGATTCGATCTCGGCTTCGTGAGAGTCAATCCGGAGTTTCACGCAGCGGCGCGGCATCCCCGCGCATTGCGGATCTCCCTACTCGGCCGCCTGCTCGAGAGGCGCGACCCGCGGCAGAATGATCTGGACGCGCGTGCCGGCGCCCGGCTCGGAGTCGAGATCAAGCCGGCCGCCGAGCCGGTTGGTCACGATGCTGTAGACGATGTGCAGGCCGAGGCCGGTGCCGCCCTGGTCGCGGCGCGTCGTGAAAAAAGGATCGAAGGCGCGGCGGCGGACGTCGAGCGACATGCCGCAGCCATTGTCGGAAAAGATGATCTCGACATTGTCGCGCCCGGACTCCCGCGCCCTGATTTCGATCACACCGCTCCTGCCATCCGGAAACGCGTGCGCGACCGCATTGAGGAAGAGATTGGTCAGAACCTGCCCATAAGGCCCGGGGTAGCTGTTCATCACCAGATCGGGCTGGCAATCCACATTCACCGTCAGGTTCTGTCTGCGCACGCCCGGGCGCAGACTCATCACCACCTGCTCGGTGAGGTCGGCGAGATCGAAGGTGCGCTTGTCGGAGTAGTTGCGGTCCGCTGCGACCTGCTTGAACGACTGGATCAGCTCGGCCGCGCGATTGAGATTTGCGACGAGCTGCCCAGCCGCACTGCGGCTCATCTCGATGAACTCGTTGAGGCTCGACCGCCGCAGTTCGCCCCGCGTGACCGCCTCGCTGAAGCGCTCGGTCTTGCGCTCGAGCGCGGAGGCGACCGTGAGGCTGATGCCGACGGGGTTGTTGACCTCATGGGCAACGCCGGCGACCATGCGCCCGAGCGCCGCGAGCTTCTCGGCTTCGATCAGCGAGGCCTGGGTCTCGCGCAGGTTCCGGAGCGCCGTCTCGGCGGCCTCCTTGGCCTTGCGCATCTCCAATTCGCTCTTCTTGCGCTCTCCAATGTCGAGCGCCACGGTGACGATCTTGTCGACCTCGCCGTCGGCATCGAGAAGCGGCAGCTTGTTGACCAGCCATTGCCGCATGACGTTGCATGAATCGAGGTATTCCTCCTCGTAGAACCCGAGGCCGGCCTTCGTCGCCAGCACGCGCTTGTCGTTCGAGTCCGTCTTGTTCGCACCGTAGCGCGACATCAGCTCGCCCGTGGTGCGGCCGAGCGCATCCTCGGGCTCGACGTTGAAGATGCCGGCCATGTAGCGGTTCATCAGGACATAGCGTAGCTCGCTATCCTTGACGTTGATCACCGCCGGCACGGTGTCGATGACCTGCTGCAGCAATCGCCGGCCTTCCGCGATCGCGTCCTCGGCGCGCTTCTGATCCGTGATATCGCGAACCACGCCTTCGTAGCGAATTACCTCGCCGTTCTCATCCCGCACCACCGTGGCGCTGTCCGAAAGCCAGCGGATCTCACCGGTGCGCCGGCGCACCTGGTATTCGAACTCGCGCACCATGCCGTCGCGCCGCATCAGCCGCTGGTAGCGTTCGCGCGCCAGGGGATGGACATAGATCGTATCCGCGATGTCGTTGACGCTCTGGATCAGCTCGCTCGCGGATTCGTAGCCCATGATGCGCGCGAGCGCCGGATTGGCATTGAGCACGAGACCACTCGGTGTGGTGACATAGATGCCGTCGATCGAAGCTTCGAACAGCTTGCGATAGCTCTCCTCGGCCAGCCGCTGCTCGGCCAGCGCGCGGACGGCCGCCTCGCGCGCCGCGTCGGCATCCTGCAAAGTCTGCCGAAAGACTTCTGCCGCCCGCGCGATGTCGCCGATCTCGTTCTGAACGTCGGTCTGCGGGATCGACGCCGCTTTTTCGCCCGCCGCCAGCGCCCGAATCGAGCGTGCGATCGAGGCCAGCGGCTTCACCGTGCGGCGCACCACGAACGAGGCAGCAAAGATGCCGATCAGAACGCCCGCCGTGCCGAAGATGATGCTCTGCCATTTCGTCTCCGCCAGCGTGCGGGCGAAGTCGCGCGACAGCACCTTGCCCTGGCTGGCACTCAAGGCGCGCAGCAGCTCCGTGACCCGGCCGATCAGCCGCCCCTCGATGCCCAGCACCTCCTTGTCGAGGCGTGCGATCTCGTCCTCGGTGCCGGCAATGGCGATGATCGCCTCGGCGTAGCGGTCCGCTGCAGCGCGCAGGGCGCTGTCCTCGATCGGCATTGCGCGCATGCTGCGGGCGGCCTGCTCGGCGCCAGCCGGGTCGCGCGCCAGCAGCGCCGCGCCGACCTGGTTCTGCACTTGGAACAAGGCCCGCGCCGTGGCGCGATCAGTCAGGCCGGCGATGGCGTCCTCGAAGCTCTCGCGCGCCGCCGGCAAACCCGACAGCAGCTCGGCACGCCGGGCGATCAGCGCGCTGATGCGATCGATGCCTTCGCGGTAATTGGCGAGCCGCTGGGCAACGCCATCGATGGTCGCCTGCTGCTCCGGTGCGAGCTGCAGGCGCGTCTTCTTCAGGAGCGCGCTGAGCTCGGTCGCCGCCTCCATGGCACGGTCGGAGCGGGAGCCGGGGTCGGTGACGAAATCGCGCGCCGCGAGCCGCAGCTCGTTCATGCGCTGGTCGATCTCCTCGGCGAGATCGCCGACGCCCTGCAGCCGCTGCAACTCGGCAAAGGTCGAATCGATGTGGCGAATGGCGATCACGCTCGCCATGCTGGTCGCGGTGATCACGGCAAGCAGCAGCAAAAAGCTGCCAAAGATCATCCGCCCGATCGTCATCGATCGGAGACTGCTGCAGGCCGTGTCGAGGTCCGGTAATCTACTCATGGGATCCGATGGTCGGAACCGCACTATATACGAGCCGCCGGGCGGCCAAATGAACATATAGAGAACAATTCTCGTCCGCGCATCATCCGCCGGACGAAAAATAGCCCGTGCGGTTAACCGGCCGCACCGAACTCGAACACCTCCCCATCATAGCCCGCCTCGCGCGGAATGCGCAGCTGGCGACCGCCCTCGGCGGTCTTGGTCATGACCGGCATCACGGTGACGACGTCCATGTTCCGCGCCGCCGCCAGGGCGTCGGCCACCGCGGGCTGCTTGCCAAGCCGGATCAGGTTGCGCGTGGTCGGGAACGGCAGCTTGAAGCGGCCATCCTCGCCGCCGGCCAGCGCCTCGCGCGGCGAGACCCAGACGGAGTCGGTCGATTCCCGGCCGTCATGGGCGCCGAGCTGGTCCGGCGGCGCGGCCGCCAGGAAGAACCAGGTGTCGAAGCGCTTCGGCATGCCCTCCGGCGTGATCCAGTGGGCGTAAGGCACGAGCGCATCGAGCGCGAGCACGAGGCCGTGAGCTTCGAGGACCTGGAAAAAGCTGATCTTGCCCTCGCACAGCGCCAGACGATGCGCCGCCTCGATCTCTCGGGCGGCCGCGGCATCGATCAGCGCGTCCGATCGGCGCAGCCGCGCCAGCAGGATGCCGCTCTCCTCGAAAGTCTCGCGCACCCCGGCGATGCGGAAGCCGAGCGCCTCGGCCTCCAGGCCGTCGTCGCCGGCATAGAGCTCCGGCCTGCCGGCGATCTCCTGATCGCCTCTGTCGACGCTGCCGCCAGGAAACACCAGGGCGCCCGAGTTGAACTCAATCTGATGGTGACGCACCATCATGAACACCTCGATTTCGCGTGCGGCCGCGCTGTCGCGCAGCAGCAGCACGGTCGAGGCGGGACGGACGGCGGCAGCGTCAGCCATAGTCACTCCGCGGCGGTGGCACGAGGTTGCAGGTTGGCGCGGGCATCATAGCGCGCCACGCGCGACAAGAGATAGTCGACCTCGGCCTTGGCCGCGGCCGTGATGCCGGAGGCCGGCTTGCGCTGGGCGCTGGAGGCAATGGCGCCGCGCTTCTGCAGCACGTATTTGCGCACGGCAAGCCCCGCCCCCGGCTGCTGCTCGTAGCGCACGAGCGGCAGATGCGCGTCGAACAGGTCGTGCGCGGCGTCGCGTTTTCCGGCCTGCGACAGCTTGACGACATCGACCAGCATTTCCGGGAAGGCATAGCCGGTCATGGCGCCGTCGGCGCCGCGCTCCATCTCGAAGTCCAGGAACAGACCGCCATTGCCGCACAGGATCGACAGCGGCTTGAGCGAGCCGTCCTTCTGGAAGCCACGCAGCGCGGAGATCTTCTCCAGGCCCGGCCAGTCCTCGTGCTTGAGCATCACGCAGGACGCGCTGTCCATGACGATCTTGCGGATCACAGCCGGCGTGAACTGGACGCTCAGCGTCAGCGGGTAATCCTGCAGCACCCACGGAATGTCCTCGCCGATGGCCTCCTGGGCCTGCTTGAAATAGCCCGTGATCTGATCATCGGTGCGCAGGCTCGGCGGCGGCGCGATCATCACGCCGGCAGCGCCCGCGTCCAGCGAGGCGCGCGCCAGCGCGCGCATGGTGGCAAAACCCGGCGCGGAGACACCGACGATGATCTGCAGGTTCTTGGCTCGCTTGGCAAAGCGCACTGCAACCTGCTCGGATTCAGCCGCATCCAGCTTCGGCGCCTCGCCCATGATGCCCAGCACCGTGATGCCGTCACAGCCGGCCTCGGCATAGAAATCGACCAGACGGTCGATCGAGGCCTCGTCGATGCGACCGTCATCATGGAACGGCGTCGGCGCGATCGCGAAGGTGCCTTTGGCGGCGGCGGTGAGCTTCATCTCGTCTGGTCTCCAATCTCTCTGGCGTCATTCCGGACGCGCCAAGCGCAGGCCCGAAATGACGTCCTGAATACATCAAAACCGCCGTGCGGACTTGGCTATATCGGCCTCCGAAAAGAATATCTCCTCTGCGTGCGCGGCGATGTCCTGGGCGTTCCAAGCCGAGGACGGTGGCTTCCAGCCCTCCATCTCCATCATCCGCATCTCACGGACGCCGCGCGCGGCGGACACGCCGAGCACCTTGCCGGTCTGATCCCCCGAGAGTCTGCTGACCATGTAGAGCACGGCTGGCGCGATGCCCTCGGGCGTCAGCGCCGCGTCCGGGTTCTCCTTGTAGCGCGGCAGGTCCGCGGTCATGCGTGTCAGCGCGCCCGGCGCGAGCGTCCACACCCGGATGTTGTACTTGCGGCCCTCGATCGCCAGCACGTTGGACAGGCCCCAGATACCGCCCTTGGCGGCGCCGTAATTGGACTGGCCGAAATTGCCGATCAGGCCCGAGGTCGAGGAGGTGTTGACGATGGCGCCGCCGCCATTGTCACGCATCCAGCGGAACACCGGCAAGGTGCAGCAGAAGGTACCCTTGAGGTGCACCTGGATCACCTTGTCCCAGTCGGCCTCGCTCGACTTGGCGAAGGTCTGGTCGCGCAGGATGCCGGCATTGTTGATGAGGATGTCGGCGCGGCCGAAATGGCGGATGGCGTCGTCGAACACCGATTGCCCACCGGCCATGGTCGAGATGTCGGCGCCGTTGGCGACCGCGCGCCCGCCCTCGGCCTCGATCGCGGCGACCACCTGCTCGGCCATCGACAGGTCGGAGCCGGAGCCGTCACGCGGGCCGCCGCGATCGTTGACGACGACCGCCGCGCCCTCGCGCGCGAACAGTCTTGCGTAGGCCTCGCCGAGACCGCCACCTGCGCCGGTGATCAGCGCCACCTTGCCGTCGAGCAGTCCCATGGGTATCTCCTCCGCTGTCTTCTTTGCTTTTGTTCGTCATGGCCGGGCTTGACCCGGCCATCCATCTTCGGAAGCGGATGGATGCCCGGGTCAAGCCCGGGCATGACGACAACGAACAGACGTGTCTCACATGGCAAGTATCAACCCAGCACCGTCTTGCCGTTCTTGATCACGGTGACGTTGCGCGCGGTGACCCGCGCCTCGAACGAGATCACGTCGCCGTCCTTCCAGAGATCGACCGTCACGGTCTCGCCGGGAAACACCGGCGAGGAGAACCGCGCGGCGTGCTGCCGGAACGCCGAGGCGTCGTAGTCGGCATAGGTCTGCAGCACGGCGCGGCAGGTGAGACCGTAGGTGCACATGCCGTGCAGGATCGGCCGCGGGAAGCCGGCGCGGCGCGCGAATTCGGGGTCCGAATGCAGCGGATTGCGGTCGCCGCACAGGCGGTAGATCAGCGCCTGGTCCGGCCGCGTGGAAATGTCGACGCTGCGATCGGGCGCGCGCGACGGCACCGGATGCGGCTCGGGGATGCCCCCGGACGGGCCGCCGAAGCCGCCATCGCCGCGGGCGAAGCGCGAGGCCACCAGGGTCGCCAACGGGGCGCCGCTCTCGTCGCGCAGGATCGTCTGATGGCGAATGACGGCGCCCTTGTCCTTACCCTTGTCGGACACCGCGAGCACGGAGGAGTCGGCCGTGATCTTCGCGGCCGTCGCCAGCGGCTGGTGAAAGGTGATGTCGCGCTCGCCGTCGACCACCAGCACCCGGTTGAGCTTCATGTCGCCAGGGCCCGAACCCCAGGCGGCGACGGAGGCAAAGGTCGGCACCACCTTCAGCGGCCGCGGCTCGGCGGTGGCCTCGTTGACGAAGGCGAGCTCCCTCTCGTCCATCGGATCGGCGCCCATGCCGATGCCATAGGCGTACAGCATCACCTCGCGATCGCTATAGGCATATGGCTGCCCGATCGCCTTCATCGCCATCAGCTCATCGTAGTTGATCGGCATGTTGTTGGTGTCCTCCCCGAAACGCGTTCCTTGTAGGGTGGGCAAAGCGAAGCGTGCCCACCGCCTCTTCGTCTGGCAACGGTGGGCACGGCGCTCCGCGCCTTTGCCCACCCTACGCGCTTGTCGTTGCGCGGCGCCCATTGCTGCGCCCTCTCCCCCAAGCGAAGCGGAGCCTCGCAAGGGCGGGTGAGGGCTCCGCCGACGTCAGCCCCACACTCACTCGGTCGTCATTGCGAGGAGCGCAGCGACGAAGCAATCCAGAGTCTTGGAAATAGCCCTGGATTGCTTCGCTTCGCTCGCAATGACGTCCACCGGCATTGTTGCTCCTCAACTACACCGGCGTGAAGAACGGCAACGGGGCGCCGTCGGTCGGCTTGAACACCACCCTCACCTTCTGGCCGATCTTCAGGCTGTCGAAATCGCAGTCGACGAAATTGGTCTGCAGCGATGGGCCTTCCTTCAACGTGACGTAGCCGATCGCGTAAGGGCCGGTCGGCGACTTGCGCATGATCGAGAATGTGTAGATCTCGCCTTCGCCTGCGCTTTGCTCCCACACCGTCTGGTCGGAGAAGCAGAACGGGCAGATCGAGCGCGGAAAATAATGCGCCTCGCCGCAGGCAGTGCAGCGCTTGATCATGAACCTGCCCTCGGCGGCGGCATCCCAGAACGCCTTGGTCTCGGGATTGGTGACGGGGGCCGGCAGCTTCTTCTGATCAGACATCACACGCGCTCCAGAATGCAGGTCGAGGCGGCGTGGCGCACGCCGAGCAGGCCGCCGGTGCCATGGGCGATGGCGAGATCGCAGTTTGGCACCTGCACCTTGGGATGGGCTTCGCCGCGCAGCTGGCGCACGGCCTCGATCACCTTGGTCATGCCGCCGCGGTTGACGGGATGGTTGCTGCAGAGGCCGCCGCCATCGGTGTTGAACGGCAGCTTGCCGACGCCGGAGATGAGATTGCCGTCGGCGACGAACTTGCCGCCCTCGCCCTTCTTGCAGAAGCCGAGATCCTCGAGCTGCATCAGCACGGTGATGGTGAAGCTGTCATAGATCGAGGCGTACTTGATGTCCTTTGGCGTTACGCCCGCTTCCTCGAAGGCGCGCGGGCCGGACCACACGCCGGCGGAATAAGTGAGATCGAGGTCCTTGCCGCCACGCGGCCCCTTCATCGCCTCGCCATGGCCGATCAGGCGGACCAGCGGCTTCTTCAGGCTCCTGGCAATCTCCGGCGTGGTCACGATCAGCGCGCCGCCGCCATCGGTGACGACGCAGCAATCCATGCGATGCAAGGGATCGGAGATCATCGGCGAGTTGATGACGTCCTCGACGGTGACGACCTCCTTCAGCATCGCGTGCGGATTGTACTGCGCGTGATGCGAGGCTGCGACCTTGATCCAGGCGAGCTGCTCCGACGTGGTGCCGTAGTCGTGCATGTGGCGCATCGCGCACATGCCATAGGCGTTGTGCGTGGTGGCGCCATAGGCCACCTCGAAGTCGGCCTCGGCGCCGGCGGCGCGCGGCGGCATCGGCCCGGTGCGCGGCTTGCCGGCCAAGGTGATCAGCGCGATCGAGCATTTGCCGGCGGCGATGGCTTCCGCCGCATGGCCGACATGAATCAGATAGGAGCAGCCGCCGGTCTCGGTGGAATCGATGTGCCGCACCTTCAGTCCGAGATAGTCGACCATCGGCCAGGCGCCGCCAGGCGCATCGCCGGCGCAGAAATAGCCGTCGACATCCCGCACGCTGAGCCCGGCATCCTCGAGCGCGCCCTTGGCGACCTCGGCATGCAGCTGCGCCGTGGATTTGTCCGGTGCATGCCGGGTCGGATGCTCGTAGATCCCGGCAATGTAGGCCTTGCCCTTGATGGTCAATTCCGTCTCCGCTGCTCGTCGTTTCGTCCCGAATGGTTGGAGATTTTCTGGACCGTTGCATGAGGGTTGGCAAGCGTGGAAAATATTCCGCGAGGTGGAGATGAGCCGTGGTCTTGCCCTTCACTCCGCTGTCGTCCCGGGCTTGACCCGGGACCCATACCCACCGGCCAATGTTGGTAAGGACGATGGTCGACCAGCGTGCGCGACAACTTCTCCCTGTGGATATGGGTCCCGGGTCAAGCCCGGGACGACAGCGGTGATGACGCGCGATCGTGCCCATATCGAACTACGCACGACATCGCATTCCCGCGGCAGACACTGCCCGGGTGATGCTGGTCTCGCTCACCCTCATCAAGTCGGAGGGCGCAGGGAAGGCCAGGCGTCGGCTGACGCCTGCGGCCCGCCTGCGAAAAAAATGCAGGCGGCAGGTACCACAGGTGCAGCCGGAAAACGCCCGGCCTTCCCTGCGCGATGGTCTTCACGCTTATACGCAGTCTGCTTGGTGCACCGGGCTTGTTGGCCACCATGCGCACAATGCTTGCGCATTGCGCGGGACACCAGCATCGGGGTGTCAGCACGCTGCGACTTCACGTCCGCGCCATGCCGTTCGTCCGCGCATCCGTGAGGACACGCTGCGGCACGTCGCGGCCACCGCTCCCCGCCTCGCGTGTCGTGACGATCGCGCGCAACGCCCCTCCGAAGTGAGGCGGGATGCGCTCATCAAAGCACAATTTCTGAATTTCGTAAAGATAAATCTGCCTGACGGGCATTCTGCGCATGGCGCCCATGCCGCGAGTCTTGCCGACGGCTCCCGCTAGCGAGCGCAGAGGCCGAACCAATTGCCCTCGGTGAGATCGGGCTGGGCCGCCCGGATGTCGATCGATATCTGGGGCGACCATGGAAAGTGTCCATCACGATCGGGATAGAGCAACTGCAGACATTCGAAACGGTCACCGCCATAGAACCAGCGGCTCCACCCGAGGTGATCGCGATAGTGCCGTTGGGCGACCGGGAGCAGCACGGCAGGTGCATTCTCGAAGACATCGCCCGTCTCGCTGCCGACAGGCATCCGCCGTCCAGCTTGGAGCTCGCGATACAGATGCCAGAACGTGTCATGCGCGGTCTGCCCGGGCAGCGAGAAAACGATCAACTCAGGATGACCGAACTTCAACCAGAACCCGGTCGTATAAGCGAACCCCGGTCCCTCATCGTCCGCTGCGATAGAGGTCGTGGCCCAGCCGTGCTGACGAATCCTGGCAACGAACGTCCGGTCTCCGTCGTCGAGCTTCTCCGGATCAGCGTCGAGCGCCGTGTACATAGGTCGTGCGTCCTCCATCCCATCAATCGCGATATCACGGAATACTCTTCCTGGTCATCCACGAGCGCTCATACCATGCGACCGGCGCAACGGAACGAACCGCGTGACCGGCCGTTACCCCTGCGCTGCATCATTTCTCGGATCCTCCGGTTGTCGTGCACGCCTTTCCATGAGGGCAGATGATGACCGCAGCCCGGACCACAGCGCGCGCGCTCGCTGCGTCGACGCCCAGCCGCCTGACCAGCCTGACACCGTCCCTCGAGCCCGTGGCGCGACGCGGCCGGTCGTTGGCGAAGACGCATCCTTTTCTGCTGGCGGCAGCGGCGGCCACGGCCGTCCTGGCCGTCACGGCGCTCGTCAACCGCCGGCTCGCCAAGTCTGCCGAGCGCGCCAATCCCCCTGCCGGCCAGTTCATGGACGTCGACGGCGTCCGGCTGCACTATGTCGAGCGCGGCACCGGCGTGCCGCTGGTGCTGCTGCACGGCAACGGCAGCATGATCCAGGACTTCGCCTCCAGCGGCCTGATCGATCTGGCGGCGCAGACCTACCGTGTCATTGCGTTCGACCGGCCGGGCTTCGGCCACAGCGACCGGCCGCGCAACGTCGTGTGGACGCCGACGGCGCAGGCCCGGCTGATCAAGAGCGCACTCGACCGCCTGGGCGTATCGGAGGCCTTCGTCCTGGGTCACTCCTGGGGCGCATCCGTGGCGGTGGCGCTCGCCCTCGAACATCCGGCCATGGTCAAGGGCATGGTGCTCGCCTCCGGCTATTACTATCCGACCTTCCGGTCCGACGTGGTGGCCGGATCGGCTCCGGCCATTCCGTTGCTGGGCGATATTCTGCGCTACACGATCTCCCCTCTGATCAGCCGGATGATGTGGCCGCTGCTGATGGCCAAGCTGTTCGGCCCGCGGTCGGTTCCGGCGAAGTTTGCCGGCTTCCCCAAGGAAATGGCGGTTCGCCCGTCGCAGATCCGCGCCTCCGCCGCGGAGGCCGCGCTGATGATTCCCGATGCTTTCCGCTTCAGGAGGGCGTACGGTGAGCTGAAGATGCCGGTCGTGATCGTCGCCGGCGATCAGGATCGGCTGATCGACATCGACGCGCAGTCCAGACGGCTTCATCACGACGTCAGCCAGAGCACCTTTCGCCGCGTGCGCGGCGCCGGCCACATGGTGCATCAGACGGCCACCGAGGCCGTCATGTCCTCGATCGACGAAGTCGCAGCGGCGGCGTAGTCGGAGGGCGAATATGGCTGCGGCTGCCGGATTGCGGGATCCGTAGCTTGCGGAGCAGCGACGAAAGGGGGAATCGAACTCATGCCGGCCGAGGACGCGTGCATGCCGATCTGGCACGAAAAGCATCTGCGGGCCGCTACCAAAGCTGCGGGCGTGGCCTTGTGGTCGTGGAACGTCGACACCGATGCGATCACGATGGACGAGCGCGCCTATGAGCTGTGGGAGGTGCCCAAGAGCAAGAGCAGGATCACGTTCGAGGTGCTCTCCCAGAACATTCACCCCGCCGATCTCGAACGGGTGAGATCGGCGTTTTCAGCGACGCGGGCGATCGTCGGCGCTTATGAGATCGATTTTCGCATTCTCGCGGATGGCGAAATCCGCTGGATTTCCGCCCGCGGCCAAGGTGACGATGCCGACATCGCCGAGCGGCTGATGTTCGGCATCTTCCTCGACGTGACCCAGCGCAAGCAGGCCGAAGAAGCCAACGAGCTGCTGGCGGGCGAGATGAGCCATCGGGTCAAGAACCTGCTGACGATCGCCACCGCGCTGACGCAGATGACGTCGCGCACGGCGGCGACAAAGGAGGACATGGCCCACGAGCTCGCCAGCCGGCTGATCGCGCTAGGCCGTGCCCAGGATCTGATACGTCCGCGGCCGGGCGGGACGAACCAGGCAGCCCTGCTCGGCGATCTCGTCTCCGTGCTGCTTGCCCCCTACGACGAGAAAGGCGCCAGCGTCCGCATCCGTGTGTCGGTGCCCAAGATGAATGTCGGAGAACGCTCGAGCACGACATTGGCGCTGGTGATCCACGAGCTCGCGACCAACTCGGCGAAATACGGCTCGCTGTCGGTTTCGAGCGGCACGCTGGACGTGTCATGCAGCGCGCATGACGACGAAGTGGTGATCATGTGGACCGAGCGCGGCGGGCCGCCGAAGTCGGCCGACACCAGCGAAGGCTTCGGCAGCAAGCTGATCCATCGCAGCGTGAACGCCCAGCTCGGCGGCACCATCGCCTTCGACTGGTCCGACGAAGGCCTGGTCGTAACGCTGCGCATGAGCCGGGAGCGGATGGCGAACTGACGCCCCTGGCCGCCCGTGTCGCTTCGTTCACGTGGGCACTATATGCAATCCTCCCAGGACATGACCGCCGGCAAGATTCCCGTCCTCCAGTAGATCACCTTATCATCCCGGGTCTCGAAAATGATCGCTCTCTTGGCATCCGGGCTCTTGGCGATCACCCAATGATTGGGTGCGGGTGGCGGCTCCGTGACACCCTGCTTCAGCCGCTCGGCCTTGTCTTCCTCGGTCTCCTCGCTCTCGTATGGCGCGAATGTCCGCTCCGTCGCTCCATAGGCACCCGCGATGTCGGCCTCCGTCGACCCCACTCCAACTCCGTTCGCGTCGACGATCTTCGGATCTGGTCGACGCCCATCGTCGAGAAAGAGGTAGATCACGGCAATCCTGCCATCGACGATCACGTAGGACAGCGCTTCGTCCTTGCCGTCGGCGCGACCGGCGACATAGCACTCCTTCGTATACGGCGGCTCCATCGGGCCTAGCTTTGCGTTCAACGCACGCTCGGCCTCGGCAACGGTCATGCCCAGGTCGACCGACCCCACGCCCCGCCAGGACATGACCTCGGCGTGGCTCGAGGTCGATATCGCCGCGATAGCCGCGAACAAGAAAACCAGAACTCGCATGGACCCCCCCTATCGACGTCTCCATGCGTATAGCAACATGTAGTGAATACGGCAGATTTGTGCGACACCCGCACGATCGGGTGAACAGGAGTCATCCAGAGTTGGGCAAGGACGCTAGATTGCTTCCTTCGCTCGCAACGACGAGGCTAGCGGACAAAGCGATCGCGTGATGGTGGGCACGGCGCTCGCGCGCCTTTGCCCACCCTACGAACCTGGCTCGTAGCGCCCTACTCCGCCGCCATCTGGCGCGGGGCCGGCGGCGGGCTCGCGAGATCGGCGGCGAGTTGCGCGTAGCGGGCCTTGGCGTCCTGTACCGCCTTCTCCTTCACCGGGCCGTAGCCGCGGATGCGGTCCGGCAGCGACAGCAGCTCGACGGCGATGTCGGCGTTGGCTGGCGACAGCAGGTTGAGAACTGTCGCGACGTCCTTCTCGTAGCCGGCGATCAGGTCGCGCTCGGTTCTGCGCTCGGCCGCATAGCCGAAGATGTCGAGCGGCGTGCCGCGCAGGCCCTTGAGCTTCGCCAGCAGGCGGAACATCTTCATCATGCCGGGTCCGAAGCTGCGCTTCTTCTGCCTGCCCTGCGGATCGAGGCCTGTCTTCAGGATCGGCGGCGCAAGATTGAAGCTGATCTTGTAGTCGCCTTCGAACGCGTCATGAATCTGCTTCTCGAAGCTGCCATCCGAGAACAGCCGCGCCACCTCATACTCGTCCTTGTAGGCGAGAAGCTTGGCGTAGTTGATGGCAACCGCGCGGGGCAGCGCCTCGCCATAACCGCCCTTGTCGGCGGCCTCGCGCACCTGATCGACCAGCTTGCCGTAGCGCTTGGCAAGCCGCGCGTTCTGATAGGCGGTGAGGAACGCCGTGCGATGGGCGATGATCTCGTCGAGCGACATCGCATCGAGCGATTTCGGCGCCACCGTTTCGTCCTGGCCTGACATCATCGTGGCCACCCGCTCGGGGTTGACAACCACGAGGCGGCCGAGCCGGAACGCCTCGGTGTTCATCTTGACCGCGACGCCGTTGATCGCAATCGCCTTCTCGATCGCCTCGGCGGACAGCGGCAGCAGGCCCTTCTGATAGGCGTAGCCCATCATCATCATGTTGGTGGCGATGGAATCGCCGAGCAGCGCTTCGGCCGGCTTGGTGAAGTCGAAGAAGGTGGAGTCCTTGCGCAGCGCGGTCTCCAGCAGGCTCGTCACCTTGCGGTTCTGGAAGTTGAAGTCGCGATTGAGCACGAAATCGGCAGTGGGAATGAGATGGCTGTTGATGACGCCGTGGGTACGCTCGGACTCGCACAGCGTGATCGTCTCCTTGGCGCCCGCCACCACCTCGTCGGCGGCAATGACAAGATCGGCCGTCCCGGTGACGATGCGCGAGCAGGTCACGTCGGCAGTGTTTTCCGACAGCCGCACGTGGCTGAGCACCGCGCCGCCCTTCTGCGCGAGGCCGGACATGTCGAGGATCATCGAGGCCTTGCCCTCGATATGCGCGGCCATGCCGAGCAGCGCGCCGATCGTCAGCACACCGGTGCCGCCGACGCCGCCGACCGCGACGTTGTAGGGCCGCTCCAGTGACGGCTTGGTCAGCGGTTCCGGCATCTCGCCGATGTCGCCGAGCTCAGCGGGCGCGCGGCTGCGCGGCTTGCCGCCGTCGATGGTGACGAAGGACGGGCAGAAGCCCTTCACGCAGGAATAGTCCTTGTTGCAGGAGGACTGGTTGATGACGCGCTTGCGGCCGAGCTCGGTCTCCAGCGGCTCGACCGAGATGCAGTTCGACTGCACCGAGCAGTCGCCGCAGCCCTCGCAGACGGCGGGATTGATGAAGACGCGGCGCTGCGGGTCCTCCATCGTGCCGCGCTTGCGGCGGCGGCGCTTCTCGGCGGCGCAGGTCTGCACGAACACGATGGCCGAGGCGCCCTTGGTCTCGCGCAGCGTCTTCATGACGTTCTCGAGCTCGTCGCGGTGCGCCAGCTTGACGCCGGGCGCGATGCTGTCGGCCGGATAGGCGTCTGGATTCTCCGAGACCAGGTAGATCTCGCGGATGCCCTCGGAATGCAGCTGGAAGGTGATCTGCTGCGGCGACAAATCGCCGTCATGGCGCTGGCCGCCGGTCATCGCAACCGCGTCGTTGTAGAGGATCTTGTAGGTGATGTTGGCCTTGGAGGCGATCGACTGGCGGATCGCGAGGCTGCCGGAATGGAAATAGGTGCCGTCGCCGAGATTGGCGAAGATGTGCTTCTCGTCGGTGAACGGCGCGATGCCGACCCACGGCACGCCCTCGCCGCCCATATGGGTGAAGGTCTCGGTGTTGCGGTTCATCCACAACGACATGAAGTGGCAGCCGATGCCGGCCAGCGCGCGGCTGCCCTCGGGCACCTTGGTCGAGGTGTTGTGCGGGCAGCCCGAGCAGAAATACGGCGTGCGCGCCACCGGCGAGACCAGTTGCATCTGCGAGGCGTCGCGGCCGTTGAACCAGTCGGCCTTGGCCCGCAGCATCGCCTTGATCTCGGGGTTGAGGTCGAGGCGGAGAAGACGCTCGGTGAGCGATGTCGCGAGCGAGGCGACGGAGAGCTCGGTGGCAAACGGCAGGAAGCGCTTGTCGTGGTCGTCCATCTTGCCGACGATGCGCGGGCGGACGTCGTCGCGCCAGTTGAACAGCTCCTGCTTGACCTGGTTCTCGACGATCTCGCGACGCTCCTCGATGATGAAGATCTCCTCGAGGCCGACCGCGAACTGCCGCACGCCTTCCGGCTCCAGTGGCCAGGGCATGCCGATCTTGTAGAGGCGAAGCCCGATCCTGGCGGCGACCTCCTCGGTGATCCCGAGTTCGCGCAGCGCCTGGCGGATGTCCTCATAGCTCTTGCCCGACGCCATGATGCCGTAGCGGGCGTTCGGTGAGTCCATCGTGATGCGGTTGACCTTGTTGGCGCGGGCAAAGGCGATCGCGGCAAAGCCCTTGTAGTCCTGCAGCCGCCGGTCCTGCTCGAAGCGGTCATCCGGCCAGCGCAGATTGAGGCCGCCCGGCGGCATCTCGAAATCGGCGGGGATGACGAACGGCGTCATCTCGTCGTTGAGGTTGATCTCGGCGGTCGTCTCCACCGTCTCGGTGATCACCTTCATTCCGACCCAGCAGCCGGAATAGCGCGACATCGCGATGCCGAGCAGGCCCATCTCGATCATCTCGTGGATCGAGGACGGATAGAGATAGGGCATCAGCGCCGAGATGAAGGCATGGTCGGACTGATGCGGCACGGTCGAGGATTTGGCGCCGTGGTCGTCGCCGGCGAGACAGAGCACGCCGCCGTTCTTGGCGGAGCCGGCCGCATTGCCGTGGCGAAACACGTCGCCGCAGCGGTCGACGCCGGGGCCCTTGCCGTACCAGATGCCGACGACACCGTCATACCTGCCGCCGGGCGACAGTGCGAGTTGCTGCGAGCCCCAGATCGCGGTCGCCGCGAGGTCCTCATTCACGCCGGGCTGGAACTTGATGTTGTACTGCTCGAGATGCTTGCGGGCCGAGAACAGCTGCTGGTCGTAGCCGCCGAGCGGCGAGCCGCGATAGCCGGAGATGAAGCCGGCGGTATGGAGGCCGGCGGCGCGGTCGCGCCGGATCTGGGCCATCGGCAGCCGCACCAGCGCCTGGATGCCGGTCAGGAAGATGTGGCCGGAGCTTGCGGTGTATTTCTGGTCGAGATTGATCTCGCTCTCGTTGAGTCCCATTCCGCCCTCTTGCCGTGCTTTACCGGGGTGCGCGGCTGCCGCCGGCGGGCGGAAGCGCGCGCTCTGCCAATCATTTATGTCTGCTTTTGAAGAATGCGCATCACAAATCTCGTTTGCGCAGGGCAGCCAACCGAAATCGCAATTTCGTGGCGGGAGCCGGCCGCGGCTTTTGCGGTTTGTGTCGAAAACCCCCGCCGCCGCGAAATGGGATGATGCGTGCCATGGCTTTGGCGGCTCGGCGGACGGTTACTGAAGCGTTGTGGCCGGCGCGATTCCGGCACCAAACGAATTGTGCGATGCGACAAGACCGCCGCCGTTCATCCCCGATCGTCGCCCGCAAATACGAAGCGCGGCATGTTCCATTTGTAGCGGATCGCGAGCAGCCGGAACGACAGTCCGAGCGCGAAGGTCAGCGCCGTCCACCATCCGCTGGCGATGCCGAGCGACAAGCCGGTCGCATAGACCAGGCCCGTGACGAGGGACACGCTGGCGTAGAGCTCGGCGCGAAACAGCAATGGCACGTCATTGCACAGGATGTCGCGCAGCACGCCGCCGGCGCAGCCCGTGATCATCCCGGCGACGATGACGATGCCGATCGGCACGTTCATCTGCCAGGCGATGTCGCAGCCCGTCATCGTGAACACGACGAGACCAACTGCGTCCAGAACGAGGAAGGCCATTGTCAGCCTGTGAACCAGGCGCGCCATCGCGATCGTCACGAACGGCGCCAGCACGGTCAGCAGCAGCAAGGACGGGCGCTCGACCCAGGCGAGCGGATAGTGGCCGAGCAATACGTCGCGCAAGGTGCCGCCGCCGAGCGCGGTGATCGCCCCCAACAAGCAGACGCCCATCCAGTCCATGCTGCGGCGTCCCGCCGCCAGCGCAGCCGTCATCGCCTGCGCCGCCAGCGCCACCCAGGTCAACAGATGCAACACGCTGTCACCGGGCGGCAGGTTCCACATGAGGTGAGCTCCAGAAGTTCCAATAGAACGAGAATCGCAATGCTCGCGAGGAACCTTAGCGCGCCGTGCAACGATACAAATTGGGATTCGCGCAGGTTTCGCGGAACGGCCCGGAGCTGCCCTGGTTGTCAGGTGACAATCACGAGGAGGATGAGATGGCCAACGAACGGCTTCCCAACGAACGTTATCCCGACGGCATGAACCGTCCCGACATGTCCACACGTCCCGACATCACTGGGGCTGGAATGACGGGAACAGATTATGAGCGCACGCCGCCAGTGGACAACCGGCTGCAGCCCGATCTCGAGCCGACGAACGCCTCCAGCTCGACGGGCCGCATCGCGGCCTATGCCCTGGGCATCGCGATCCTGCTCGGCGCGGTGTTCTACGGCCTGAACAACATGTCGATGCGCAACGACCAGACGAGCACCACACCGGCTTCGCAATCGGCCTCGACCACCAAAGATAACACCTCGACCGGCATGACGACCGGCGCCGCGGGAGATCGCACCACACCGCCGCCGGCGGCCCCGAGCGACAAGCCCAACGCCGTCAAGTAGTCTCGCGGACGGCAATCAGCGGTCTCACTCCTGGGCGGCGGGTGAGCAATCATCCGCCGCCGCTTTTTTGGCGAGTCCTCCAACAAATTACGCGAAGTGTGCGAGGGCCGCCGTGGAACCATAGCAGCGCGAACCGATTGGCTCATTGACACTCTCACCCAGGAGATACGTAATGAAAGCTCTCTCCATAGCTATCGCAGCCGCGGCAAGCACGCTGGCCGTGACCGCCGCTTCGGCGGCACCGATCTCTCCCGCAGCCTCGGCGGTCCCGCAACGCGACATCCAGAACGTCCGGATGGTCTGTAACGAGGAAGGCCGCTGTTGGCGCGAGCGCAGTGAACGCCGCGTCATCATTCAAGGCGAAGATCGCGATTCCTACGCGTACGCTCCGCGCGAGCGCTACATCGAGCGGCGCGGCTATGAAGACCGCGGCGGCATCGGCTTCCGCGCTCCGGGCGTGAGCGTCGGCATCGGGACGGATCGCTACTAAGCGATTTCCGCGAACTCAGACTGAAAAGCCGCGGCAGAGTCCGCGGCTTTTCTACAGGCGGATGAGATCGGGATCTGCGGGAGGCCGGGCGCGCAGCCTGATCTCAACCGAAGATCCTGTTCAGCTCGCCGCCGGGATAGCCGTTGGCCAGTTCGGTGAAGGTGCCCTGCTCGGCCATCTCCTTGGCCGCCCGGATGAAGCCGGCCCAGGCCATCCGGGCCAGCGAACCGCCGACGCTGATGCGGCGCACGCCGAGCTCAGTGGCTTGCCCCAACGACAGGCCGGAAGCGCCGATCAGAAGGTTGACCGGCTTGGGCGCCACGGCTTTCACGACCGCAGTGATCTCCTCGATCGTCTTGATCCCGGGCGCGTAGAGACAATCCGCGCCCGCTTCGGCATAGGCTGCGAGGCGGTCGGTCACGAGCTTGAGGTCGGGCTTGCCCCAGAGAAACGCCTCGCAGCGGCCGGTCAACAGCACGTCGGCGCCGGTCGCATCGATGGCCTGCCGGGCCGCGCGGATACGCGCGATGGCGAGCGCGCGCTCATAGAGCGGATCATCCCTGTCGCCCGTGGAATCCTCGATCGACAGACCGGCGACGCCGGTCGCGACCGCACGCGTGACGTTGGCCGCCACACCCTCCGGCGCATCGGCGAAGCCGCCCTCGAAATCGGCATTCACGGGAATGTCGACCGCCGCCGACAGCGCCGCCAGATGCGCAAGCATCTCGTCGAGCGTCGTGCCAGTGTCGGCCTTGCCAATCGACCACGCGAAGCCGGCGCTGGTGGAGGCGATCGCGTTGAAGCCGAGATGCTGCAGCATCTTCGCCGTGCCGACGTCGAACGGGTTCGGCAACACGAAGCAGCCGGCCGCGTGCAACTTGCGAAAGGCTGCGCGCTTGTCCGCCGTGTTGGTCACCGTCATGTCATCCTCCCATGCATCGTCGCGTTGTGTGGCAGCATAGAGCCGCGATCATTGCGCCGCCACGACATTGCGCAAGAATGTTCGCTCTTCGCCCAGAATGAGCTTGTGCTCCTCGGCCTGCGCGAAGTTCGCCCGACCCTCGGCATCGCCGCGCAAGGTCGCGCGATAGCGCTCGTAAGCCGCGAGACTGTCGAATGAAATCAGGCCGTAGGCGATGTCGTTGGTGCCTTCGTGAGGCATGAAATAGCCGATCAGGTCGCCGCCACAGCGAGGAATGATCGACAGCCAGCGCTTCGCGTAGGCCTCGAACACGTCGCGCTTGAACGGATCGATGCGATAGCGGATGAAGACGGTGATGGTCATGACAACCTCCGGTGAGTTCTGTATCATCCACACTATCCGCTTGCCGGGCGAGAATGCTTCGTCTAGCATCGAAGTATGAAATCAGGTCCGGACATTGCGATGGTGGCGGCGCTGGTGGGCGATCCCGCCCGCGCCAACATGCTGACTGCGCTGCTGTCGGGCCGCGCGCTGACCGCGACCGAGCTCGCCCAGGAGGCCGGCGTGACGCCGCAGACGGCGAGCTCGCATCTTGCCAAGCTCGAAGGCGGCGGCCTGATCGAGCCGGAGAAGCAGGGCCGTCACCGCTACTACCGGCTCGCCGATCCCGACGTCGCCGACGTGCTGGAGAAGCTCGCCGGCCTCGCCGCGCGCGCATCTGCTACGACCATCTCGCCGGCGATCTCGGCGTGCAGATGCTCGACAGCATGACGCGGCAGAAGCTGGTGCGCCGGCGCAAGCAGGAGATCGTGCTGACCGAGGACGGCGAACACTTCCTGGCGCAGCATCTGCGGATCTCGCCGGAAATGCTGGCGCATCCCCGCCGGCCCGTCTGCAAGGCCTGTCTCGATTGGAGCGCGCGGCGGCATCATCTCGCGGGCACGCTTGGTGCAGCGTTGATGAAGCGCTTCACCGAGCTGAAATGGGCGGCGCGCGATGCCACCCCAGGCAGCCGCGTGGTGAATTTCAGCCGCGCCGGCGAAAAGCATTTCGCGGCGCTGTTCGGTCCGGCCGAAGACTGACGATCACGCGCTCTTTATCGCAGCGCCTTCCTGCCTTGCGGCCAAAACCAACGCGGGGCACGGAACGACCATCTCATTCCCGTCTTTCCTGGAATCTCCATGTCCCGTTTCGCCGGGCGCGACAATCGCCGCGAAAGCGAGCACCGCATCGCAGAGGACAACGCCGCGCGAGCCCTACGGCATCAATCTCGAAGGCTTCCCCTACCCCGTACCCGGTCAGCCTGCTGCCTCTGTTCAATGACGGCGAGCAGAACGCGCCGGAGGCCCCACTCGCGACGGAAGCAGCGCTTGTCATGAGGCAGCTGTGCCGACATCACCAGTGGTGACGACGGTGCCAACGGCGGCGCCAGTGCCGATGATGGTGATGCCAGCCCCAATGACGGCGCCGCCAACCCCAATGCCGCCGGCGCCAGCCCCAATGATGGCCGTGACCATGGTGTCCGTGATGATGACCGTGATGCCCCCAGCGAACCTGCTCCGGCGCGAGCCGATCGGCCTCACCCTGCGAACCGACCGCGCGCTCGACGTGCTGATCCCTTGCTGAAGGCGCCGCTTCGTTCAGCGGCAACGGCGAGAGCGGCGCAGCGACCGCATCGGTGGTGCGGAGCACGGCGCCGGCCGCCGCCGCGCAGCCGAACCCGAATGCCAGCTTGAGGAAATTCCGTCGTTCCATCGCACGCCTCCATGATCCACGAGCCAGAGCATGAAGTGAGTATTCGGCCGATCACCTGAACGTGAGCTGAACTGGCGCATGCCCGCGACACCACCATGGCTCTGCCACCTTCGCCGATCTTGGTACGCGCCGCCGGCCGATCACTCCTCGACCGCCTGCGCCAGCACGAAGCTCTCACGCGTCCGCGTCACGTACGACGAAGATGGCTGACGGCATCGAGTTTCCTCCGGTCCGTGTTGGTGTCGTCACGGAGCAGGATCAAAAACGCGACCTTGCCGTTGTCTCGATCATCGCCGCGCGATGACGGGAGACTATCAAAATCAACGAGGCCCGGAGTGCCTAGGAGTCCGGGCCTCGTCACCTCGCGACCTCGCGCGAGCGAAGCCGGTCGGTATTCGATGAAATCTAGCGCCCGTTCACACGGATCGCATTGAGTTGGCTCAAAACGTCAGTAGCAGCGCGTGATCGTGACGGAGTGATCGCCGCCGCGGCGGCCCGGTACCGTCACGGTCTGCATCGGACAGCTCGACACATAGGGGCGATCGGACGGCACGACATTCGGCGGATAGCGGTGAACCCAGTCCCACGGGACGTCATATGTATAAGTGTAGCGCACGTCGGCCGATGTGTGCTCGGGGATCTGCTGCGGCACGGGCTCGCCAGGGCCGCCATAGGCGAAAGCGCCGGCGGCCGGCAGATAGGAACGATAGCCGCGGTGGTGCTGACGGACAAAGGGCCGCGCGCCAAGCGCCGGCGGGACGACCTGGCTCGGCCCCGCCTGACCGGCGGCGACGGGCGCAGCCACCGCGGCGCCGGACTGGGCCGACGCGGCCTCGGAGGAGAACATCAGCGCGGCGGCTGCCGCGCAGACGACCAGAACTCTGGAATTCCGATATGCCGATGTTCCGACAGCCATGATACGCGACCCTACTCTTCTGACCCACCAGCGATCGATAAATGCTAGGCCAGCGGCCCAGTTCCCGCAAACCCATCGTTAAAGGTTAGTTAAGCCGTAAGCTTAACGCCAGGGGCGGAAACGGTGCAGATTGCCGCGCCGCTCCGGCGGCAGCGCGCTGCGGTCGCCGGACTTCGTCAAATACGAAGGCGACACGCCGGTGCGCTGCCCTCCCACTTCTTCACTCCCCCTCAGAGCGGCAGATTGTCGTGCTTCTTCGCCGGCATTTCCATCTTCTTGTCGCGGAGCATCGCCAGCGCACGCGCGATGCGGCGGCGGGTGGAGTGCGGCATGATGACGTCGTCGATGTAGCCGCGCTCGGCGGCGATGAACGGCGACAGGAAGCGGTCCTCGTATTCCTTGGTGCGCGCGGCGATCTTCTCCGGATCCGCCATGTCGGCGCGGAAGATGATCTCGACCGCGCCCTTGGCGCCCATGACCGCGATCTGCGCCGTCGGCCAGGCGTAGTTCATATCGGCGCCGATCTCCTTGGAGGCCATGACGTCGAAGGCGCCGCCATAGGCCTTGCGGGTGATGATCGTGACCAGCGGCACCGTGCACTGCGAATACGCGAACAACAGCTTGGCGCCGTGCTTGATCAGGCCGCCATATTCCTGCGCGGTGCCCGGCAGGAAGCCGGGCACGTCGACGAAGGTGACGATCGGGATGTTGAAGGCGTCGCAGAAGCGGACGAAGCGCGCCGCCTTGCGCGAGGCGTCGCTGTCGAGCACGCCCGCCAGCACCATCGGCTGGTTGGCGACGAAGCCGACGGTGCGCCCGGCGATGCGGCCGAAGCCGGTGACGATGTTCTTGGCGAAGCCTTCCGCGATCTCGAAGAAGTCTCCCTCGTCGACGACCTTCAGGATCAGCTCCTTCATGTCGTAGGGCTTGTTCGGATTGTCCGGGATCAGCGTGTCGAGCGACATGTCGACCCGCTCGATGTCGTCGAAGCTCGGCCATTCCGGCACGCCGTCGGTGTTGTTCGACGGCAGGAAGTCGATCAGGCGGCGCATTTGCAGCAAGGTCTCGACGTCGTTGTCGAAGGCGCCGTCGGCGATCGAGGAGCGGGTCGCGTGCACCGAGGCGCCGCCGAGCTCTTCCGCGGTCACGACCTCGTTGGTGACGGTCTTCACGACATCTGGGCCGGTCACGAACATGTAGCTCGTGTTCTTCACCATGAAGATGAAGTCGGTCATGGCCGGCGAATAGACGTCGCCGCCGGCGCACGGGCCCATGATGACGGAGATCTGCGGGATCACGCCGGAGGCCAGCACGTTGCGGCGGAACACATAGGAATAGCCCGCGAGCGCCGCGACGCCCTCCTGGATGCGGGCGCCGCCGGCGTCATAGAGGCCGATGATGGGCGCACGCGCCTTCATCGCCATGTCCTGCAGCTTGGTGATCTTCAGCGCGTGGGTCTCGGACAGCGAGCCGCCGAACACGGTGAAGTCCTTGGCGAACACGAAGGTCTTGCGGCCGTTGACAGTGCCCCAGCCGGTGACGACGCCGTCGCCCGGGACCTTGGTCTTCTCCATCCCGAACTCGGTCGAGCGATGCTCGACGAACATGTCGAACTCCTCGAAGCTGCCCTTGTCAAGCAGCAGCTCGATCCGCTCGCGGGCCGTCAGCTTGCCGCGGGCATGCTGCGCCTCGATGCGCTTCTCGCCGCCGCCGAGCCGCGCGCCGGCGCGCCGCGTCTCCAAGGTGTCCAGGATGTCCTTCATGCGCGTCCCGCCCGTTCCCGATCTCGTGAGTGTTGGCGGCCTTCTAACACGGCTATTTCGGAGGCGAAAAGCGGCTTTCGGACGGGCCGCCCCTCCTCCCACAGTTCGGAATTGGAAGCAGAATCATGGATATGGCCGTTCGACCAAGCCTTGCCGATCCGGCTGACGACGCAGCCCGGGGCGCCGTGCGGGGCGGCGTCCGCCTGCTGTTGCGGCTCGAAGGGCTGGTGCTGGCGGCCGCGGCAATCGCCTTCTACGCCCATCGAGGGGACTCGTGGTGGCTGTTTGCGGCCCTCTTCCTGGGGCCCGACCTCAGCTTTGCCGGCTATCTCGGCGGCCCCCGGATCGGAGCGGCCGTGTACAACGCCGCGCATGCCACGCTGCTGCCGGCCGCCCTGCTCGCGGTCGGACTGGCGCTCGGCGTGCCGCTGGCGACCCAGCTCGCCACCATCTGGCTCGCCCATATCGGCGTCGACCGGCTGGTCGGCTACGGCCTGAAATACACCGACGGCTTCGGCTTCACCCATCTCGGCCGGATCGGGCCTGCCGCGCCGCGAGGCTGAACGCCGGATGCAGGGACCTGCCGCGACGGGTAGGATGCCGGCATGATCCGATTCCGAGACATGGCCGGCCTGGACCGGCGCTGCCTGCTGAGCGGCGCACTGCAGGCCGGGCTGGTGACGCTCGGCACGCCGCTGGCGCGCACGGCGCTCGCCCAGGCTCCGCCGCTGAAATCCAACCCGTTCACGCTCGGCGTCGCCTCCGGCGATCCCAGCCCCGACGGCTTCGTGATCTGGACCCGGCTCGCGCCCGAGCCGCTGCAACCGCGCGGCGGCATGATCGCGCTGCCGCGCGAGGTGAGCTGGGAGGTCGCGACCGATCCGGCGATGACGACCATCGTGCAATCCGGCATTGCGATCGCCCGCATCGAGCTGGCGCACTCCGTCCATGTCGAGATCGAGGGCCTCGCTCCGGCCCGCGACTATTTCTATCGCTTCCGCCTGCCGGAGGCGGAGAGCCCGATCGGGCGTGCGAGGACCTTTCCCGCCGCCGGCGCCGACGTCGCGCAGATGCGGTTCGCTTCCGCCGGCTGCCAGGAATGGGACCGCGGCTTCTACACGGCGTGGCGTGCGATCGCGCAGGACCATCTCGACTTCGTCTTCCACTATGGCGACTACATCTACGAGAATGCGTACGCCGCCGAGTCCAAGGGCGTGGCGCTGCCGCGCACCATGCCGAAGCAATTCGCCACCTGCTACACGCTGCCGGAGTACCGGCAGCGCTATGCGCTCTACAAGACCGATCCCGACCTGCAGGCCGCGCACGCCGCCTGCCCGTTCCTGCCGAGCTTCGACGATCACGAGGTGATGGACAATTGGGCCGGCGACCACGACAAGCGCGATACGCCGCCGGAGGCGTTCCTGTTCCGGCGCGCCGCCGCCTTCCAGGCCTGGTACGAGCACATGCCGGTGCGCCGCGCGCAGTTGCCGCGCGGACCCGACATCCTCGCTTTTCGCCGCCTCGCCTTCGGCAGGCTCGCCGACATCGCCGTGCTCGACACCAGGCAGTACCGCTCGAAGCAGCCCTGCGGCGACGGCATCAAGGCATGCCCCGACGCCGACGAGCCGAGCCGCACCATGATGGGCGCGCAGCAGGAGCGGTGGTTCGCCGAGGGTCTGCGCGGCAGCCGCGCAACCTGGCAGGTGCTGGCACAGCAGGTGATGTTCGCCCCGCTCGACTGGCGCTCGTTTCCGTGGCTGCCGTCGTCGGACGTGCCGCTGCGCAGCCTCGACAAATGGGACGGCGCCAGCGCCGCGCGCGACCGCGTCATGCAGATGCTGCGCGAGGCCGGCATCACCAACACCGTCGTGCTGACCGGCGACCTGCACAAGGGCGTCGCGCTCGAGCTGAAGCAGGATTGGCGCGATCCGGCCTCGCAATGCGTCGGCGTCGAATTCCTGGCGACGTCGATCTCGTCGGACGGCGACGGCTTTGCGCGCTACGACAACGAGCCGACATTGTTCGCCAACAATCCGCATCTGAAGTTCTTCAGCAACCAGCGCGGCTATATCAGGCATGTCGTGACGCCGGCCCGCTGGCAGGCCGACTACCGCGTCGTCGACCGCATCAGCGTCGCTGACGGCACCGTGTCGACCGCGAAATCCTTCGTCACCCTGGCCGGCAGGCCGGGGCTGGCCGACGCCTGAGGCGACGCGCGCGCGGCAAGGCCGCCGCCGCGTCGTGTGGCGATCTGCTCGCTGACAGCAGCCGGTCGTCCTGCCGCGTAGGGTCGAGGTCCGGCGACGATATCAAGAGCTTCGAACCCGACGGACGGGATCGACTCATCGAGGTCAAGACCACCAACGGCTGGGAACGGACACCGTTCTACGTTACTCGCAACGAGCTGGCGGTTGCGGAGGCGTACCGCGATGACTGGCGGCTGATGCGACTGTGGAATTTCGCCAGCGCCCCGCGCGCTTTCGAGCTGCGACCTCCTCTCCGAAGCGCATGTGTCGCTGATGGCGACGAGCTTTCAGGCCAGCTTTCCATAACGATCAGTCCAACCGCACGAGATCCGTCGACTTGACGACAACGAACTAATCGCTGCGTGGCATACTGCCGAACGCAGAGCTCCGCGCAACGTCAAGCGAACGACCGTTACAGCATCTCTCCCGCGGCGCACCATGCCTGAGCCTGCTCCACGCGTTGTCCACCGCTGTCCGTCGGCGTCGCTCACCAGTCTGTTTGACAGCCTCCTGATCCCTGGTTCTACTCGGTGCCAAAGCCGCGCAACAAGCGGTGAGCCAGGAGGACGGTCATGGAGCGACACGTTGGTGGTGCGCCGCTGGCGTTTGCCGCGCGCGCTGGTTTCAATCGCACGCGTGCATCACGCCGCACGGATCTGCGATCGCTACGCATCATCGCGGCAGCGGCCGTCACGATGCTGCTGACGGCTTTCGGCTCCGTCAGTTCCGCCCACGCCCAAGGCATCCCCAAGGACACGCCTGCCCGGATCGAGATGTATCCGATCCCTTCGCTCACGCTGTCCGACCGGCAGTTCCTGTCCGGCGACGACAATGGCAAGCCGGTCACGGTCGTGGGCGAGCTGCGCGTCGCGCAAGGCAGCGGCCGGCTGCCGGTCGTGGTGCTGATGCATGGATCGGGCGGCGTCGGCGGCAACATCGCGGCGTGGAGCCGCACCTTCAATGCGATGGGGATCTCGACCTTCGCGATCGACGGCTTCACCGGACGCGGCATCACCGCCACCAGCACCAACCAGGCGCAGCTCGGCCGGCTCAATTTGATCATGGACATCTATCGCTCGCTCGACGTGCTGGCGAAGCATCCGCGCGTCGATCCCGAGCGCATCGTGCTGATGGGATTTTCGCGCGGCGGTCAGGCGGCGCTGTATGCGAGCCTGGAGCGTTTCCACAAGCGCTGGAACAATTCCGGGCTGCAATTTGCCGCCTACATCCCGTTCTATCCGGACTGCTCGACGAGCTATGTCGGTGAGACCGATGTGGTGGCGCGGCCGATCCGGATCTTTCACGGCGGACCGGACGACTACAATCCGGTGCGGACCTGCAAGGCCTATGTCGAGCGGCTGAAGGCAGCGGGCCGCGACGTTGCGCTGACCGAATATCCGGACTCGCCACACGGCTTCGACCTCGGCCTGCTCGGCGCCAACATGCTCGCCGTCGCGCCGAAGGCGCAGACCGTGCGCAACTGCCGCATCAAGGAGAGCGACGGCGGGATGCTGATCAATGCCGAGACTCAGCAGCCCTTCACCTATCAGGACGCCTGCGTCGAGCTCGATCCGCATGTCGGCGGCAATCCCGCCACCGCGGAGGCCGCGCGCCAGGCGGTAACGGACTTCCTGCGCACGCTGTTCAAACTGTCGTGAGCAAAAATAGAACGATTTGGATCAATTCTTGAGGTGACAGATCGAACGCATCGGGTGTTCCTGCGTTGTCGCTCACTTTTCGACGATGAAACGGAGCCCGATGATGCGCGCCTCTCGCCTTGCGATCCCCACTTTGCTGACTGCCCTTGCTCTGGCTGGCGCCGCCCATGCCGCGCCGGCCTCGCCGTTCCGGGGGCTGGAAGGCTCCTGGACCGGCGGCGGCGTGCTGAGCATGTCCGACGGCAACCAGGAGCGGTTGCGCTGCCGCGCGGCCTATGACGTCGGCGGCGCCGGCGAGCAACTGCGGCTCAACATCCGCTGCGCCAGCGACAGCTACAACATCGATCTCTCCAGCGACGTCGCCTATCGCGGCGGCGAGATTTCGGGGCAATGGAGCGAGGCAAGCCACAATGCCTCCGGCACGATCGAGGGCCGCGCGGTCGGCAACCGCATCGAGGCGCAGGCGCGCGGCCAGACGTTTTCGGCCGGGCTGTCGCTGACGACGCAGGGACGCCGGCAGACGGTGTCGATCCGGCCGGCGGGCACGGAGATCACCGGCGTCAATTTGGAGCTGTCGCGGCGGTGACGAGAATGTAGGGTGGGCAAAGGCGCGCAGGAGCGACGCTTGCGTCGCTCCGAGCACCGTGCCCACCGCGCCGGGCAAGACGGTGGGCACGGCGCGCGACGGCGTCATCTACGACTAAGAATGTGCCTCGCGCCTTTGCCCACCCTACTGTCAATCACCTACAGCGCGCCGATGTCCTTCAGGCAGGCCTGCGCGAGCGTCATGCGGTCCGCAACATGGCGCTCCTCGGGGCAATCCATGTTGAGCGCGAACACGGTGGGCTGGTCACCCTTGTCGACCCAGCCAACCATCCAGCCGAGCGCGCCCTGCTCCTTCCCCAGCAGCCCCGACTTGAAATGGATCACGGCCTCGCCGACCTTGGTGGTCGGGATGATGTCGCGGGTCAGATCCTGGCTGCGCTTCGACACCGGCAGCGCGCCGCGCCTGAGGCGATCGATGAAATCGACCTGCTCCACCGGATCGATGCGAAGCGCGCCTGTCAGCCAGAACTGGTCGATGCCGCCGCCGATATCGTGATTGCCGTAGTCGAGCTCCTCGAGATATTTCTGCATGCGCTCAGGACCGATCCGGCGCGCGATCTCCTGATAGACTGGGACCGCGGAGACCGCGATCGCGCTGCGCAAGGTGTGATCCTTGTTCCAGGCCTCGATCGATCTCGTGACGCCATCCCATTTGAACACGTCCTTGTCGGGATCCTCGACGACGCCGGTCTCCAGCGCGATCAGCGAATTGGCGATCTTGAAGGTCGAGGCCGGCAGCTTCGCCTCGCCGGAGCGATCGGTGTCGCTGGCGATGATGAGATACTCCTCGACCTTGTAGGCCAGGAACGTGCCCTTGGTGCCCTCGTCGGTGAAGCGCTTGACGAGATCGCCACGGACCTCGTTGCGCGGCGGGGCGACATGCGCGAGCGAGCGCGCGGGCAACAGGCTGGCGCCGGCCATCAGGGCAAGCGCATGGCGGCGGCTCATCATGGACATCGCAAGTCTCCGTCGTCGTTCGCCCTCCCTACCACACGGCGGTGACGACCGACGCATGACGGAGATCACAAATGCGGCGCTAGCGCATCGGACGCGACAGATTGAGCACGAACACCAGCACCTCGGCGACGGCCTTGTAGAGCTCCTCCGGGATCTCGTCGCCGAGCTCGACATTGGAGAGCGCGCCGGCGAGCACCTCGTTCTCCTCGATCGGGATGTCGTGCGCCTTGGCGACCTCGATGATCTTGGCGCCTATCGTGCCCTTGCCCTTGGCGACGACGCGCGGCGCGCCCTGGCCCTTGTCATAGTGCAAGGCGACGGCGAGCTGGGTCTTGTTGGCGGCCTTCACCTCGATGCTCATAGCGCGCGATCCAGGAAATGGCCGGCCTTGGGCGGCATCACGGCCGGCGGCGCGCCGTCCTGCACCACGAGATCGCCCGGCGACAGCTCCGCGCGGCTGAGGGCCTGGCTGAGTTCGGAGAGACCGGCGCGCAACCGCGCGGCGGTGACCGGACGCTCGGCCCACATCCGCACGGAGGTGCGCTCGGCGCTGAAGCTGATCATGGCATGCACCGGGCCGGCCGGCTCGACGTCGAGCGAGAAGCGCGCCCGCCAGACGCGCTTGGCCGCGTCCGGCGACTGCGTGCCGCCGTCACGCGAGATCTCGAACTGTGCCATCGCGGTCCCTTGCGGGGTGGCGAAGGGAATCTCGAAATTCCAGCGCGGCAGCGCCGGATCGGTGCGCGCGGTCGAGGCGTCCGGGCGATCCGGCAGCGAGGCGACCTGCAGCAAGGTCTGGCGCGACAGCGCCTGGTCGGTCTCGTCGAGCAGGCGGTGCGCGATCGCCGGCAGCGGCGTGTCCGGGCCGAGCGTCGCCGTCGCCACGGCCTGCGGCATCGGCGCAGCCCCGCGGAACGGCGGCGGCGGCGTGTTGGTGCGCACGACCATTTCGGCGCGGCCATTGGCGTTGCGTCCGGGAACGAGGCCGGCGGCACGCGGAATCTGCTGCTGCGCTTCCTGCAGCACGGCCAGCACCGTGCCGGGCGTGAGCGACTGCGCCTTGGCGCCCGTCAGGGTCTCGATCAGCGCCGAGCCGGTGAAGCCGGCAGACACGGTGTCGGGCCGCCCCATTGCCGTTGCCCAGGGCTGGGGCGGCAGCTCGATCTCGATGTCGGGCACCAGCGAGGGTGCAGCGCTCTGTTGTTGCGCGGCGGCGGCGCGGCCGGCCTCGGACAGCACCGAGGCATAGGAGCCTCCCGGCGACGCCGACGTCGAGGCCGCCATGCTGGGATCGACAATCTGCAGCACCGTCGCCAGCGTCTGGCGCAGCACGATCAGCGCCGCCTTCAGGTCGGGCGTGCCGGCGCCGGCGGTGCCATTGGCAAGCGAGGATTCCAGAAACAGGCCGGAACGCCGCACTGCGCTCTGCACATCCTCCGCGGTCAGCGCCGGCGATAGCTGGGTCTGCTGCGCCAGCACCTGGGCCACGGCCGCGCGCAACGCCGGCGGAAGATTGGGCGCGTCGGCGACGGCCTGGAGATCGGCGAACAATTGGCCCTGGCTGCCCTGGCGGGTCGCCGCCTCCTCGCTGGCGATCGACAATGCGAGCCGCTCCAACCCGGTCAGCGGATCCGGCGTCGGGGGCAAGGTTGGCGCCAGCCGGCCGGTGACGTCGACGACGGTGGCCGCCGGCGTCGGGGTGCCACTGGTTCCAGTGGCAGCGCTGCCGCCCTGGCCGACGATGGCGAGCTGCAGCCCCTGCGCGGTCTGCGACACTGCGACCTGCACGGTCTGGCCGGCCTGCAGCGGCAGCTCGCTGGCGAGCTCCATCGACAGGTTTCCGATCGCGACCTGGACCAGGTTCTCGGCGAGCACCTGCTGCACCCTGGCGCTGAGCAGCGCACCGGCCTGTAGCGTGGTCGCGGCCTGCGGCGCGGTTCCGGCCGGCGAGCTGCCGACGCCGCGGACGGCGCTCACGGAAGGCGACGGGGTGACACTCTGGACCATGCGCGTACTCGGGTTACGCGCAGAGCCTAGCGGGTGCCCCTAAACCCGGCGTTAACCGGCCTCAGAGCACGGCGTCGACCGCCCGGAGGATGCGGACGGCGGCCTCGTAGTCGATCTGCTTGGCGGCGCGGCGGCTCATCGCCTCCTCGTCGGCCCCCCATTGCGCGACGTTCCAGTCCTCGTCGACATGGGCCGCCGCCCAGACCTGGCCGGGGTCGCGCACCCCATGCACCAGCGCCAGCGCCAGCAGCGCCGAGCCGGTCAGCGTGGTGACGACATGCGTCGCCGCGACCGTCCACGGGCCGGTCGGCAGCGCGCCCCGCGCCGCCTGCACCGCGGCGCCCGGCTGGGTCACATGCATGATGCCCTCGGACAGGATGAAATGCGCGCCCAGACTGTCGCGCGCCCAGTCCAGCACCGGGTCCCAATGCTCGGCCTCGCGCGCGACCAGCCCCTCGGGATGGCCGGCGCGGTAGAACAACAGGTCGGACTGGAGATATTTGGCGATGTCCTCGCGCACGTCGTCGGTGCGATCGACCACTGACTGCACGACGCTGTTGGCGAACCGCGTCAGCGGCATCGTGGCGGGATCGATGCTGTCGCCCTGGGCCTGCCACTCGGCGGCCACCGCCTCCGCCAGCTCCCCGGCGGGAACGATGACAACGCGCCCCGACGGCGTGCGGATCGGCCGACCGTCAAGGGTCACGTTGAAGCCGCCCTCGGCGGCGGCGGTCCCGGCCTCCTTGTAGAAGCGCTTGCGCAGCGGCGTCCGCATCGCCTGGCGCGCCGATTCCTGCGGATCGAGCGGCGACCGGCCGACGACGTCGTCAAACAGTTCACGCATCAGAATTCCAGCCCTCTCGCGGGATGATCACACGGGATCCGTCGTTTTCGCGCTAGATAAGCCCTGTCCGCCCGAAATGCGAGCTGCCGATGCGCGCCCTGCTGTCCGCCCTCGTCCTGATCGGCAGCGCCGCCCCGGCCGCGGCCGGCTTCCGCACCCCGGAATCGCTGGTCCGCAACGTCTATGCCCATTACGGCCAGGGCGCCCCGGAGCTCTCCGGCGGGCTGCCGCGGACGGCCGAGGCCGCACGGCAGTTCTTCGATCCGAGCCTGGCGAAAGCCTGGACCGCCCCGCGGCGCGAGCCCTACGACTTCCTGGTGCAGAGCCCGCGCTGGAAGCTCGGCCCGGTCGCGATCTCGATCCTGCGCCGGCAGTTCGACAAGACCTATGTCGCCGCCAGCTTCGACAATCAAGGCCGCCGCATCACCCTGAACTTCATCGTCGTCAAGGGACCGGACGGCTGGGTTATTCTGGACGTCGAGACGCCGCACGATTCGCTGCGGCTGTTCCTGGAGCAATTCCGGAACTGAGCGGCTGCGTAGCCTGGATGAGCGAAGCGACATCCGGGCTACGAGATGCCGCTCACTCCTCCGGCGCGTTCTCGATCGGGTCGAAGCGGTCGTGCTCGAGCCCGAGCAGATTCCACGACTGCAGCATGTGCGGCGGCAGCGGCGCGGTGGCGTCGATGACGCCGCCGCGCGGATGCGGGATGACGATGCGGCGCGCCAGCAGATGCAGCCGGTTCTGCAGGCCGCCGGGCAGCGCCCAGTTCTCGATGTTGAAATATTTGGGATCGCCGACGATGGGGTGGCCGATATGGGCCATGTGCGCGCGCAACTGATGGGTGCGCCCCGTGACCGGCTTCAAGGACACCCAGGCGAGCTTGTTGGCCGAGGCCTCGACCACGGCGTAGTAGGTCACCGCGTGGCTGGCGCCCTCGTCGCCATGCGCGGCGACGCGCATGATGGTGTCCTCCTCGCTCTCCTCCTTGGCGAGATAGGTCGAGATGCGGCCCTGCTTCGGCTTCGGCACGCCGGCCACTAGGGCCCAGTAGATCTTGCGCGCTGAGCGGCTGCGGAAGGCGCCGGTCAGATGCGTGGCGGCGAAGCGGGTCTTGGCGATCAGGAGGCAGCCGGAGGTCTCGCGATCGATGCGGTGCACGAGCCGCGGCTTCTGACCCTTGGCGTCGCGCATCACCTCCAGCATCTGGTCGATGTGGCGGGTCATGCCGGAGCCGCCCTGCACCGCAAGCCCCGCGGGCTTGTTGAGGACGAGCACGTCGTCATCCTCATACAAGGTCATCGCCTTCAGGCTTTCGAGCGTCTTGCGCTCGCCCTCGGTGAGGCCAGCGCGCTCCTTGGGCGCATCGAGCTTGAGCGGAGGGATGCGCACGCTCTGGCCTTCCTCCAGACGATCCTTGCTATCAGCGCGCTTGCCGTTCACCCGCAGCTCGCCTTTGCGGACGATGCGCTGGATGTGGGAGAACGACAGGCCGGGGAAGCGTGCCTCGAGGAAGCGATCGACGCGCATGCCGTTCTCGTCGGCGGTGACGACGACGGTCTGCACCTTGGTCGGCAGCACCGGCGTCTCGGGCTCGGGCTTCTTCGGCGGCGGTGCGGCGACCGGCTTGCGCTCGGCCCGCTCGGCGCCAAAGCGCACGGGCTTGCCGGCACTGGTGCGCTTGGCCGGCGGCCGCTCGCGCGACTCGAACGCGTCGCGACGATCCTCGCGCTCGGCGCGCGGGGCGCGGACGCGATCGCCCTTGCCCCGACCAAACTCGCTACGCGGTGCCGCCTCGCGCTCGCCGGCAAAACGGTCGCGCCGCGGCCGCTCGCCATCCGGACGCTTGGATGGCTCGCGCTTGGCTGGCGCGCCTGCGCTGCGCGCAGCCTCGGCCTTCGGCCGCTCGCCCTTGCGGCGGTCGGCGGGACGGTCGGATTTGCTCTGGGTTCGCTTGATGCGGCGGCTCATGGCAGGTTGCGTATCTCAAAAGCCACTGCCAGTCACGGCGAAATCGGGATAAATCGGCCCGGCGAGGCGTTGCCCCGCGAAATCGGACGTGATCGGAGCGAATTGAATGACGCTGACGAAAGTGGCCCTGACCATCGTAGCGACCGCGCTGACGCTGGGTGCCGCGCAAGCTCAACAAAGCCCGATGCCCGACGACATTGCCTGGAAGCTGATCGAGATCGGCCGGGCCATCGACCCGCCGAAGACCGCCGCGATCTACGCGCCGCTGCAGGCCAGGGAACCCTACATCGGCGTCAAGGTTCAGCGCGATGTGAGATACGGCACGGCCGAGCGCAATCTGCTCGACGTCTTCACGCCGGACAGCGCCGCCGCGCCCCGCCCGATCCTGATCTTCGTGCATGGCGGCGCCTTCATCGGCGGCAACAAGCGCACCACGCCGGACGGCCCGTTCTACGACAACATCATGCTATGGGCCACCAAGCACGGCTTCGTCGGCATCAACATCACCTACCGCCTGGCGCCGAAATTCCCCTGGCCCGCCGGCGTCGAGGACGTCGCCAGCGCGGTGCAATGGGTGGCCGCCCACGCCGCCGAGAACGGCGGCGATCCCGCGCGCATCTATCTGATGGGCCATTCGGCCGGCGCGGTGCACGTCGCGACCTATGTGGCGCATCCCGAATTCCACAAGGTCGCCGGTGGCGGCCTTGCGGGCGCGATCATGGCCTCGGGCGTCTACGACCTCACCGCGACGCCGCTCGGCGACCAGGAGATGGCCTATTTCGGCACCGATCCCTCGCGCTTCAAGGAGCGCTCGTCACTATCAGGCCTGCAGGCCTCGAGCCTGCCGCTGATGATCGCCTCCGCCGAGCTCGACCCGCCGCGCTTCGTCGAGCAGTTCGACCTCCTGAAGCAGGCCGCCTGCAAACGGCCTGCGGGCTGTGCGCGCGCGGTGATGCTGCCGCAGCATAGTCACATGTCGGAGGTCTACTCCATCAACACCGAGGACGACCGGCTGACGCGGGAGATCGTGGAGTTCGTGCAGAGCGGGAAGTAAACTAACGTTCTGCTGTCACCGCAACGACGGCAGCTCTCTCAACCTAGGACGCGCCGGGTCGTCGGGCGCGTCCTCCGGCCCTAGCGCTGCGCGTGCAATTGGAGAGACTGCATTTCCGCTGCAGCGCTTGCGTCTATTTTCCGATCACCGATATGCTGACATTCTTTGGAATGTTGATTGGGTCGTTGGACTGGTTGGCAAAGTCCATGTGCCACCAGGTATTATCTATGAATACGCTGATTACAGGAAGCGCTCCCGACTGTTTAACGGTGATGTTGTTACCGTTGCTCTGGAAGCTTGTTCCGATGCCGGCATTCACAGTATCGATGGTGCCGCCAGAAGACTTGGCAAGATCGAAGACCTCGGTCTCCTTGTCTCCAATGAATTTGATCTGCGAATGCCAGTTTAAGCGGACCGGTCGTGCCGCACTGGGCACAACGCTCAACGAAACTGCGTAGGTGCCAGCCCTCAACCTGTCGCAAGTCCATGAGAACGAATTGCCTCTAGTCACGGGTCCGGGGTCATCGGTCTGTGTAATAACACACCGGTTGGCGAATTTTTGCTCCGGAGGAATCGGAGGCGGCAAAGGCGTCAGAATCAGCGAATCGGAAAAACCGGCGTTTGCATCGTCGTTGAGCGCCAGCATGGAGGACTTGGCCGGTCTGTCAATGACGATAATTTTTTCACCGGCACTCACCGTTCCCGGCAGGGAGGCGTCCTTCGCCGCGGCACCCATCCATTTCACAGGAAGCGGGTTGGGACTGCCGCCAACCACGCCGTAAACTACACGGAACGACAGGTCGGAATCGGTTGCCTTATCGGGAACAATGTACAAGCCTCGACTCTTCTGCCTGATACATTCCTTGTAAGCATCCGCCGCCTCAGCCCCGAGGCCTGTCCAAGAGATGTTGTGGAATTGCTCCTGCGAAAAACTCTCCGTCGTGCTTGTCTTGTAGCGGTCGATACTCTCACGGAACTGGTCGTAATTTGCGCCCACCGGCACTCCGTATATGACAGCAGATGCACCGGCCGATTCCTTGATCTTGTTATAAGCCTCCTTGTCTACGAACGTCGCCATTCGCCAATCGGACTTGGAAGCATCTATTTTGTTGTAGGTAGAGACGATCAGTGCTGCGTTGCACTCCGACAAGGACGCAGCCGCTGCACTTCCAGCACCGAAAATCACAAGGCTTACAGTGGATGCGACCGCTCCCAGCTTGAATATCATGGCTCGCTCCTGCGGGTATGAATTGTAAAAAAAGCTTTCCTAATGAGAGGAAGCTGCCCTTAAAGAATCGCTTTGTCCAGCTCCGAAAATGAGTTGCGACCGGACAGGGTCTCACAACAACTAGGGCTGCTGTCGAACTGCAGCCCCGCCTTCACAACACTTACCGACAACGCACTTGTTGGGCCAACGAGAAAGATGAGCTGGACGCGCGACGCAAAAATCGGTCTCGGGATTTCAAAAGTAGTCGCCAGAGTCGATGAAGGTGTCAAGCGAAGTCCGAGATCGATCCCGACTGCTTAACCGAAGGCCGCATCGCGACCGCTGCACCCAACGGCAGGCTTGCTGCACTGCGCAAGTTGGCGGAAGCTAGAAGAAGGGCCGCGGTACCAGTCTGATTTTCTTGCTGGACGGTAAAATCAACGTCGTCCGGCGGAGCAACGATCAACGCCTCTGGAACGAGGCGCTATTCAACCGCCCCGCTCCTTCCGCAGCTTCGCCCAATAATCCAGCCGTTTCCTGATCTCGCGCTCGAAGCCGCGCTCGGGCGGGTCGTAGAACTGCTGGCGGCCGAGGGCTTCGGGGAAGTAGTCCTGCCCGGAGAACGCATCGGGGGCGTCGTGGTCGTACTGGTAGCCGGCGCCGTAGCCTTCGCCCTGCATCAGCTTGGTCGGCGCGTTGAGGATGTGCTTCGGCGGCAGCAGCGAGCCGCCCTCCTTCGCCACCCGCTTGGCGGCGCCGAAGGCCTTGTAGGCGGCGTTGGATTTCGGCGCGGTCGCGACATAGATCACGGCCTGCGCGATCGCGAGCTCGCCCTCGGGCGAGCCCAGGAAATCATAGGCGTCCTTGGCGGCGTTGGCGATGACCAGCGCCTGCGGATCGGCCAGACCGATGTCCTCCACCGCCATGCGCACGATGCGGCGCGCCAGGAACAGCGGGTCCTCGCCGGCGTCGAGCATGCGTGCAAAGTAGTATAGCGCCGCATCCGGATCGGAGCCGCGCACCGCCTTATGCAGCGCCGAGATCAGGTTGTAGTGGCCGTCGGCCGACTTGTCGTAGATCGGCGCCCGGCGCTGCAGGATGTCCTGCAGTTGCACCGCGTTGAAGATCTCGTCCTTGCGCGCCGAGCGCCAGACTTCCTCGGCGAGCGTCAGCGCGGCGCGGCCGTCGCCGTCGGCCATGCGGATCAGCACGGCGCGCGCCTCGTCGTCGAGCGGCAGCTTGCGGCCCTCGACCGCTTCGGCGTTGCTGTAGAGCCGCTCGATCGCGGCGGCGTCGAGCGAGTGGAACACCAGCACGCGCGAACGCGACAACAGAGCGGCGTTGAGCTCGAAGGACGGGTTCTCGGTGGTGGCGCCGACCAGCACGACGGTGCCGTCCTCCATCACCGGCAGGAAGGAATCCTGCTGGGCGCGATTGAACCTGTGCACCTCGTCGACGAAGAGAAGCGTGCCCTGCCCGGTCTCGCGGCGGGCGCGCGCGGCGTCGAACACCTTCTTCAGGTCGGCGACGCCGGAGAACACCGCGGAGATCTGCTCGAAATGCAGCTCGGTGGCATCGGCCAACAGCCGCGCCACCGTGGTCTTGCCGGTGCCGGGCGGGCCCCAGAAGATCAGCGAGCCCAGCGTCCGCGTCTCCAGCATGCGCGTCAGCGCGCCGTCGGGGCCGAGGATGTGATCCTGTCCGACGACGTCGGAGAGCTTGTGGGGGCGCAGCCGCTCCGGCAGCGGCCGCGGCGCATCGTGCTCCATCCCCGCCGCGGCGAAGAGGCTCGGGCCTCCCTGCTGGGGGCGCTTCGGACTCATCCGCCGAGCGTGACGTTGATCTGCTGGCCGCCGCGCAGCACGGTGATGCGCCAGACGCGGGCGGTCTCACGCGCGGCCTTGTCGAGATCAGCGGTCTTGGCGATCTTCTGGTTGTTGACCGCCATGATCACGTCGCCCTTCTGGAAGCCGACATTGGCCGCCGTGGTGCCGTCGCCCGGCTCGAGAATGACGACGCCCTCGGTGTCGGCATCGAGATGCAGCTCGTCGGCCACCGCGGGCGAGATGTTGGCGACCTTGGCACCCTGGAACGGCGAGCGGCCGTTGATGACCATCTCGTTGCGCCCCGTGTCCGGCGCCGTCTCCAGCGCGACCGCGACCTTCACCGGCTTGCCGCCGCGCTGCACCTCGATCTGCGCGGTGCCGCCGAGCGGCCGCGTGGCGAAGCGGTAGTCGAAGGCGTTGGGATCGTCGACGGTCTGGCCGTCGATCGACACGATCAGGTCGGACGACTTGATGCCCGCCTTCGCCGCCGGGCTGTTCGCGACCACGGAGGCGACCAGCGCGCCGGTCGGTGAGCGCAAGCCGAGGCTCTCGGCGATCTCAGGGGTCACCGCCTGCAGCCGCGCGCCGAGCCACGGACGCTTGACCGCCTTGCCGCCGCTCTTGGCAGACGCCACGACGACCCGCACCATGTTGGCGGGAATCGCGAAGCCGATGCCCTGCGAGCCGCCGGACTTGGAATAGATCGCGGTGTTGATGCCGACCAGACGGCCGTTGATATCGACCAGCGCACCGCCGGAATTGCCGGGATTGATCGCGGCATCGGTCTGGATGAAGAACTGATAGTCGGTGATGCCGACCTGCGTGCGCGCCAGCGCCGAGACGATGCCGTGCGTCACGGTCTGGCCGACGCCGAACGGATTGCCGATCGCCAGCACGATATCGCCGACCAGCAGATCGTCGGAATTGGCGAGGTCGAGCGTGACGAACGACTCGCGCGTTCCCTTCAGCTTGAGCACAGCAAGGTCGGTGCGGCTGTCCTTCAGCACGATCTCGGCCTCGAATTCGCGCTTGTCGGACAGCGACACCTTCACCTCGTCGGCGCCCTCGATGACGTGCACGTTGGTGACGACGAGACCCGACTGATCGATCATCACGCCCGAGCCGAGCGAGCGCTGCATCTGCTCCTGCGGTCCGCCCTGCAGGCCGAAGAAGCGGCGGAAGATGGGATCGTCGAGGAAGGGATTGCGGTTCTGCACCACCTTGGCGGCGTAAACGTTGACGACTGCCGGCTGCACCCGCTGCACGATCGGCGCATAGGACAGCCGGAGCTCGGCCTGGGACTGCGGCACGCGCCGGTCCTGGGCCGCGAGCGGAGAGGCGGCCAGCAGGGACAGCAGCAGGACCACGGAAGTGCGAATCAACGTCATGCAAAGAATCCCGGACAATGAGGACTTCGATATAGGCGGAACGGCGGGTGCGGCCAAGCTCAGGCGGTCTGATGCGGCGCTTTGATGGTCTCCGCAACGGGTGCGCAGGACAGCCGTTCCTGGTGCCGCTCGCCCCAGCTTCTGAGAACCTCGATCACCGGCCGCAGGCTCTCGCCGACCTCGGACAGGCTGTATTCGACGCGCGGCGGCACCTCGGCATAGACCTTGCGGACGACCAGCCCGTCGTCCTCGAGCGCCCGCAGCTGCTTGGTCAACATGCGCTGAGTGATGCCGGGCATCAGCCGGCGCAGCTCGCCGAAGCGCTGGCTGCCACCCTGCAGGTGGTAGAGGATCACGCCCTTCCACTTGCCGTCGATCAGATCGAGCGTGGCTTCGACCGCGCAGCCGGGACGGCGGGTGAAATTCTTCCGTTTCATCGCGTTTTGGCCCAATAGTATCCAAATGGGGACTAGTTCCCCATTTTTACAGTACTTGCTGAAGTGATGCCAGCAGGACAAACAGATCCTATTGCCAAGCCAACCAGGAGGCTGTTCATGAAGGCCGTCGGATACCAGCAGTCGCTGCCCATCACCGAGGACCGCGCGCTGTTCGATTTCGAGACCGCCAAACCCGAGCCGAAGGGACGCGACATCCGCGTCGCCGTGAAAGCGGTCTCGGTCAATCCGGTCGACACCAAGGTGCGCAAGCGCGCCGCACCGCCCGCCGGCGAAACCAAGATCCTGGGCTATGACGCCGCTGGCGTGGTCGAGGCTATCGGCCCGGACGTGAGCCTGTTCAAGCCCGGTGACGAGGTGTTCTACGCCGGCTCGATCCTGCGCCAGGGCACCAATGCCGAATTCCATCTGGTCGACGAGCGCATCGTCGGCCGCAAGCCGAAGAGCCTGTCGTTCGCCGAAGCCGCCGCCCTGCCCCTGACCTCGATCACGGCCTGGGAGCTCTTGTTCGACCGGCTCGGCGCAATCCCCGGCAAGAGCCTCGACGACCGCACTTTGCTGATCACGGGCGCCGCCGGCGGCGTCGGCTCGATCCTGATCCAGCTCGCGCGCCGGCTCACCGGGCTGACCGTGCTCGCCACGGCGACGCGACCGGAGTCGCGCGACTGGTGCCTGAAGCTCGGCGCCCATGCCGTGATCGATCATGGCAAGCCGATGAAAGAGCAGATCGACGCGCTGAAGCTGCCGCCGGTCGCGCTCATCGCGAGCCTCACCCACAGCGACCAGCACTACAAGGCAATCGCCGACTTCATGACGCCGCAGGGCAAGTTCGGCCTGATCGACGATCCCGCCGAGTTCTCGCTCGCCGCCTTCAAGGGCAAGGCGATCTCGATCCACTGGGAGTCGATGTTCACGCGCTCATCTTTCACGACACCCGACATGATCGCGCAGCACCATCTGCTCAACGACGTGTCCGACCTGATCGACAAGGGCGTGATCCGCACCACCCTTGGCGACAATTACGGCACCATCAACGCGGCCAACCTCAAGCGCGCGCACGCGTTGATCGAGAGCAACACCTCCCGCGGCAAGATCGTGCTGGAGGGATGGAGCTAACTAGCAGGCAACAATGGGCAAAGGCGCACAGGCGGTCTCCTCGCGCGAGATCGCGGGGGCGCCGTGCCCACCATTCCACCGATCGAAAGCATGAGATGGCCAGCAGCCGACGCGCGGTCCGATCAGCGGCCATGAGCGATTGAGACTGGCCGACGGTCCCGTTTCCCCTTAACGAAAGCCGATAGGAACCTCCTCGCGACTGGAACGAACGTCCGTGAGCAGCCTGAAGTCCGCGACCAACCCGCCCGCCGATCACGGCGGGCGCTCCGGATCTGCGCTCGAGGTCCTGCGGATCTTCCTCACGCTCGGCCTGACCTGCTTCGGCGGTCCGATCGCCCACATCGGCTACTTCCGCGACGAGTTCGTCGTCAGGCGGAAGTGGATCGACGAGCATGCCTATGCCGATCTGGTGGGCCTCTGCCAGTTCCTGCCCGGCCCCGCCAGCAGCCAGGTCGGATTCTCCATCGGGCTGATGCGGGCCGGCTATCTCGGCGCGCTCGCCGCCTGGACCGGCTTCACCCTGCCATCGGCCGCGATTCTCGTGCTGTTCGCCTATGGTGCCGGCCAATTGAGTGGTCCGGTCGGCGACGGCCTGCTGCATGGACTGAAGCTGACCGCGGTCGCCATCGTCGCGCAGGCGGTCTGGGGCATGGCGCGCACGCTCTGCCCCGACCGGACGCGCGCCTCGATCGCGGTCGCCGCAACCCTCGTCATCCTATTCAGCACCGCCTCGCTCGCCCAGATCGGAGCGATCGTTCTCGGCGGACTCGCCGGTCTGTGGCTCTGCCGCGGCGAGGCGGCGCCGTCCGGACACGTCGCGATTCCGGTGTCGCGGACCGTGGGGCTGGTTGCGCTCGCCATGTTTGCCATCCTGTTGGCGGGACTTCCGCTGCTGCGCGGCGTGACGGGATCGACCGGCGTCGCCTTGTTCGATGCCTTCTATCGCTCGGGCGCACTCGTGTTCGGCGGTGGGCACGTCGTGCTTCCGCTGCTGCGCGAGGCCTTCGTCGGACCTGGCTGGCTGAGCGACGACGCCTTTCTCGCTGGCTACGGCGCCGCGCAGGCCGTACCGGGCCCGCTCTTCACCTTCGCCGCCTATCTCGGCACCGTCGTCGCTCCGGAGCCGCATGGGATCGTCGGAGCCGCGCTCGGTCTCCTGGGCATCTTCCTGCCGGGCATGCTTGTCCTGCTCGCCGCGCTGCCATTCTGGGACTCGTTCCGCAAACGCGCCGGCGCCCAGGCGATGATGCGGGGTGTCAACGCCGCGGTCGTCGGTGTGCTGGGAGCGGCCCTGTACGACCCGGTCTGGACAACCACCATCCACAACGCCGCGGATTTTGGCATCGCCCTGATCGGCTTCGTCCTGCTGGTCGCATGGCGCGCGCCGCCGCTCGTCGTGGTCGCGTTCAGCGCCGCTGCCGGCGTCACGGTCGCGCTGGTGTGAGCGGCGCCGCCGTCGCATCACATGATGGCAAAGCGCCGCCACGGCGGCGCCTTGCCGCCAGCGAACCGCCGTGCGCGGCTAATTGTGCTTCTTCCAGAATATGCGCGCGCCCTGCACGGATTGCGCGACGTTGATGCGGGCACGCTCGAACGGCGTCACCACGCCGTCCGCCTTGGCCTTGTTTTCCAGCTTCTGGACGTGGATCTGACCGCGGACGAGCTGCTGCGCCTCCAGATGGGTCAGCCGTCCGCCCGCGATGCCGTTGTAGATGCGATGTGACTGGTTGTGCTGACGCGCATCGATCAGCGGCGTGCCCGCAAGGCTTGCGCCCGATGTCAGCACGAGCAGCAACGCAGCGGCCATGATGGACTTCATTTCACTCTCCTGTGGTTGTCGTCCACTGGCGTGAAGACCTCATTGTCCGCAATTCTCCAGCGAACGGCCGCCAGGATGCGCACGATCAGCGGTGTCGGCCGTGCCCGCGCTCACACTGCAGCCCGTTCGGCCGATGAAGACGAACGCCGTCGCATCGACGGTCCGGCAGAGCCGCATTTCACGCCGCGAGGCGCCTCCGAAAAAAAACGCGGGTTGCGTGAGCTACCGGTCTTGCAAATCTCACCTTTGGGTGCATGTTCGCCGCGCACTACTTTTGAATGAATCATTTTCAGCAATCATTTGCGACGCATGGCGGCGAGACCTTCGGCCCATCCCAGCGCGCACATCAATGGAGACCGGCCATGAAGACGATTCAGTGGCTCATGCTCACTTTCGCGACGACCGTCACCGCAAGCGGCCTTGCCGGCGCCTTCAGCCCGGCCAGCGCCGCCCCTCCACCGCCGGCGAAGAACTGCCCGGCCTTCGGCTGGTCGGAGGGACTGGGCAATTATCTCAAGCCGGACGCCGCCTTCCCCACCTCCGACACCAAGACCATCCCGACGCCGGACTGCAATTTCCATCAATGGTCGTGGGAGGCGTTCGTCTGGGCGACGGCGCTGGTGAAGGATTCGGGCTCCGGCGCCGCCGTCCCGCGGTTCATGACCTTGGCGACGCCCGACGAGTTGCTCGGCAACGCCGAGAATGCCGGCGCACCACGGCCGCGCCCGCTGACGCTGGCGGCCCGTGCCCAGGTCTTCCACGGCACGGCCGGCTTCACCGAAGGCGCCGGCGCCATCGTCGAAGCCGACGGCAACATGCTGGTCGCGCAGAACGGCTATCCCGTCTACGCCTCGGTTCACATGAACCAGAGCTATTTCAGCACGGCGCGCAAGAACCTGATCGCGACCGGCGGCTACCAGAGCCAGCCGGCGGATTCCTCCTTCGCCGTTGGCGATGCGGTGTTCAAGGCGACGTGGCTGCGGCTCGACCCCGGGCAGGCACCGCCTGCGGGCGCCTATACGACCCAGGCGCAGGTGCCGGTGCTGGAGAACAACATCACCCCCGGCCTGATCACGATCCGCCCGGTGCCCGGCAAATTCGTCACCGTGACCGTGGCGCTGATCGGCCTGCACGTGGTCGGCTACACCGAGAACCACCCCGAATTCCTGTGGGGCACGTTCGAGCTGAAGAACAACTCGCCGCAGACGCCGGACAACACCTTTGCGCCATCGGCGAGCCGCTCGGATCCGAAGAGCTACACGCTCTACAAGGGCCGCACGCCGTTCTCACAGGTCAACATCCCGGCTCTGCCCGGCGCCAACCGGCCGCAACTGCGGCTCGATCCGGCGACCCAGAAGCTCACACCGGTGAGCAACGTCGTGCTCGAGAACCAGACCGGCGGCGAGAACCAGCCCAATGGCGTCGGCAACATCTTCGCGATCACGGCGCAAGCCCAGGGCTTTCTCTCCGGCCTGAAAGGCCCGCAATCGACGTTCGCGAACTACGCCCTCGACGGCACGGTCTGGATGCTCCCCAACTCGTATAATCTGAACAGCAACCAGACCAGCGCGGTCGGCTCGGTCAATCTCGCCAACGCCACCGCCGAGACCTTCGTGCAGAACGCCGACAACACGCCGATCAAGAACGTGCTGAACTGCTTCCTGTGCCACAACCCGACGTCGTATTCGTTCCAGACGCCGCCGCCGGCCAAGCTGCCGAACCGGCTGATCGCGCTGAGCCACGTGCTGTCGATCGGCTCACCCTACGAGGTGCCGAACTCGATCTCCGGCCGGCTTCTGATGCGGCCAGATCCGTTCAGGAAGTAGAGCGACGAACCTTGCGCGGCGGCGCCGGCAACGGGGCCGCCGACGGTCATTTCGAACTGATGGCAGATCCCAGGATCTGCCATCAAGCGATTGAACCGACGCCGGTTATCGGCGCGCGCCGAACACTGTGGATGAGCGCGAGGTCAGGACGGCGCGGCAAACCGCTTCAGTCCTTGCGCTGCCTCAGCCTTTGTCTCAGCTCTGGCGACGAAGCCCTTGGCGAGGGCGTGGTAGAGCCCCTCCTCGCAGATGAGACGCGAGGTGCCGTAGGCGATCAGCGCGGCCGTCATCAGCGGCACCACCATGACGTGGTTGTCAGTCATCTCGCAGCACCTTGCCGATGGCGATGCGGATCGACACCAGCGGGCTGCGCGCGCTTGTATCCGTCAGGTGGCGTGCGGCGATCGCCTGCGGGATTGCCGCTGCCTTGCGCGTTCAGGAAGAAGCGCTGGGTCAGATAGACCGACAGCGCGAAACCGGCGGGCGTCATCACCAGCGACGCGTAGCGTGACTTCGACAGCAGCCAGTTGAAGGCGAGCCGGCCAGGTCGGCGAGCTCAGCCAGCGCGACGCCGCACAACCACCAGGCTGCAGTGCGCAAGAAAACGTCCATGCGTTTGACTCCGCGGGAGATTTTGTCTCCATTTCGAACTTTCCGTCACGAACGTTTTAAGATCGACGAGGTATTTGCGTAGTTGCGCGTGTGAAACGTCGCGAACACTCTCAACCTTCTCTGCGACGTCTCTCCGCCCGACGGCTCCCGTTCAGACCTGATGTGACAGAAATGCAGCAAGCCCTGTTTGCGCACGCAAGCCGCCTCCTCTCCGTTCTCTTCCAGCGACTACGTCCAAGCCTCGCCACCCAGATCGCGGCGCTCGGCACCGCCGGCGTAATCGTGGTCGGTGCGCTCTGCCTCGGCGGCCTGGAGCATGCGGCCCAGATCCAGCAGGCCGCGGACGACGGCATGCGGTTCCGCATTCACATCGCCACCCTGTCGGAGGGCTTTCTTGAGACCCAACAGCTCGCCACGCGATTCCTGCGCAGCCGCGACGAGAGCCTGATCGCCAGGCACGCCGATCGCCTCGCGCAGGGGCTGCGCGCGCTCGACGCCGTCGAGGCCTATGTCGCGACCACGCCCCAGGGAGACCCCATCGGCGAGGTCGGCGCGCTCCGCCCCGGCATCAACCTCTACGCGACGCGGTTCCAGAACATCGTCGGCGCGCAGCGCGTGCTTGGCTTCCGCGACGGCGACGGGCTGCAAGGCCGGCTGCAGAATGCCGCCCGCCCGTTCGAGACCGTGGTCACTCAAATCAGCGATCCCAGGCTGTCGCTCGCCATGCTGGCCATGCGCCGGCTCGAGACCGAGTTCCTGCTGCGCGGCGAGGAGAGGATCAGCGACCGCTTCGACGAGGCCGAAAGCGAGTTCGAGGCGGCGCTGGCGCGCGCGCCGGTCGCGGCAGCCAGCAAGTCGGAGCTCCTGCCGTTCGTCCGCGCCTACAAGCAGGCCTTCGCGGCGGTGGCGGTCTCGCGCCAGGCGCTGGACGAGCAGGCCGAGGACCTCGACCAGATCTTCGATCGCATCCGCCCGGCGCTGGTCAAGGCAGCGGCCGCCGCTCAGCAGCGCGCCGACGCGGGGGAGCGCAGGGCGGCGGAAGTCCGGCAGCTGCTGACATGGATCACCGGTGCGACCGCAATCGCGCTCGCGGTCGCCGCCGTGCTGTTCGGCCGCCGCGTCGCGCGGCTGATCCGGCGTATGAGCACGGCGATGTACGAGCTCGCCGCCGGCCGCTTCGAGATCGTGCTGCCCGGCCTCGGACGAAGCGACGAGATCGGCGCGATGGCGCAGGCGGTCGAGCAGTTCAAGCTCAAGGCCCGTGAGCGCGCGGACGCCGAGCTCGAAATCCGCCGCGAGGAGGACCGGCGCGCTGCCGAGCGCCATCGCGCCGGGCTCGCGCGGCTGGCAGAGGCGTTCGAAGCCACCGCCGGCCAGGTGATCGTGTCGGTGTCGTCGGCATCGCAGGAGCTGACGCAGTCGGCGCATGGACTGACCGAGACGGCCCATCACACCCAGGCGCTCTCGGCGGCCGTGGCCTCGGCCTCCCAGGAGGCCTCGCACAACGTGCAGCGCGTCGCCGCCGCGACCGAGCAGATGATGGCCTCGGCGGCCGAGATCGGCCGGCAGGTCGACATCTCCGCAGCCATTGCGCGCGACGCCGTCGATCAGGCGAGGCAGACCGACGAGCGGATGGCAATGCTGGCCGCCGCGGCCGACCGCATCGGCAGCGTCATCCAGCTGATCGCCACGATCGCGCAGCAGACCAACCTGCTGGCGCTCAATGCGACCATCGAAGCCGCGCGGGCCGGTGAAGCCGGTGCCGGCTTTGCCGTGGTCGCCCAGGAGGTCAAGACGCTCGCCAAGCAGACCGCGGATGCGACCGAGGATATCCGCGAGCAGATCGCCGGCATCCAGACGGCGACGCGGGATTCCGTCGGTGCCATTGGCGCCATCGTCGACATCATCAGCCGCATCTCGGAGATCGCCTCGCACGTCGCAACCGCGATCGAGGGTCAGGGCAATGCCACGCGCGACATCGTCCGCAACATCCAAGGCGCGTCCGAGCGCACCGCCCAGGTGGCGCACAGCATCGGCGAGGTCACACAGGGCGCCTCACGGACCGGCGAGGCCTCATCTCAGGTCCTCAGCGCCGCCCGGCTGCTGACCGAAGGCAACGACCGCCTCCGCCATGACCTCGATGACTTCGTCCGCACCATCCGCGCGGCGTGAGTGAGCGCGACCGTCTCACTTCATGTCGCTGCGAGCACAGCGACGGAATCAACTTTGCGCAGCCCTGGATGCGTCGCTGCGCGCGCGTGACGATGTGGCAAGAGGACGAGACACCCTCCCCGCCTCATCCGGCCACGCCACCTCAAACGAAAACGGCGCCCGAAGGCGCCGCTTTGCAAACCCTGGATCGGAGCGACCGTTACGCCGCTTCCGAGGTTTCCTGCACCGGACCGGAGTCCAGGCCCTTGGCATCGACGTCGCGGTCGACGAACTCGATCACGGCCATCGCCGCGTTGTCGCCGTAGCGGAAGCCGGCCTTGATGATGCGGGTGTAGCCGCCGTTGCGGTCCTTGTAGCGCGGCGCCAGGACGTCGAACAGCTTCTTGACCTGGTCGACATCGCGCATCTCCGCGATCGCCTGGCGGCGCAGCGCCAGACCGCCCTTTTTGCCGAGCGTGACGAGCTTCTCGACGATCGGCCGGAGCTCCTTGGCCTTCGGCAGCGTGGTGACGATCTGCTCGTGCTTGATCAGCGCGGCGCACATGTTGGCGAACATCGCCTTGCGGTGCTCGGCGGTGCGGTTGAGCTTCCGATGAACCTTGCCGTGACGCATTGTCTTAGTCCTTCATTTCAATCTGCCGCGACGGTTCGTCGGACATGTTGCTCAGGTGGGCTGCCTGCGTTCGCCCAGAAGTGCGAGTAGCGAATGGCGAGTAGCGAATAGTTCTTCCTATTCGCCACTTCCTATTCGCTATTCGCCACTCCCTATTCGCTCAGTAATGATCCTCGAAGCGCTTGGCCAGCTCGTCGATGTTCTCCGGCGGCCAGCCCGGCACTTCCATGCCGAGATGCAGACCCATCTGGGCCAGCACTTCCTTGATCTCGTTCAGCGACTTGCGGCCGAAGTTCGGGGTGCGCAGCATCTCTGCTTCCGACTTCTGCACGAGGTCGCCGATGTAGACGATGTTGTCGTTCTTCAGGCAGTTCGCCGAACGCACCGACAGCTCGAGCTCGTCCACCTTCTTGAGGAAGGCCGGGTTGAAGGCGAGGTCCGGGATGATCTCCTGGGCGACTTCCTTGCGCGGCTCTTCGAAGTTGACGAAGACGTTGAGCTGGTCCTGCAGGATGCGGGCGGCATAGGCCACCGCGTCCTCCGGCGTGATCGCGCCGTTGGTCTCGATCGTCATGGTCAGCTTGTCGTAGTCGAGGATCTGGCCCTCGCGGGTGTTCTCGACCTTGTAGGAGACTTTGCGGACCGGAGAGAACAGGCTGTCGACCGGGATCAGGCCGATCGGCGCGTCCTCGGGGCGGTTGCGATCGGCGGCGACATAGCCCTTGCCGGTCGCGACCGTGAACTCCATGCGGATCTCGGCACCCTCGTCCAGGGTGCAGAGCTGCAGGTCGGGGTTCAGAACGACGATGTCGCCGACGGTCTGGATGTCACCGGCGGTGACCGCGCCCGGGCCCTGCTTCTTCACGACCATCCGCTTCGGGCCTTCGCCCTGCATCTTGATCGAGATGTCCTTGATGTTCAGCACGATGTCGGTCACGTCCTCGCGGACACCGGCGATCGAGGAGAACTCGTGCAGCACGCCGTCGATGTGCACCGACTGCACAGCGGCGCCCTGCAGCGACGACAGCAGGATGCGACGGAGCGCATTGCCGAGCGTCTGGCCGAAACCGCGCTCCAGCGGCTCGGCAACCACGGTGGCGAAACGGGTCGCGTCGGAGCCCGGCGTGACCTGGAGCTTGTTCGGCCGAATCAATTCTTGCCAATTCTTCTGGATCGTCACTGTTTCACCCATGGGCCAGTCATGGGATCTGACTGACTGGCGTTGGAGAACCGCGCTTCAGATCGCGGCAGTCGAAATGTCTCAAAAGCACGACGAGGCGGACATGCTGTCCGCCTCTTTCAGATTAGACGCGCCGACGCTTGCGCGGACGGCAACCATTGTGCGGGATCGTCGTCACGTCGCGGATCGAGGTGACGGTGAAGCCCGCAGCCTGCAGCGCGCGCAGCGCCGATTCGCGGCCAGAGCCAGGGCCGGCCACCTCGACCTCGAGGGTGCGCATGCCATGTTCCTGGGCCTTCTTGGACACGTCCTCCGCCGCGACCTGCGCGGCATACGGGGTCGACTTGCGCGATCCCTTGAAACCCATCGTACCGGCGGACGACCAGGCAATGGTGTTGCCCTGCGCGTCGGTGATGGTGATGGTGGTGTTGTTGAACGACGAATTCACATGAGCGACGCCGGAGGCGATGTTCTTGCGCTCGCGACGGCGGACACGTGTGGCTTCCTTGGCCATATAAGTACCTTTCTTGAGATCTCAACGCCGCCGTAATGCCAGCGGCTACACCAAACGAGCGAATGGTAAATAGCGAATAGCGAGAAGGGCTTCCCCTACCCGCTATCCGCGCATTCGCAATTCGCCAATTACTTCTTCTTGCCGGCGATCGCCTTGGCCGGCCCCTTGCGCGTGCGCGCATTGGTGTGGGTGCGCTGACCACGCACCGGCAGGCCGCGGCGATGACGCAGGCCGCGATAGCAGCCAAGGTCCATCAGCCGCTTGATGTTGATGCCGGTCTCGCGACGGAGGTCACCCTCGACGACGTAGTCACGGTCGATGATCTCGCGGATCTGCAGGACTTCCTGGTCGCTCAGCTGGTTGACGCGGCGATCTTCCGCGATCTTCACCTTCTCCACGATCTCACCCGCGATCTTCGGGCCGATGCCATGGATGTACTGGAGCGCGATCAGGACGCGCTTGTTGGTCGGGATGTTGACACCGGCAATACGGGCCACGGACTTCTCTCCTGTCACCGATCCCAGGACGGACCGGCCTTCATTCTCGCTATCTCGGGCAGGTGTCCGCAAACGCGAACAAGACGCCCACCCCTCGATTCGTGGGGCCCGGCATCTCTGGGAAAACCATCCGACTTTGATGCGGGCTTATTAATGGATTCACACGGCGGTCGTCAACCGCCCCTACAAGATTCGATCACCTCGCCGCACGCTTTTTTGCAGCCTTTGCAGAGGTCTTGCGGGTTCCCCTGGCGGCCTTGGCGGCGGGCCTGGCAGCCTTCTTCGAAGCCTTGGAGGCCTTCTTCGGCGTCGTCTTGACCGCCTTTCTTGCGGTCTTGGCGGACTTCTTGACTGCCTTTTTCGCGGGTGCGGCTGCCTTAGGAGCCTTTTTGGCAGCCTTCTTGGCCGATTTTGCCGGCCCCGTCTTGCCCGGTGCCTTGGCGCTGCGCTTGGCCGGGCTCGCCTTCTTGGCCGCCCGGTTACCGCCGGTCTTGCCAACGGCGGCCAGGATCCGACCGATCTCCTCGGTCACCTGCTCGATCGGCATCATGCCGTCGACGGTCGCCAGCATCCGATGGTCGGAATAATAGTGGATCAGGGGCGCGGTCTGGTCGCGGTAGCTGGCTAGGCGCTTGGTGAGGACCTCCGGCGTATCATCGGCCCGAACAGCTTCGCCGCGCGCGCGGGTCTCGGCGGCCCGGCGCTCGACGCGCTCAAGCAGCACACCTTCATTGACGCGGAGTTCGATCACCGCGTCGAGCTTCATCTGCTTCTGCTTCAACAGCGCATCCAGCGCCTCGGCCTGCGGCACCGTGCGCGGGAAGCCATCGAGGATGAAACCATTGGCCGCGTCGGGCTGCTCGATCCGGTCCGCGATGATGCCGACCACGACCTCGTCCGGGACCAGACCGCCCGCCGCCATGATGTCCTTGGCCTTCAGCCCGATCGGCGTCTGCGCCGCCACCGCGGCGCGCAGCATGTCACCGGTCGACAGCTGGACGATGCCATACTGCTGCACGAGGCGCTGCGCCTGCGTTCCCTTGCCCGAGCCGGGCGGTCCCAGAAGAATGAGTCTCATCGAATTTCGCCCCCCGGCACACGGTGAGCGACCCTCCCGCACACCTTGTTCTTGGCTTTGTGGTTCCCGGGCCGCGATCCGCCGCTATCCGCGGCGGCGCCCCCGCAACTTCGACTTCCTGATCAGCCCCTCATATTGATGGGCGAGCAGATAACCCTGAACCTGCGCCACGGTATCCATCGTAACGCTGACCACGATCAGAAGCGAAGTGCCACCAAAGTAGAACGGGACGGAAGCGTAGGAAATCAGAATTTCCGGGATCAGACACACGATCGCCAGATAGATGGCGCCGAGCACGGTGATCCGCGACAGCACATAATCGATATATTCCGCGGTGCGCTCGCCCGGCCTGATGCCGGGGATGAAGCCGCCATGCTTCTTGAGGTTGTCCGCGGTCTCGGTCGGGTTGAACACGATCGCGGTGTAGAAGAAGGCAAAGAACAGGATCAGCGCCAGATACAGCACCAGGAACAGCGGCCGGCCATGACCGAGCTGCGTCGTGATCCACTGGAACCACTCGGGTCCCTTGCCGGCGTTGAAATTGGCGACCGTGGTCGGCAGCAGCAGCAGCGACGAGGCGAAGATCGGCGGGATCACGCCCGAGGTGTTCAGCTTGAGCGGCAGATGCGAGGACTGGCCCTCGAACATCTTGTTGCCGACCTGGCGCTTCGGATACTGGATCAGGAGCCGGCGCTGGGCGCGCTCCACGAACACGATGAAGGCGATCACGGCGACTGCCATCACGATGACGATCAGGATCAGGCCGGTCGACAGCGCGCCCTGACGTCCGAGCTCGAGCATGTTGGCGAGCGCCGAGGGCAGCTCGGCCACGATGCCGGACAGGATGATCAGCGAGATGCCGTTGCCGATGCCGCGCGAGGTGATCTGCTCGCCCAGCCACATCAGGAACATGGTGCCGCCGGTCAGCGTGATCGCGGTGGAGAGGCGGAAGAACAGGCCGGGATCGGCAACGACGTTGCCCGCGCCTTCGAGGCCGACGGCGATGCCGTACGACTGCACCGCGGCGAGAATCACCGTCAGATAGCGGGTGTACTGATTCAGCATCTTGCGGCCAGCCTCACCCTCTTTCTTGAGGGCTTCGAGCTGGGGCGAGACGGTGGTGAGCAACTGAATGATGATCGATGCCGAGATGTACGGCATGATGTTCAGCGCAAAGATCGCCATGCGGTGAATGCCGCCGCCAGCGAACATGTTGAACATGCCGAGAATGCCGCCGGCCTGGGTCCGGAACACCGAGTCCCAGATGTTCGGATCGATGCCTGGCAGCGGAATGTAGGTGCCGAGGCGGTAGACCAGCAGCGCACCGAGGGTGAACCAGATGCGCTTCTTCAGCTCATCGGCCTTCGCGAGCGCGCCGAAATTGAGGTTTGCCGCCAGTTGTTCCGCTGCTGAGGCCATGTCTAGCTTTCTCCCGCCGCCCTTCTTCACCGCATTGGGCCCCGCGAGGGCTCGCAGGGCCGGGCAGACGCCGGATATTATCTGGTGCGCGGGCGCGTTCTGTCCATTGCCCTGCCCTATCCGGCATGCGCCGGAGGCAGGGCAATGACGCAGATGTTACGCAGCCTCGCCTTCGTCCTTGGCTGGCGCCAGGAGCTTGACGGTGCCGCCGGCCTTCTCGACCGCCGCGATCGCTGACTTCGAGGCGCCATGCACCTCGATGTTGATCTTCGCGGTGAGCTCGCCACGGCCGAGCAGACGCACGCCGTCCTTCGGCCGCCGCAGCGCGCCCGACTTCACCAGCGCCTCGGCGTTGATCACGCTGCTGGCGTCGAGCTTCTTGGCGTCGATCGCCTGCTGGATCCGGTCGAGATTGATCTCGACGAAATCGAGCGCGAAGATGTTGTTGAAGCCGCGCTTCGGCAGACGGCGATGCATCGGCATCTGACCGCCTTCGAAGCCCTTGATGCGCACGCCGGAGCGCGCGGTCTGGCCCTTGCCGCCACGGCCGGAGGTCTTGCCCTTGCCGGAGCCGATGCCGCGGCCGACGCGCATGCGCTTCTTGCGCGCGCCGGCGTTGTCGGCGATATCGCTGAGCTTCATCGCCCTTCTCCTTACTTCTCGTCGACGATGCGGACGAGATGATGAACCTTGGTGATCATGCCGCGGACCGCCGGCGTATCCGGCAGTTCGGTCACCCGGCCGATCTTGTTGAGCTTCAACCCGATCAGCGTCTCGCGCTGCGAGTGATGCCGGCGGATCGGGCTGCCGATCTGCTCGATCTTGATCGTCTTGGCGCTAGCCATGGTCTTCACTCCGAGTTGCGCCATCCGCAGGACGACGCGCGTTCGTTAGTCGGCTGCTGCCTCGGCATCGCCACCGACGCGGCGGGCCTGCAGAGTCGACACCTTGATGTTGCGGCGCGCGGCAACTGAGCGCGGGCTATCCTGGTGCTTCAGCGCGTTGAAGGTCGCACGCACCATGTTGTACGGGTTCGACGAGCCGATCGACTTCGCCACCACGTCCTGGATGCCGAGCGTCTCGAACACGGCGCGCATCGGTCCGCCGGCGATGATGCCGGTACCGGCCGGAGCCGCACGCAGATAGACGCGACCCGCACCGTGACGACCGAAGATGTCGTGGTGCAGGGTGCGGCCCTCGCGCAGCGCGACGCGGGTCAGGTTGCGCTTGGCGGAGTCGGTCGCCTTGCGGATCGCCTCCGGAACCTCACGTGCCTTGCCGTGGCCGAACCCGACCCGGCCCTTCTGATCGCCGATCACGACGAGCGCCGCAAAGCCGAAGCGCTTACCGCCCTTCACGACCTTCGCGACTCGGTTGATGTGGACGAGCTTGTCGACGAACTCGCTGTCGCGCTCCTCGCGCTCCTTGCGATCGCGACCGCCTCGTTCCCGTTCACCTGCCATGGTGCTATCCAATCTTCTGAGGGGCTCTGACGCCCATATCCATTGATGTTAGAAGCTCAGCCCGCTCTCGCGCGCCGCGTCGGCCAGCGCCTTGACGCGCCCGTGATAGAGATAGCCGCCGCGATCGAACACGACTTCCTTGATCCCCGCCTTCACCGCGCGCTCGGCGAGCAGCTTGCCCACCGCCTTCGCCGCGTCGATGTCGGCACCGGTGTTGCCGGCCGAGCGCATCTCCTTCTCCATCGACGACGCAGAGGCGAGCGTCTCGCCCTTCTGGTCGTCGATGACCTGAGCGTAGATGTGCTTCGACGAGCGGAACACCGACAGACGCGGACGGCCGCCGGCGGAGCGGCGCAGCGACAGCCTCACACGCTGCTTGCGCCGGGCATTCGTAACCTTGGCTCTCGACATGTCCGGCTCCGTTACTTCTTCTTGCCTTCCTTGCGGAAGATGAATTCACCCGCGTACTTCACGCCCTTGCCCTTGTAGGGCTCCGGCGGCCGGTAGGCGCGGATTTCGGCGGCCACCTGGCCGACGCGCTGCGGGTCGATGCCCGTGACCGTGATCTCGGTGGGCTTCGGCACCGCGATCGTGATGCCTTCCGGGATCTGGTAGACGACGTCGTGGCTGTAGCCGAGCGCGAGCTGCAGGTTCTTGCCCTGCATCGCGGCGCGGTAGCCGACGCCGGTGATCTCGAGCTTCTTCTCGAAGCCCTTGGTGACGCCTTCGACCAGATTCGCGATCTGGGCGCGAGCGGTGCCGTACAGCGAACGGGCGCGCTTGGTCTCGGCGCGCGGGGCAACCTTGACCTGGCCGTTCTCGAACTTCACGTCCACGTCGTCATGGACGATGAACTGAAGCTGGCCCTTCGGCCCCTTCATCTTGACGGTCTGTCCATCGACGGAGGCCGTCACACCGGACGGCACCGCCACAGGCTTCTTGCCAATACGTGACATGGCTCAATCCTTCTTAGAACACCGTGAAGAGAACTTCACCGCCGACATTCGCGTCACGCGCGCTATGGTCGGCCATGATTCCCTTCGGTGTCGACAAAACAGAAATTCCGAGCCCGTTGTTCACGCGCGGCAGGTTCTTCACCGAGGTGTAGACGCGGCGGCCGGGCTTGGAGACGCGCTCGATCTCGCGGATCACGGGCTCGCCGTCGAAATATTTCAGCTCGATCTCGATCTCGCTGCGGCCCGACGGATGCTCCAGCGTGGCATAGCCACGGATGTAGCCTTCGGACTTCAGCACCTCGAGCACGCTGGCGCGCATCTTGGAGCCGGGAGTCGAGACCTTCGACTTCGAGCGCATCTGCGCGTTGCGGATGCGGGTGATCAGATCGCTGATGGGATCGTGCGTTGACATGGTGCGACCCTCCTTACCAGCTCGACTTCACGAGGCCCGGGACCAGGCCCTTGGACCCGAGCTCGCGCAGCGCGATGCGGCTCAGCTTGTTCTTGCGATAGTTCGACCGCGGACGGCCGGTCAGCTCGCACCGGTTGCGGATGCGGGTCGCCGACGAATTGCGCGGCATCTCGGCCAGCTTCAGGGTCGCGGCAAAGCGCTCCTCCATCGGCTTGGACTTGTCGGCGATGATCGCCTTCAACCGGGCGCGCTTCGGGGCGGCGTTCTTCGTCATCCGCTTGCGCCGGTTGTTCTTCTCGATTGAACTCTTCTTTGCCATGCTTGGCTCCTGGGTATCCGCGTTTGAGAAGCTGTTCAGCGTCTCACTGCCGGAACGGGAAATTGAATGCGGTCAGAAGGGCACGGGCCTCATCATCGGTCGTCGCGGTGGTGCACACCGTGATGTCCATGCCCCAGCTCTCCCCGGCCTTGTCGAAGTCGATCTCGGGGAAAATGATGTGCTCCTTGATGCCGAGCGAGTAGTTGCCGCGGCCGTCGAAGCTCTTCGGGTTCAGGCCGCGGAAGTCGCGGACGCGCGGCAGCGCGACGTTGATCAGGCGGTCGATGAACTCGTACATCTTGGTCTTGCGCAGCGTGACCTTGCAGCCGATCGGCTGGTTCTCACGCAGCTTGAAGGTCGCAATGGCGACGCGCGAATAGGTCACGACCGCCTTCTGGCCGGCGATCAGCGACAGGTCGGCCGCCGCCGTCTCCGCCTTCTTGCGGTCGTTGACCGCCTCGCCGATGCCCATGTTGAGCACGACCTTGTCGAGCCGCGGCACCTGCATGACGTTGGCGTAGCCGAACTTCTCGGTCAGCTGGCTCTTGATCTGGCGATCATATTCCGTGCGGAGGCGCGGGGTGTAAGCAGTCTCAGCCATCGATCTCAACTCCCGAGCTCTTGGCAACGCGGACCTTCTTGCCGTCCGCCTGAATCTTGAATCCAACGCGCGTCGGCTTGCCGTCCTTACCGACATACGCGACGTTCGACAGGTTGATCGGCGCCTCCTTGGAGATGATGCCGCCTTCCTGGTTCTGGGTCTGCTTCTGGTGACGCTTCACCAGGTTGATACCGCGCACCAGCGCGGTGCCCTCGTCGGGACGCACCTCGAACACCTCGCCGGTGCGACCCTTGTCGCGGCCGGTCAGGACGATCACCTTGTCGCCCTTGCGGATCTTGGCAGCCATCACAGCACCTCCGGCGCGAGCGAAATGATCTTCATGTGGTTCTTGGCGCGCAGCTCGCGCGGCACCGGCCCGAAGATGCGGGTGCCGACCGGCTCCGACTGGTTGTTGATCAGAACGGCCGCGTTGCGGTCGAAGCGGATCACCGAGCCGTCGGCGCGGCGGATGTCCTTGCGGACGCGCACCACGACGGCCTTCATGACGTCGCCCTTCTTCACCTTGCCACGCGGAATGGCTTCCTTGATCGACACCACGATGATGTCGCCGACGGTGGCATAGCGGCGCTTCGAGCCGCCCAGCACCTTGATACACATGACACGGCGTGCGCCGGAATTATCGGCCACGTCGAGGTTGGTCTGCATCTGAATCATTGATGCACCTCGTCCTCTTCATCTGCTGCGCAGGAAAGCTGCGCCTTGTTTGATCCCGAAAGCGAAATGGGCCCTCTTCGACGAGGGCCGCTTCGCGCCTCAGGCGGTTTTCTTGTGCTCGCCCCGGACCACGGTCCAGCGCTTCAGCTTCGAGATCGGCTTGCTCTCCTCGATCCACACCATGTCGCCCGGCTTGAACTCGTTGTTCTCGTCGTGGGCGTGGTAGTTCTTCGAGCGGCGGATGGTCTTCTTGTAGATCGGGTGGGTGAAGCGCCGGTCGACGCGCACGACCACCGTCTTGGCCTGCTTGTCGCTGACGACAACGCCCTGGAGGGTCCGTTTCGGCATGTCGAGCCTCTTACTTCGTCTTGGCGCGCTGCTGCGCGGCGATGGTCTTGATACGGGCGATGTCGCGACGCGCCTCGCGCAGCCGAGCGGTGTTCTCGAGCTGGCCGGTGGCACGCTGGAAGCGCAGGTTAAAACGCTCCTTCTTCAGGTTGACGATCGCATCGTCCATCTGATCGGGGCTCATCGCGCGAATGTCGGCAATCTTCATCTCGGCCATGACCATTACTCCGCAATGCGTTCGACGAAGCGCGTCTTGATCGGCAGTTTGGCGGCCGCCAGCAGCAGCGCCTCGCGCGCGATCTGGGTGCTCACGCCGTCGATCTCGAACATCACCCGGCCCGGCTTGACGCGGGCCACCCACAATTCCGGCGAGCCCTTGCCGGAGCCCATGCGGACCTCGGCCGGCTTCTTCGACACCGGAAGATCCGGGAACACCCGGATCCAGACGCGGCCGGCGCGCTTCATGTGACGGGTCAAGGCACGACGGGCGGCCTCGATCTGGCGCGCGGTGACGCGGTCCGGCTCCATCGCCTTCAGCCCGAACTGGCCGAAGGCCAGCGTCGCGCCCGAGGACGCAACGCCGTGGATACGGCCCTTATGCGCCTTTCGGAACTTGGTCTTCTTTGGTTGCATCATGGCTTTGAGCCCTCAAACCTGTCTTGTCGCGGCTGATCGATCAGGCCGCGTCGCGGCGCGACCGCGGCTGCGAGCTCTCGCCGCCGCCTTCGTTCATCCGCTTGTCCTGTGCCATCGGATCGTGCTCGAGGATCTCGCCCTTGAAGATCCAGACCTTCACGCCGCAGGTGCCGAAAGTAGTGAACGCGGTGGCCACACCGTAGTCGATGTCGGCGCGCAGCGTGTGCAGCGGCACCCGGCCCTCGCGGTACCATTCCATGCGGGCGATTTCCGCACCGCCCAGACGACCCGAGCAGTTGATGCGGATGCCCTCGGCGCCGAGACGCATCGCCGACTGCACGGCGCGCTTCATGGCGCGGCGGAACGCCACGCGGCGCTCGAGCTGCTGCGCGATCGACTCGGCGACCAGGGTCGCATCGAGCTCGGGCTTGCGGATCTCGACGATGTTGATGACGACGTCCGACGAGGTGATGTCGGCGACGCGCTTGCGCAGCTTGTCGATGTCGGCGCCCTTCTTGCCGATCACGACGCCCGGACGTGCCGAGTGGATCGTGACGCGGCACTTCTTGTGCGGACGCTCGATCACGATGCGGGCGACGGCCGCCTGCTTGAGCTCCTTGTGCAGGATCTCGCGGATCTTGACGTCTTCATGCAGCAGCTTGCCGTACTCGGCCTTGCCAGCGAACCAGCGCGAATCCCAGGTCCGGTTGATGCCGAGACGCAGACCGATCGGATTGATCTTTTGACCCATCGTATTCTCCCAGCGCCTGCTTTAAGCGCTCGCCTCGACCTGACGGACAATGATCGTCAGCTGCGAAAACGGTTTGAAAACTCGGCCCGAACGGCCACGGCCGCGCGGCGAGAAACGCTTCATCACGATTCCCTTGCCGACGAAAGCCTGCGAAACGACGAGATCGTCGACCTCGAGCTCGTGATTGTTCTCGGCATTGGCGATCGCCGATTCCAGGCACTTCTTGACGTCGACCGCAATCCGCTTGCGCGAGAACTGCAGGTCGGCGAGGGCTGCCGACGCCTTGCGGCCGCGGATCATCTGCGCCACCAGGTTCAGCTTCTGCGGGCTCACCCGAAGCATCCGGGCCACAGCCTTGGCCTCGTTTTCGGGGAGGCTCCGTTCGCGCTTTGGTTTGCTCATCGCTTAATCCTCAAGCCTTCTTGGCTTTCTTATCGCCCGAATGGCCGTGGAAGGTGCGGGTCGGCGAGAACTCGCCGAACTTGTGGCCGACCATCTCTTCGTTGATCGCCACCGGCACGTGCTTCTGGCCGTTGTAGACGCCGAACGTCAGGCCGACAAACTGCGGCAGGATGGTCGAGCGGCGGCTCCAGATCTTGATGACGTCGTGACGGCCGGACGCGCGCGCCGCATCTGCCTTCTTGAGCAGCGACGCCTCGACGAACGGGCCTTTCCAGACTGAACGAACCATGTCCGTCGTTCCTTACTTCTTCCGCTTGTGGCGGCTCAAGAGAATGAATTTGTCGGTCGACTTGTTGGTGCGGGTCTTCTTGCCCTTGGTAGGCTTGCCCCACGGAGTGACCGGGTGACGACCGCCCGAGGTACGGCCTTCGCCGCCGCCGTGCGGATGGTCGATCGGGTTCATCGCGACACCGCGGTTGTGCGGGCGACGACCCATCCAACGCTTGCGGCCGGCCTTGCCGATCGAGGTGTTCATGTGGTCCGGGTTCGACACCGCACCGATGGTGCCGCGGCAACGGCCGTGCACCAAGCGTTGCTCGCCCGAGTTCAGGCGGACGATCACGTAGTCCTGGTCGCGGCCGACGATCTGGGCATACGTGCCGGCCGAACGCGCGAGCTGGCCGCCCTTCCCGATCTTGACCTCGATGTTGTGCACGATCGTGCCGACCGGCATGTTGCCGAGCGGCATGACGTTGCCCGGCTTCACGTCGACATAGTTGCCGGCGACGATGGTGTCGCCGACCGCCAGGCGCTGCGGCGCCAGGATGTAGGCGAGCTCGCCATCCTGATACTTGACCAGGGCGATGAAGGCGGTGCGGTTCGGATCATACTCCAGCCGCTCGACGGTGGCCGGAACGTCGACCTTGTCGCGCTTGAAGTCGACCGTACGATACGACTGCTTGTGGCCGCCACCGAGGAAGCGAACCGTGATGCGGCCGGTGTTGTTGCGACCGCCGCTCGACTGCTTGCCTTCGGTCAGCGCCTTGACCGGCTTGCCCTTGTAGAGGGCCGAACGATCGACCATCACCAGCTGGCGCTGGCCCGGCGTCGTGGGATTGAATGTCTTCAGTGCCATGGCAGCTCAGCCTTACAGTCCGGTGGTCACGTCGATACGGTGGCCCTCTTCGAGGGTCACGATCGCGCGCTTGCTGTCCGATTGCGAACCGAAATTGCCGCGGAACACCTTGGTCTTGCCCTTGCGGACGAGCGTGTTGACGCTCCTGACCTTGACGTCGAACAGCTTCTCGATCGCTTCCTTGATCTGCGGCTTGGTCGCCTTGGCGGCCACCTTGAACAGAACCTTGTTGTGCTCGGAGGCGAACGTCGCCTTCTCGGTCACGACCGGCGCGATGATGATGTCGTAGTGGCGCGGATCAATGGTCTTCATTTGAAGCGCGCCTCCAGCGCATCGATCGCCGCCTTGGTCAGCACGAGCTTCTGACGGCGCAGGATGTCGTAGACGTTGATGCCCTGGATCGGCAGCACGTCCAGGTTCGGGATGTTACGGGCTGCAGCGGCAAAGCCGTTGTGCAGCTCAGCGCCGTCGATGATCAGCGCGTTGGTCAGGCCGAGACCGGAGAAGTGACCGATCAGCGCCTTGGTCTTCGCCGCCTCGAGGGTGGCGTTCTCCAGCACGACAAGATCACCGTCCTTGGCCTTGGCCGACAGCGCATGCTTCAGCGCCAGCGCACGGACCTTCTTCGGCAGGTCGGTCGCATGCGAGCGCACGACCGGACCGAAGGCGCGGCCGCCGCCACGGAACTGCGGCACGCGGGCCGAGCCGTGACGAGCACCGCCGGTGCCCTTCTGCTTGTACATCTTCTTGCCGGTGCGCCAGATCTCGGCGCGGCCTTTGGCCTTGTGGGTGCCGGCCTGGCGCTTGTTCAGCTGCCACTGAACGCAGCGCTGAATGATGTCGACGCGCGGCTCCAGACCGAAGATGGCGTCGGAGAGCTGGACGGAGCCGGCTTCCTTGCCCTCGAGGGTGGTGACTTTCAGTTCCATTTATGCGCCCTCCTGCACGGCCGGCGCTTCGGCAGCCTGCTCACCCGCGACCTTGAACTTGCCGGGCTTCGGCGCTTCCTTCGGCAGCGGCTTCTTCACGGCGTCGCGCACCGAGATCCAGCCACCCTTGGAGCCGGGCACCGCGCCTTCCACCAGGATCAGGCCACGCTCGACATCCGTCTGCACCACACGCAGGTTCAGCGTGGTGATGCGATCGACACCCATGTGACCGGGCATCTTCTTGTTCTTCCAGGTCTTGCCGGGGTCCTGACGGCCACCGGTCGAACCGATCGAACGGTGCGAGATCGACACACCGTGCGTGGCGCGCAGACCGCCGAAGTTCCAGCGCTTCATACCGCCGGCGAAGCCCTTACCGACCGAGGTGCCGGTGACGTCGACGAACTGGCCGACGACGAAGTGATCGGCCTGGATCTCGGCGCCGACCGGAATCAGCGAGTCCTCGCTGACACGGAATTCGGCGAGCTTGCGCTTCGGCTCGACCTTGGCGACCGCGAACTGGCCGCGCTCGGCCTTCGGCATGTAGACCGTCTTGCGGCTGCCGCTGCCGAGCTGCAGAGCGACGTAGCCGTTCTTCTCGGTGGTGCGGTGACCGACCACCTGGCAATTGCCGAGCTTCAGCACGGTCACGGGGATATGTTCGCCGGTCTCCGTGAAGACCCGCGTCATCCCGACCTTTTGTGCGATCACTCCGGAGCGCATCGGCGTGCTTCCTGTTCTTCTCTATGTCCGCGTGAGGTGCGAACGTGAATCCAAAAACTTAGAGCTTGATCTCGACGTCGACACCGGCGGCCAGATCGAGCTTCATCAAAGCATCGACGGTCTGCGGGGTCGGATCGACGATGTCGAGCAGGCGCTTGTGGGTGCGCATCTCGAACTGCTCGCGGCTCTTCTTGTCGACGTGCGGCGAACGGTTCACGGTGAACTTCTCGATGCGGGTCGGCAGCGGAATGGGTCCGCGAACCTGCGCGCCGGTCCGTTTCGCCGTGTTGACGATCTCGCGCGTCGACGTATCGAGGATACGATGGTCAAACGCCTTGAGACGGATGCGGATATTTTGGCCGTTCATTGCCGTATCTTTCTGTGAGTAGTGAGTGGCGAGTAGCGAACGGCGAATGGATAATCTCCATTCGCCACCCGCCATTCCCTATTCGCTGTTGTTACTCGATGATCGAGGCGACGACGCCGGCGCCGACGGTGCGGCCGCCCTCGCGGATGGCGAAGCGCAGCTTCTCCTCCATCGCGATCGGCACGATCAGGTGCACTTCCATCGCGATGTTGTCGCCCGGCATCACCATCTCGGTGCCTTCCGGCAGATGAACGACGCCGGTCACGTCGGTCGTGCGGAAGTAGAACTGCGGACGATAGTTGGTGAAGAACGGCGTGTGACGGCCGCCCTCTTCCTTGGTGAGGATGTAGGCCTCAGCCTTGAACTTGGTGTGCGGCTTGACCGAGCCCGGCTTGCACAGCACCTGGCCGCGCTCGACGTCCTCGCGCTTGGTGCCGCGGAGCAGCGCGCCGATGTTGTCGCCGGCCTGACCCTGATCGAGCAGCTTGCGGAACATTTCGACGCCGGTGACGGTGGTCTTCTGGGTCGGGCGGATGCCGACGATCTCGATTTCCTCACCGACCTTGATGATGCCGCGCTCGACACGGCCGGTCACCACGGTGCCGCGGCCGGAGATCGAGAACACGTCTTCGACCGGCATCAGGAAGGGCTGGTCGATCGGACGCTCCGGCTGCGGAATGTACTCGTCGACATTGCGCATCAGCTCGAGGATGGCGTCGTGGCCGAGCTTCTTGTCCGAATCTTCGAGAGCGGCGAGCGCCGAGCCCTTGATGATCGGGATCTTGTCGCCCGGGAATTCGTACTTCGACAGCAGCTCGCGGACCTCGAGCTCGACGAGCTCCAGCAGCTCCGGATCGTCGACCATGTCGCACTTGTTGAGGAACACGACCAGCGCCGGCACGCCCACCTGGCGAGCGAGCAGGATGTGCTCACGGGTCTGCGGCATCGGGCCGTCAGCGGCCGACACGACCAGGATCGCGCCGTCCATCTGCGCGGCGCCGGTGATCATGTTCTTCACGTAGTCGGCGTGGCCGGGGCAATCGACGTGCGCGTAGTGGCGGTTCTTGGTCTCGTACTCGACGTGCGCGGTCGAGATGGTGATGCCGCGCGCCTTCTCTTCCGGGGCCTTGTCGATCTGGTCGTAGGCAGTGAACGTCGCACCGCCCGTCTCGGCCAGGATCTTGGTGATTGCAGCCGTCAGCGAGGTCTTGCCGTGGTCGACGTGACCGATGGTGCCGATGTTGCAGTGGGGCTTGTTACGTTCAAACTTAGCTTTGGCCATTTGACTCTCCGTTCAGTCGCTCACTTGAGCTCGCGACAATCAGGCAAACTTCTTCTGGACTTCAGCCGACACGTTGGCCGGCGCTTCAGCGTAGTGCGAGAACTGCATCGTGAAGGTCGCGCGACCCTGGCTCATGGAGCGCAGGTTGTTCACGTAACCGAACATGTTCATGAGCGGCACCATCGCGTTGATGACGTTGGCGTTGCCGCGCATGTCCTGGCCCTGGATCTGGCCACGACGCGAGTTCAGGTCGCCGATGACCGAGCCGGTGTAGTCTTCCGGGGTCACCACCTCGACCTTCATGATCGGCTCGAGCAGAACCGACTTGCCCTTCTGCAGCGCCTCGCGGAAAGCCGCACGAGAGGCGATTTCGAAGGCTAGCGCCGACGAGTCGACATCGTGATACTTGCCGTCGACCAGTGCCACCTTGACGTCGACCACCGGGAAGCCGGCGACGACGCCCGCGCCGAGCACGCTCTCGATGCCCTTCTCGACGCCCGGGATGTATTCCTTCGGAACCGCACCGCCGACGATCTTGGACTCGAACACATAGCCGCCGCCCGGCTCGTTCGGCTCGACCACGAGGCTCACGGCCGCGAACTGGCCGGTACCGCCGGTCTGCTTCTTGTGGGTGTAGTCCACGTTGGCCGGCTTGGTGATACGCTCACGGAACGCCACCTGCGGCGCGCCGATGTTCGCATCGACCTTGTAGGTGCGCTTGAGGATGTCGACCTTGATGTCGAGATGGAGCTCGCCCATCCCCTTCAGAATGGTCTGGCCCGACTCGTGATCGGTCGACACGCGGAAGGACGGATCCTCCGCGGCCAGCTTCGCCAGCGCGACGCCCAGCTTCTCCTGGTCGGCCTTCGACTTCGGCTCGATCGCGATCTCGATGACCGGCTCCGGGAACTCCATCTTTTCCAGGATCACCTGGTTGGACGGATCGCACAGCGTGTCACCGGTGCGGGCTTCCTTGAGGCCTGCAAGAGCGACGATGTCGCCGGCATAGGCTTCCTTGATGTCCTCGCGGTTGTTCGCATGCATCAGCAGCATGCGGCCGATGCGTTCCTTCTTCTCGCGGGTCGAGTTCACGACGCCGGTGCCCGAGGTCAGGACGCCCGAATAGATGCGGCAGAAAGTGATGGTGCCGACGAACGGGTCGTCCATGATCTTGAACGCCAGCAGCGCCAGCGGCTCCTTGTCGTCCGCCTTGCGCACGACCTCGTTGCCCTTGTCGTCGGTGCCCTTGATCGCGGGCACATCGAGCGGCGACGGCAGATAGTCGACGACGGCGTCGAGCAAGGGCTGCACGCCCTTGTTCTTGAAGGCCGAGCCGCACAGCACCGGATAGAAGGCGCCGGTCAGCACCGCCTTGCGGATCAGGCGCTTCAGGGTCGCCTCGTCCGGCTCGTTGCCGTCCAGGAACGCAGCCAGGGCGTCGTCGTCGAGCTCGACGGCGGCTTCCACCAGCTTCTCGCGATATTCCTTGGCCTGATCGGCGAGATCAGCCGGAATCTCGGCGTAGTCGAACTTCGCGCCAAGCGCCTCGTCGTTCCAGACGATCGCCTTCATCGTCACGAGATCGATGCAGCCCTTGAAGTTGTTCTCCGCGCCGATCGGCAGCTGAATAGCCACCGGCTTCGCGCCCAGGCGATCGACGATGTCGGACAGGCACTTGAAGAAGTCGGCGCCGGTCTTGTCCATCTTGTTCGCGAAGACGATGCGCGGCACCTTGTACTTGTCGCCCTGACGCCAGACGGTCTCGGTCTGCGGCTCGACGCCCTGGTTGGAGTCGAGCACGCAGACGGCGCCGTCGAGCACGCGCAAGCTACGCTCGACCTCGATGGTGAAGTCGACGTGACCGGGGGTGTCGATGATGTTCAGGCGCTTGCCGTTCCAGAACGCGGTGGTCGCGGCGGAGGTGATCGTGATTCCACGCTCCTGCTCCTGCTCCATCCAGTCCATCGTCGCGGCACCTTCGTGCACTTCGCCGATCTTGTGGCTCTTGCCCGTGTAATAGAGGATGCGCTCGGTCGTGGTCGTCTTACCGGCGTCGATATGCGCCATGATGCCGAAGTTGCGATAGTCTTCGATGGCGTGTTGGCGGGGCATGGGTGTGTTCCCTGATTTCCGTCGGTTTCGCCGTTACCAGCGATAGTGCGAGAAGGCGCGGTTGGCTTCAGCCATCCGGTGCACGTCTTCACGCTTCTTCACGGCGTTGCCCCGGTTATTGGAGGCATCGAGCAGCTCCGCCGAAAGCCGCTCGGTCATCGTCTTCTCGTTGCGGTCGCGCGCGGCCGAGATCAGCCAGCGGATGCCCAGCGCCTGCCGGCGGGTCGAACGAACTTCGACCGGCACCTGGTAGGTCGCGCCGCCGACGCGGCGGGAACGGACCTCGATGGTCGGCATGACGTTTTCGAGGGCCTGCTCGAACACCGTCAGCGGGCTCTGCTTGGTCTTGGCCTCGATGATGCCGAACGCGCCGTAGACGATACCTTCGGCGACCGACTTCTTGCCGGCGTACATCACCGAGTTCATGAACTTGGTGACAATGATGTTCCCGAACTTCGGATCCGGAAGCACTTCACGCTTTTCGGCTGAATGGCGACGCGACATGTGATCTTGTTCCCGCTTCTCTCGAACGTCTTACTTCGGACGCTTCGCGCCATACTTCGAACGGCGCTGCTTACGGTTCTTGACGCCCTGGGTATCCAGCACGCCGCGGAGGATGTGGTAGCGCACGCCCGGCAAGTCCTTGACGCGGCCGCCGCGGATCATGACCACCGAGTGCTCCTGCAGGTTATGGCCTTCACCCGGGATGTAGCCGATCACCTCGAAGCCGTTGGTCAGGCGCACCTTGGCGACCTTACGAAGCGCCGAGTTCGGCTTCTTCGGGGTCGTGGTGTAGACGCGCGTGCAAACGCCACGCTTCTGCGGCGACTGCTGCAGCGCCGGCACCTTCTTGCGCGACTTCTGCACTTCGCGCGGATTTGCGATCAGCTGGTTGATCGTCGGCATCTTGGCCTTCACCCTTCTCAACGTTCGCACGGAGACCGCGACCGGCTTCCGCAAATTCTGTTCGAGGTTCCCCGCCTCACCGGGCCGTTCGCGCGATCAAAACCCACGCAAAACGAAATCGCGCCAACCGTTCATCGCTGAACGGAAAGCGCTTGACGCCACAGAGGACCGCGATCACCACCAGTCAGCTTGCGCTGGCGGGCGGCCTACCGAGGTCATGCATCCGAAATTGGTCTCAGGAGAACGAGCTCGAGAGATCTAATATCGTTTTGGCATTGCCTAGCTATGATCGACAGCGTTTGAGCGGCATTCGTCGAGGGTGGTGCCCGTCCCACCCTGTTCTGGGTGGTCTGGGTGATCCGTACCGACGCTGGCGAAGCTCACCGCCTGTCGTTGAGTGCCGGCCTTTTATAAGCGGTAAATATCCAAGTCAAGCAAAACGACGCCGCAGGACGCTCAAAGAAGCGCTTCTGGCCGCTGCAGTTTCCGCTCCGACGGTGCCCCCCGCGTCCTAAGGTATCTGTAGACCGCAGAGCCCTGCCCGCGCCTGCGCAGTCACCTCTCCAACCCCGGAAATATCCAGAGACATTGAAGATAAGGCTTTTTTCGGCTTTGGCCGACAAGGATGGCGCCACGACGAGGCGCCCGGTGACAGAATATACCGATATTGCGATCATTGGCGGCGGCCTGGCCGGCGCGATCACGGCCGCCATGCTCGGGCGTGCGGGCATCCCGGCGATTCTGGTCGATCCCCACGCGATCTACCCGGCCGACTTTCGAATCGAGAAGATCTCCGGTGCCGGGCAGATCGACCGGTTCCGTCGCACCGGGATCGCCGACAAGGCGTTAACCCAAGCCACCCTGGCCTCGGAGAACTGGATCGCCCGATTCGGCTACGTGCTCGAACGGGCGCCAGTCCAGCAATATGGCATCCCGTACGATACGCTGGTGACGGCCGTGCGTGACGAGATCCGTGGCCCTGTGACGCGAATCGTCGCCAAGGCCGTGGCGATCACGCCAGGCGAGGATCGCCAGTCGGTCGTGCTGTCCAACGGGCAGACGATCTCGGCCCGCCTCGTCGTGCTCGCCAACGGGCTGAACGTTGGGCTGCGGCACATGCTGGGAATCACCCGCAAGATCACCAGCCCCGCGCATTCCGTCTCGATCGGCTTCGACCTGACGCCGGTCGGCCGCGCCGCCTTCCCGTTCCCGGCCATGACCTACTTCCAGGAGCGGGCCAGTGCGCGGGTGCCCTACATCACCCTGTTCCCGATCGGCGAGCGCATGCGGGCGAACCTGTTCGCCTATCGCGAGGTGGATGATCCCTGGCTGCGGGCGATCCGGCGCGCCCCGGTCGAAACGCTGACGGCCGCCCTGCCCGGCCTGCGGCGGATCACTGGCGAGTACGCCGTGAGCGGCGAGGTGAAGGTCCGGCCGGCCGATCTGATCACCAACAGCGGATATCGCATGCCCGGCGTGGTGCTCGTCGGCGACGCCTTCTGCACCACCTGCCCCGTCACCGGCACCGGCTCCGACAAGGTGTTCACCGATGTCGAGCGCCTCTGCAACGTCCACATTCCGCGCTGGCTGGCGACTGACGGCATGGGCGAGGCCAAGATCGCGGCCTTCTATGCGGACCCGGTCAAGATGGCCTGCGATGCGTGGTCGCTCGAGAAGGCCTGGAATTTCAGATCCGTCTCGATCGGGACCAGACCCTATTGGCAGGCGCAGCGCTGGGCACGCTTTGCAGTCTCGCTCGGCCGCGGCACGCGGCAGCGGCTGACGAAGACCATTGCGCCGCTCAACGCTTATTCCTCGTCGTCGTCGTCGTCGTCATCATCCTCATCGTCGTCTTCATCGCTGTCGTCGTCGGCCTGATCGGCCCGACTCGGCTGGTGGCCCTGGTCGTCCCACAGCTTGCGATAGACACCGTTCTTGGCCAAGAGCTCGGTGTGGCTGCCGCGCTCGATCGCCCGGCCGCCGGAGATGACGATGATCTCGTCCATCTCGACCACCGAGGTCAGGCGGTGGGTCGACCAGATCATGGTGCGGCCCTTGGCGACCTTGAGCAGGGTGCGGTTGATTGCGGCTTCCGTGGTCTGGTCGAGCGCCGAGGTCGCCTCGTCGAGCAGCAGCACGGAGGGATTGCGGATGATGGCGCGGGCGATTGCGATGCGCTGGCGCTGGCCGCCGGACAGCGTGTCGCCGCGCTCGCCGACGAGCGTGTCGTATTTCTGCGGCAGGCTCATGATGTAGCGGTGGATCTCGGCCTTCTTGGCCGCCTCCTCCACCTCGGCGTCGGTGGCGCCCTCCTTGCCGAGCCGGATGTTCTCCCGCAGCGACATGTTGAACAGCATGTTCTCCTGGAACACCACGGCCATGCTGCCGCGCAGCGAATCGCGCGTGACCCTGCGGATGTCGACGCCGTCGATGGTGACGCGGCCTTCGTTGGGCACGTAGAGTCGCAGGATCAGGTTGAGCAGCGTGCTCTTGCCCGAGCCCGACGGACCGACGATCGCGATCCGCTTGCCGACGTCGAGCTTGAGGCTGAGATTGTCGAGCACCGGCGTCTGGCTGCCCTCGTACTGGAAGGTCACGCGCTCGAAGGTGATGTCGTGGCTGATGCGGGGCAGATCCGGCGCGCCCGGCCGGTCGGCGCCGCGGGTCGGCTCGTCCAGCAGCTCCTGCATGTGCCGGATTGCGGCCGCCGAGGAAATCGACACCGGCACGAAGTGCATGACATGGGCGATGTTGTAGGACACCTCCCAGAACGCGCTCTCGAAGGTGACGAAGGTGCCGATGGTGATCTGGCCCTTGGTGGCGAGATAGGCGCCGAGGGCAAGCACGACGAGATGCAGCAGCAGCACGGAGATCGTGACCGTGCGCTCGACCATGGTCGACAGGAACATCGCATCGGCCATCTTGCGCCGCGCCGCGTCGTTGCGGAAGCTGAACCAGCCGAATACCTTGCGGTGCAGGCTGAAGGCCTTGATGACGGCTTGCGCCGCGATGTTCTCCTGGATCACGCCGAGCAGCGACGCCTCGTTCAGCTTCTGCTCGTAATTGGCCTGAACCGCCTTCGGCGTCAGGATGCGCGGGCCGATCAGGGTGATCGGAAACACCAGCAGCGCGATCGCAGCGAGCTGCCAGTTGAGGAACAGCATCAGAATGATGCCCGCAATCAGCTCGAGGAACGGCAGCACAGCGCTGTTGGCGAAACTCTTCACGACGTTCTCGAACGCCGACATGTCGACCGAGAAGCGCGACAAGATCTCGCCGCGCTTGGTGCGCTGGAAATAGGCGGCCGGCAGGTTCTGCACGTGGTCGAACAGACGGGTGCGGACATCCGAGATGACGCAGGCCGCCAGACGCGCATCCCAGCGCTCGTAGAGCACGGCAACGATCGAGGTGAAGATGCCCGCAACGGCCAGCACGCCGAGGATGCGATAGAGCGCCTCGAAATCCTCCTCGCCGAGCGCATCGTCGATCAGGAACTTGAGGCTGAGCGGCATGATGACGTTGAACAGCGTCTCGATCAGGACGCCGATCGACACGAAAGCCAGCATCTTCTTGTATCTGGCGAGCAGCGGCGAGATGAAGCCGTAGATGGTCGCAAGCGCACCGGCGGCCTCGCGGGCCGTGTAGACGACGAGATCCTCGTCGTCGTCGTCATCGTCGAGGTCGAGGCCGGCCTCTTCGCCGTCCTCCTCGTCATCGTCCTCGATGACATCAGCCTTCTCGGTCGCCGACGTCTTCGCTGTTCCGGGTTTTGGAACGGCAGGCACGGCCGCCGCCGGCCCCCGCTTGTCCAAATCATCGGCAGGATCAGCTGCCGTTGCGGACGTCTGATTTCGCGGCGGTGAAGATTTGGGCGCCATTCAACGAACCGATCCTGCACGGCCAGCATGACCGTAACGGATTAAAGCGGCTCGGCTTTAACACCTGTGTCCGCCGGCCGCCAGCATTCTCGCGACACGGTGCCGCAGCGGCCGCGACCAAGACGCGGCCTTGTCACGCAACCAGCACAGTCACAAGCGCCGCGGACGCAAGACAGCATCGAGATGCCGGGTTCAACGCCCGCGACCTTGGCTCGAAATGACGGCGGCTGTGCCGCAAGCCTAGTCCTCGTCCTCGACCTTGTCGAAGAACGAATAGCGCAGGCTGTCGGCGTCGGCGTACCACTGACCGGGCCCCTTGTTGGCCGCGAGCGTCGCAGCCCACACCTCGTCGGTGCAATCGCGGCGGTGCATGGCCAGATCAAACCCGTTGCCGAAGAACAGCTCCGACCACTCCCACCAGGTGCCGAGCTTCTTGACCCCACGCAGCAGGTCGTAGCGGTCGACCAGCGCCGGGGCCATGTCCGAGGTGATCGAGCCGAACACGAGGCCGGTCTTGACGACACGGTTGAGCTCGCGGATCGCGCGCGCAACCTGCTTGTCACCGAGGTGGCAGAGGCTGGTCTCGAACACGAAATCGAACTCACCGGTCTTGAACGGCATGTCGGTGATCGAGCCGAGCTTGTTGTACTTCTTCAGCGCCTTCGGCGTCTTGCCGTGGATGTAGCGGTTGTTCTCTATGCCCCAGGCATCGATGCCGCGCTCGCGGAGCGCTCCCACCAGCTCGCCGCTCGCGGAGCCGGCGACCAGGAGCTTGTAGCCCTTGCCCTTGCCGGCCCGGTTCCAGACGATCTTGATCAGGCTGGTCAGATAGTCCGGATCGGTGAACTGCGACCACGCTTCGCTGTAAGGCCCCTGCCCGCGATAATTGTCGAAATAGTCGCGGTCGATCTTGTCCGACAGCGGCATCTCGGCCTGCGAGCGGGCGCGGCGCAGCCGCATCATCTCGGTCAGGATGATGTCGGTGGCCGCATCTGAGGAATCGAGCAGCCCGTTCAAGGTCGAGTCGAACAGGTAGTCTCCGACCACGACGATACCGGGGTGCTCCTTCGGCTCAGGCCGGTGATTGGTCATGACGTCGCGCACCGGCAGACCGCCGGGCAGCGCGTTGACCGACGACAGCCAGCGATGGATCTTGCCTTCCATGAAGTGCGCGCGCGCATCGCCTAGCGCCGCCGGGAGCGACTTCAGGGCGGCATCGATCAGCTCCTGGTCCGACAGATTGGCGAAGGCGAGCGCATCCGAGCCCGCGATCAGCCAGTTCAGCACGCCGTGCTTGCCGACGTCGTGGCGCGAGCCCTCGTTGTAGATGCAGCAGCCGCCGAACGCCTCCGACATAAACCAGGAGCCCGGAATCTTCTCGCCCCAGAACGGCTCGTCGAACAGGATCGAGACGCGCAGATAATGCGCGGGACGATCGAAATAGGCGATGTGCTTGACCATGGACTGGCGCAGCTTCTCGCCGTCCCAGCCGACCGTCGACAGCCAGGAATGCGGCAGACACACCAACACGAGATCGAACTCGCGCGTCTCCGGCCCCTTGCCGTTCATCATGTTGAGCCGGTAGCGGCCCTGCTCGGTCTTGCCGATGCGGAGCACGCGATGATTGAGTTTGATGTCAGCATCAACCTCCGAGCGAAGGCACTCGATCAGCTGCTCATTGCCGTTCTGGATCGAGTACAGGCCGATATAGTCGTCGATATCCATCACGAAGTTCTTGAGCGCATTGAGGCCGTTGGTGTTGTGGGCCTCGGTCGCGAGGTCGGAGCGCGACATCACCTTGAAGAAGCGCTTGGCCGTGGGATCCTCGACCTCCTCGTCGAGCAGCTCTTCGCAGGTCTTGTAGGCCCAGGGGTGCTCGTTATCGTGGGCGCCGACGCCTTCGTAATATTCGACCGGCGACATTACCTCCGTACAACGCTTGCGGAACGCCTCGACGGCAGCGGCCGTCTTCGGGCCGTACTTGCGGCGCAGCCCGGGCACGTCGTCGAGCAGCTCGCCGTCGAGCTGGACCTGCAGCGCATCCATCGGAATCGTCTGCAGACCGAAATGCTGGATCAGCTCGCGCAGCGGATCAGGGCCGGTCATCGAGTAGTCGTAGATTTCTGCGACACCAGCCTCATACATCGCCGGTGCGGTATCGAACTTGCGCGTCACGATCTTGCCGCCGAGCCGGTCGGATGCCTCGAAGATCGTCACCTTGCAGAGATCGCCGAGTTTGCGCCTCAGGTACCAGGCGCTCATCAGTCCACCCGGACCGCCACCAACAATCGCAAGGTCAAGCATCTAAGTTCCGCCATCTCCGGCTGTCAGCGACGTTGCCGGTCGTCCATATCAGGGGTCCTGCCACCCTCGGGGCTCGATCGGCCATAGCGTACCCGGCCCGCAAAAGATTTGCGCCGGAGCAAATCGGCGCATCGCCACGGGAGTCGACGGAAATCAGCTCAGCGGATCTGATGCTTCCAAGAGCACCTCTGTCCCTGAAGGGAAGATGAACAACGGGGCAGCAGCGCGGCAACAGGAGAAGAAAATGTCAAAAAAAGGCCGGCAACCGCCGGCCTTTTCTACGCGTGATGAACGCACGGCAGACCCCAACACCGTCAGGGTCTGCCGCAATCGTCCGTTTACTCTGCCGGCGGCAGAGCGAGCGGCTGAGGCTCGGGCTGCGCCGGCACGATCGCCGCCTGCTTCTCGCGCTCGTCGAGAATCAGCTTGTCGCGCTTCAAGGCGACTTCGCGGATGCGGGCCATCGAGGCGCCGGTGCCAGCCGGGATCAGACGGCCGACGATGACGTTCTCCTTGAGACCCTCGAGCGGATCGATCTTGCCGTTGACCGCCGCCTCGGTGAGGACGCGGGTGGTCTCCTGGAACGAGGCCGCCGAGAAGAACGACCGGGTCTGCAGGCTCGCCTTGGTGATGCCGAGCAGAACCGGAGTGCCTGTGGCCGGCTTCTTCGCCTCCTCCACGGCCTTCGCGTTGAGCAGGTCGAACTCGATCTTGTCGACCTGTTCGCCCGAGATCATGTCGGTGTCGCCCTGGTCGGCGATCTCCACCTTCTGCAGCATCTGACGGACAATCACCTCGATGTGCTTGTCGTTGATGAGCACGCCCTGCAGCCGGTAGACCTCCTGGATCTCGTTGACCAGATAGGCCGCGAGCTCCTCGATGCCCTTGATCGCCAGGATGTCGTGCGGCGCCGGGTTGCCTTCGACGATGAAGTCACCCTTCTCGACGATGTCGCCATCCTGCAGATGGATGTGCTTGCCCTTCGGGATCAGGTACTCGCGCGGCTCCTCGGTCTTGTCGACCGGCTCGATCGAGATGCGACGCTTGTTCTTGTAGTCGCGACCGAACCGGATGGTGCCGGCGATCTCAGCGATGATCGCGGCATCCTTCGGCTTGCGCGCTTCGAACAGCTCCGCCACCCGCGGCAGACCGCCGGTGATGTCGCGCGTCTTGGCGCTTTCGGTCGAGATACGCGCCAGGATGTCGCCTGGCTTCACCGTCGCACCGACGTCGACAGAAAGAATCGCGTCGACCGACAGCATGTAGCGGGCATCGCCGCCGCGGGCGAGCTTGAGCACCTTGCCGTCCTTGCCCTTGATCACGATCGCCGGACGCAGATCCGCGCCACCGCGCGTTCCACGCCAGTCGATGACCACGCGCTTGGCAATACCGGTGGATTCGTCGAGCGTTTCCGAGATCGACAGACCTTCGGTCAGATCCTCGAACCCGATCGTGCCCTCCGCTTCCGTGAGGATCGGGCGGGTATAGGGATCCCACTCGGCGATGCGCTGGCCGCGCTTGATCATGTCGCCGTCGTCGACGTGCATGCGCGAGCCGTACTGGATACGGTGCGTCGCACGCTCGGTGCCGTCGGGGTCGACGATCGTCACGACCATGTTGCGGACCATCGCGATCAGGTGACCCTCGCTGTTGCGAGCGATCGACTTGTTCCTGATGACCACCTTGCCTTCGAAGTTCGATTCCACGAAGGACTGCTCGTTCAGCTGCGCTGCGCCACCGATGTGGAAGGTGCGCATCGTCAGCTGGGTGCCGGGCTCACCGATCGACTGCGCGGCGATGACGCCGACAGCCTCGCCATGATTAACCGGCGTGCCGCGCGCCAGATCGCGGCCGTAGCACATCTTGCAGATGCCGTTGACAAGCTCGCACGTCAGCGCAGAGCGGATCTTCACCTCCTGCACGCCAGCCTGCTGGATGGCGTCGATGTGGCTCTCCTCCATCAGCGTGCCGGCCTTGACCAGCACGGCGTTGGTCGCGGGATCACGCACGTCATCGCAGGGCACGCGGCCCAGGATGCGCGAGCCGAGCGAAGCCACGACCGTGCCGGCATCGACGATGGCGCGCATCTTGATGCCGAGATGGGTGCCGCAATCGTCCTGCGTGATGATGCAGTCCTGCGCGACGTCGACCAGACGACGGGTCAGGTAGCCCGAGTTCGCGGTCTTCAACGCGGTGTCCGCGAGGCCCTTGCGGGCGCCGTGGGTCGAGTTGAAGTACTCGAGAACCGACAGACCTTCCTTGAAGTTCGAGATGATCGGCGTCTCGATGATCTCACCCGACGGCTTGGCCATCAGGCCGCGCATGCCGGCGAGCTGACGCATCTGGGCCGGCGAACCGCGGGCACCGGAATGCGACATCATGTAGATCGAGTTGATGTCGGCATCCGCCCCCGTCGCCGTCTTCTTGGTGACGGAGATTTCCTTCATCATCTCCTTGGCGATCTCTTCGCTGGCCTTCGACCAGGCGTCGACGACCTTGTTGTACTTCTCGCCATGGGTGATCAGACCGTCATTGTACTGCTGCTCGAAATCCTTCGCCAGCGTACGTGTGGTGTCGACGATCTTCCACTTGCCCGCCGGCACGACCATGTCGTCCTTGCCGAACGAGATGCCCGCCTTGAAGGCGTTGTAGAAGCCGAGCGCCATGATGCGATCGCAGAAGATCACCGTCTCCTTCTGGCCGCAGTGACGATAGACCTGATCGATCACGCCCGAGATTTCGCGCTTGGTCATCAGCTTGTTGATGACCTCGAACGTGACGCGCGGATGCTTCGGCAGGAGATTGCCGAGCATGACGCGGCCCGCGGTGGTTTCGATCCAGCGCTTGGCGACCTTGCCGGTCTCGTCCATGCCCTCCCAGCGATACTTGATCTTGCTGTGGAGATGGATGGCCTTGGCGTGCAGCGCATGCTCGAGCTCGGCCATGTTGCCGAACGCCATGCCCTGGCCGGGCATGCCTTCGCGCATGATCGAGACGTAGTAGAGACCGAGCACGATGTCCTGCGACGGCACGATGATCGGCTGACCATTGGCCGGATGCAGGATGTTGTTGGTCGACATCATCAGGACGCGCGCTTCCAGCTGCGCTTCGAGCGACAGCGGAACGTGGACGGCCATCTGGTCGCCGTCGAAATCGGCGTTGAACGCGGAGCAGACCAGCGGATGCAGCTGGATCGCCTTGCCTTCGATCAGCACCGGCTCGAACGCCTGGATGCCGAGGCGATGCAGCGTCGGCGCGCGGTTCAACAGCACCGGATGCTCGCGGATGACCTCGTCCAGGATGTCCCAGACCTCGGGGCGCTCCTTCTCGACCAGCTTCTTGGCCTGCTTGACCGTCGTCGACAGGCCCTTGGCATCGAGCCGCGAATAGATGAACGGCTTGAACAGCTCGAGCGCCATCTTCTTCGGCAGGCCGCACTGGTGCAGGCGCAGCTCCGGACCGACCACGATGACCGAGCGACCGGAATAGTCGACGCGCTTGCCGAGCAGGTTCTGACGGAAGCGGCCCTGCTTGCCCTTGAGCATGTCGGCGAGCGACTTCAACGGACGCTTGTTGGCGCCGGTGATGACGCGGCCGCGGCGGCCGTTGTCGAACAGCGCATCCACCGCCTCCTGAAGCATGCGCTTCTCGTTGCGGATGATGATGTCGGGCGCGCGCAGCTCCATCAGCCGCTTCAGGCGGTTGTTGCGGTTGATGACGCGGCGGTAGAGGTCGTTGAGGTCGGAGGTCGCGAAGCGGCCGCCGTCGAGCGGCACCAGCGGCCGCAGATCCGGCGGGATCACCGGAACCACGGTCATGATCATCCATTCCGGCTTGTTGCCGGAGTGGCGGAACGCCTCGACGATCTTCAGGCGCTTGGCGAGCTTCTTGTGCTTGATGTCGGAGTCGGTCTCCTGCATCTCGGCACGCAGCGTCTGCTCGAGCTTCTCCAGCTCGAGGCCGCGCAGCAGCTCACGGATCGCCTCCGCGCCGATCATGGCGGTGAAGCTGTCCTGGCCGTATTCGTCCTGCGCCTTGAGGTACTCGTCCTCGGACAAGAGCTGACGGTCCTTGAGCGCGGTCAGACCCGGCTCGAGAACGACGTAATATTCGAAATACAGGATCCGCTCGAGATCCTTCAGCGTCATGTCGAGCAGCAGGCCGATGCGCGACGGCAGCGACTTCAGGAACCAGATGTGCGCGACGGGAGCGGCGAGCTCGATATGGCCCATGCGCTCGCGCCGGACGCGCGACAGGGTCACCTCGACCGAGCACTTCTCGCAGATGATGCCCTTGTACTTCATCCGCTTGTACTTGCCGCACAGGCACTCGTAGTCCTTGATCGGCCCGAAGATGCGGGCGCAGAACAGGCCGTCGCGCTCGGGCTTGAAGGTGCGGTAGTTGATCGTTTCCGGCTTCTTGATCTCGCCGTAGGACCAGGACAGAATCTTCTCCGGAGACGCAATCGAGATCCGGATCTGGTCGAAGACCTGAGCCGGCGTCGTCGGATTGAAGAGATTCATAATTTCTTGGTTCATCGTATTCTCCTCGCGGGCCGATCGGGGGTCGGCCGCAAATTCGAAAATCTCTCAACGGGCGCCTTGTCCTGACCCGCGGGGGAAGGCGCCGGCACCCGGCCGTCCGAGACGGCCGGGCCTGACCTCTTGAACTACTCGGCGGCTTCCGACGTCGGCGCCGGTCCGAGCTTGGAGTTGTGCAGGTCGACGTTGAGGCCGAGCGAGCGCATTTCCTTGACCAACACGTTGAACGATTCCGGAATACCGGCCTCGAACGTGTCGTCGCCGCGCACGATCGCCTCGTAGACCTTGGTGCGGCCGGCGACGTCGTCCGACTTCACCGTCAGCATCTCCTGCAGCGTGTAGGCCGCGCCGTAGGCTTCGAGCGCCCACACCTCCATTTCGCCGAAACGCTGGCCGCCGAACTGGGCCTTGCCGCCCAGCGGCTGCTGGGTGACCAGCGAGTACGGGCCGATCGAACGCGCATGGATCTTGTCGTCGACCAGATGGTGCAGCTTCAGCATATAGATGTAGCCGACCGTCACCTTGCGATCGAACGCATCGCCGGTGCGGCCATCATAGACCGTCGACTGACCGGATGCGTCGAGGCCGGCGAGCTTCAACATCTCCTCGATGTCGGCCTCCTTGGCGCCGTCGAACACCGGTGTGGCGATCGGCACGCCACGGCTCAGATTGTGACCAAGCTCGATCAACTCGTTGTCGTTGAGCGACTTGATGGTCTCGTCATCGCCGTAGATCCGCTTCAAGGTCTCCTTCAGCGGCTTCACGTCCTGCTTCGACAGGTAGGCATCGACCGTCTGGGCGATGCGCTTGCCGAGGCCGGCGCAGGCCCAGCCGAGATGCGTCTCGAGGATCTGTCCGACGTTCATGCGCGAGGGCACGCCCAGCGGGTTCAGCACGATGTCCGCATGCGTGCCGTCCTCGAGGAACGGCATGTCCTCGATCGGCACGATCTTGGAGACGACGCCCTTGTTGCCGTGACGGCCGGCCATCTTGTCGCCCGGCTGGATCTTGCGCTTCACCGCAACGAAGACCTTGACCATCTTCATCACGCCTGGCGGCAGCTCGTCGCCACGCTGCAGCTTCTCGACCTTGTCGAGGAAGCGCTGTTCCAGCCCCTTCTTCGACTCGTCGTACTGCTTCCGCATGGCCTCGATCTCGGCCATCAGCTTGTCGTTCGGCGAGGCGAACAGCCACCACTGCGACTTCGGATACTCGTCGAGCACCGCGCGCGTGATCTTGGTGTCCTTCTTGAAGCCCTTCGGACCAGAGATGCCCTGACGGCCATCCAGCATGTCGGCGAGACGGCTGTAGACGTTGCGGTCCAGGATCGCCTGCTCGTCGTCGCGGTCCTTGGCCAGACGCTCGATCTCTTCCCGCTCGATCGCCAGCGCACGCTCGTCCTTGTCGACGCCGTGCCGGTTGAAGACGCGGACTTCGACGATCGTGCCCTGCACGCCCGGCGGCACCCGCAGCGAGGTGTCGCGCACGTCCGAGGCCTTCTCGCCGAAGATGGCGCGCAGCAGCTTCTCTTCCGGCGTCATCGGGCTCTCGCCCTTCGGCGTGATCTTGCCGACCAGGATGTCGCCGGCGCGCACCTCCGCGCCGATATAGACGATGCCGGCTTCGTCGAGGTTCTTCAGCGCCTCTTCCGACACGTTCGGAATGTCGCGCGTGATTTCCTCCGGACCCAGCTTGGTGTCGCGGGCCATCACCTCGAATTCCTCGATGTGGATCGAGGTGAAGACGTCCTCCTTCACGATCCGCTCGGAGAGCAGGATGGAGTCCTCGAAGTTGTAGCCGTTCCACGGCATGAACGCGACGAGCACGTTGCGGCCGAGCGCGAGCTCACCGAGATCGGTCGACGGACCGTCAGCGATGATGTCGCCCTTCTTGACGATGTCGCCGACCTTCACCAGCGGACGCTGGTTGATGCAGGTCGACTGGTTCGAGCGCTGATACTTCATCAGCCGGTAGATATCGACGCCCGACTTGGTCGGATCGAGATCCTCCGTGGCGCGGATGACGACGCGGGTGGCGTCGATCTGGTCGATCACGCCGGAGCGGCGCGCCGCGATCGCGGCGCCCGAGTCACGGGCCACGACGCCTTCCATTCCGGTACCGACGAACGGCGCCTCGGCGCGAACCAGCGGCACGGCCTGGCGCTGCATGTTCGAGCCCATCAGCGCGCGGTTGGCGTCGTCGTTCTCGAGGAACGGGATCAGCGCCGCGGCCACCGAAACGAGCTGCTTCGGCGACACGTCCATGTAGTCGACCTTGTCGGGCGTCATCGGCACGACTTCGCCGGCGTGACGGCAGACCACGAGGTCCTCGGTGAAGCGGCCCTTGGCATCGAGCGGCACGTTGGCCTGCGCGACGCGGTAGCGCCCCTCCTCCATGGCCGACAGATACACCACCTCGTCGGTGACCCGGCCGTCCTTGACCTTGCGGTACGGCGTCTCGACGAAGCCATACTTGTTGACACGGGCGAAGGTCGCCAGCGAGTTGATCAGGCCGATGTTCGGACCTTCAGGTGTCTCGATCGGGCAGATGCGGCCGTAATGCGTCGGATGCACGTCGCGCACCTCGAAGCCGGCGCGCTCGCGGGTCAGACCGCCCGGTCCAAGCGCCGACAGGCGGCGCTTGTGGGTGATCTCCGACAGCGGGTTGGTCTGGTCCATGAACTGCGACAGCTGCGACGAGCCGAAGAACTCGCGCACGGCAGCGGCGGCAGGCTTGGCGTTGATCAGGTCCTGCGGCATCACGGTGTCGATGTCGACGCTCGACATGCGCTCCTTGATGGCGCGCTCCATGCGCAACAGGCCGATGCGGTACTGATTCTCCATCAGCTCGCCGACCGAGCGGACGCGGCGGTTGCCGAGATGGTCGATGTCGTCGATCTCGCCCTTGCCGTCACGCAGGTCGACCAGGGTCTTGATGACCGACAGGATGTCTTCCTTGCGCAGCGTGCGCTGGGTGTCGGGCGCATCGAGCTCGAGGCGCATGTTCATCTTGACGCGACCGACCGCGGAGAGGTCGTAGCGCTCGGCATCGAAGAACAGCGACTGGAACATCGCCTGCGCCGAATCGAGCGTCGGCGGCTCGCCCGGACGCATCACGCGGTAGATGTCGAACAGCGCATCCTCACGCGTCATGTTCTTGTCGGCCGACAGCGTGTTGCGGATGTAGGGGCCGACATTGACGTGGTCGATGTCGAGCAGCGGCAGGTCCTTGTAGCCCTGCTCGTTCAGCACCTTGAACAGCTTGTCGGTGATCTCCTCGCCGGCCTCGGCGTAGATCTCACCCGTCTTCGGATTGACGAGATCCTCGGCGATGTAGTTGCCGAGCAGCTCCTCGTCCGACATGCGCAGCGCCTTCAGCCCCTTCTCCTGGAGCTGGCGGGCGGCGCGCACGGTGAGCTTCTTGCCGGCCTCGAGCACGACCTTGCCGGTGTCGGCGTCGATCAGGTCGTTCACGGTCGAATAGCCGCGGAACCGGTTGGCGTCGAACGGAACGCGCCAGCCTTCCTTGATGCGCTTGTAGATCAGCTTCTTGTAGAAGGTCGACAGGATCTGCTCGCCGTCGAGGCCGAGCGCGAACATCAGCGACGTCACCGGCAGCTTGCGGCGACGGTCGATGCGCGCGAACACGATGTCCTTGGCGTCGAACTCGATATCGAGCCAGGAGCCGCGATACGGAATGACGCGGGCAGCGAACAGCAGCTTGCCCGACGAATGGGTCTTGCCCTTGTCGTGGTCGAAGAACACGCCCGGCGAACGGTGCATCTGCGAGACGATGACGCGCTCGGTGCCGTTCACGATGAAGGTGCCGTTCATGGTCATGAGCGGAATGTCGCCCATGTACACGTCCTGCTCCTTGATGTCCTTCACCGACTTCGCACCGGTTTCCTCGTCGATATCGAACACGATGAGGCGCAAGGTCACCTTGAGCGGCGCAGCGAAGGTCATGCCGCGCTGGCGGCACTCGTCGACGTCGTATTTCGGCGGCTCGAACTCGTAGCGGACGAATTCCAGCATCGAGGTGCCCGAAAAGTCGGAGATCGGGAACACCGAGCGGAACACCGCCTGCAGGCCCTCATCCGCTCGCCCACCCGTGGGCTCGTCCACCATCAGGAACTGGTCGTAGGACGCCTTCTGAACCTCGATGAGGTTCGGCATCTCCGCGACTTCCTTGATGTGTCCAAAGAACTTGCGAACGCGTTTGCGACCGGTGAATGTCTGCTGCGCCATCGTGGCCTCTCATTTCGTCGCCCGGAGGGGCGAACCTTCCGAAACAGCGGCTGCCACCGCCCCTTCGGGTTGAATTTCGATCCATTTCGAGGATCTGAGGCTCAAAGCCGGAACGGAAACGTCCCAGCTCTGTTCTTCAGACCAGCAAAACGCAAAACGACGCGCGAGGCGCGAGGGCGCACCCGCTCGTCACAACCATCTCGTCACGGACTGCAAAAGCCCGAAATTGCCTATCTCCCAACGGTCTAAGGGCGGAGACGCCACTCCACCGATAACCGGCTTTTCGTGCTGCCGACCCAATATGGGCCGACGATAGCCGAGATTCGAGGGGGAAGCCCCTAAATCTCCACACTTTTCCGTGTTCGGCCCGCAACGGGCGATCCTGTTGCACGCCTTTTGCAGTATCCCGGCCCGACCCGACACCTCTGCAAAACTCTTTTGTCCCGATGATGACCGGGCGATGTTACCGCCCGGTCACCACAATCTCTCGAAACCTTCGGACCTGCCTTAGGCCGCCGGAAGGCTCCGCGTGCAATCTTGCGATTACTTGAGGTCGATCTTGGCGCCAGCCTTCTCGAGCTGAGCCTTGATCTTCTCGGCCTCTTCCTTGTTGACGCCTTCCTTGACCGGCTTCGGGGCACCCTCGACCAGGTCCTTGGCTTCCTTCAGGCCCAGGCCGGTGATGGCGCGGACTTCCTTGATGACCTCGATCTTCTTGTCGCCGGCCGAAGCCAGGACAACCGTGAACTCGGTCTTCTCTTCCGCCGGAGCGGCAGCGGCAGCGGCCGGGCCAGCAACCGCGACGGCGGCAGCGGCGGACACGCCCCACTTCTCTTCCAGGAGCTTGGCGAGCTCGGCGGCCTCGAGAACGGTGAGCGAGGACAGGTCGTCGACGATTTTCTGCAAGTCAGCCATTGATCTACTTCCTTAAGATGGTTCGGTTCGAAACCAGGTTTTGAGTGTTTGCGAAGGGCGTCAGGCCGCTTCGCCCTTTGAGGCATGAGCCTGAATGACGCGCGCGACCTTGGCCGCGGGTGCGTTGGCGAGCTGGGCGAGCTTGGTCGCCGGAGCCTGGATCAGGCCGACGAGCTTGCCGCGCAGTTCGTCCAGCGACGGCAGCGAGGCGAGAGCCTTGACGCTGTCGACATTCAGGACGGTTTTACCCATGGAGCCGCCGAGGATGACGAACTTTTCGTTCGCCTTGGCGAATTCCATGGCAACCTTGGGCGCCGCGACAGGATCGTTCGAAGTTGCGATCACGGTCGGCCCCTTCAACAGGGGACCGATGCCGACGACGTCCGTGCCTTCAAGAGCAATTTTGGCGAGACGGTTCTTCGAGACCTTCACCGACGCGCCCGCCTGCTTCATCTGCATGCGCAGCTTCTGCATCTGGGCCACGGTGAGGCCGGAATAGTGAGCGACGACCGCGACGCCCGTGGTCTTGAAGACCTCGTGCAGTTCCTCGACCGCCTCTTTCTTTGCCGCTCGTTCCACAGCAAGCTCTCTCCGGTTGGCGGCCTTCGCCCGAAAGCGGGACCGCCGGGTTGCACCCGCCGCCCCACCAAACCTGACCTCCGGACGGAAGAACCCGAGGACACGCAAGGCAAAACGGCGATGAATAGCCTGCCCTTCCGCAAGGCTTTATCGGCCCACGGAGTGTCGAGGTTCGAACCAAACCTGCATGCCACCACGACAGAGGCAGTGGACATGCCGAAATCCGGTCTTCACCCGTCTATGCAGGCTGGACGATTAAGCCATTGAGGAAATTGAATTCCGCGCCGGCGCCTGCAGTCTCGGACAGGATCGGGGTGATCGGCGGACCGACCTCCCCTGCGGCACTCGAGAGCAGAAAGATCCTTCTTCCTTCCGGGTCATCCAAACGGATATCCTCAAAAGGAATGCTGATCCTCTAGGCTTTCGGAATGCGCGCACGAGCGCGCCAGCAAATGCCAGCCCGCCCGGAAGCCGGTTCTTTAACGGGTCCACGGCGACTTGCCAAGACCCCCAAGAGCAAAAATCGCACCAGTTGGGCAGTTCGCGAGGCCCCCACGAGCATCCGCCAGCGCCTGACAGGCGAAGGCGAGAGCAGCATGCGGGTTCCCACGCTCGGTCTCTCCCCCCGTCATTGCGAGCGAAGCAATCCAGGGTCGAGAAGGAAGTCTGGATTGCTTCGTCGCAATGACGGCGCTCATGACGGCCGAGGTCTCACACCGGATAAGTGTAGGCCGTTGCGGCGGTCACGCCGGGTCTTCACGGGCGCTTTGGCTTCGGCCGTCATCTGTGCGGCCGTGTTCGCATCCAGCCTCGGCCTGGCCGGCCAGGCAGAGGTCGATGCCACCTACAAGGACATCAAGCAGACGCTCGGCAAGGTGCCAGGCTTTCTCCACCAGGTTTCGAAAGCCGCGCTGCCGGGCGCCTGGGCCGAGGTGAAGGCGCTGCAGTTTTCGAACGAAACCGCCCTGCCGCCGAAGGTGAAGGCTCTGATCTCACTCGCCGTCTCCGCCCAAATCCCCTGTCGGTACTGCATCTGGGAAGACACCGAGAACGCCAAGCGGGCAGGTGCGACGAAGGACGAAATCGAGGAAGCCGTCGCGATCGCCGCGGTGGCCCGGCACTGGAACACGATCTTCAACGGCATGCAGGTCGATTTTGAGACCTTCAAGAAGGAGCTTGGCGGCGACGCGCAAGCGGCTCCGCCTGCCAAATAAGGCGAACACCATCGGCAATGTGCCAAATCGGGATGCCGAACGGAAAACGCTGCCGTCGGCATCCCATGGCGTGATTTAGAAACCCAGGATTGGAAGGAGGCAAGGATGCCCATCGTTTTCGGAGAAGCTATCAGCACGGTGAAGGACATCGTGTCCGTGATGAAGAAGCATGGCGATGCGGTGCGCGGGACCTACCGTGCCCGCTACCGCTTCGATCCGCAGTCAAGCGATCCCTACACAACACCGCTTCTGGAGCGGCCGGCGAGCCTGAAGGACAATGCCCCGTCTGTCGTCTATCCCTGGGAACAGATCTTCGCCGCCGCAGCCGTCTGTGCCGGCTCGGACTATCCGATGCTGGCGGCGCATGCCGGCATCGATCTGCGTTCGGTCGAGTTCGTCGCGGAAGGCGTGTTCGACCCGCGTGGTGAATTCGATGGCCTCGAAGGGCTCGAGGCGCCCGTCGAGGCCCGGCATTGCTACCTATCCCTCCACCTCCGCGCCACCCTGAGTTCCTCCGCGCCGCGTGCCGAACTCGAGAAGATCCATGAGCGCGCCATTTCCCACAACATGGTGCTCGGCGCACTGAGGGGAATCCCCATGACCAGCGAGCTTGTGGTTCGGCAGGCATAGAGGTCAGATCGTCGTGTCCATGCCTGATGACTCGCGCCCACAGTCAAGCATCAAGGCTCTGATGGCCCACCATATCGCATCGTCCAGATCGGCACCTGACCGGGCCCATACTCATTTCCGATCCACAGTGTGCCGCAGATCTGCAGATAGGCGTAAGGCGTGCCATCGAACATCACCCACGCTCGCAATGACGAGGAGGGAGTTCGTCACGTCACGAGCATGGCAACGTTCGCGCGATCTGTCGTGTGTCGTGGCACCCGCCAGGGCCGTGCCGCCTACCCCTTCGGGCAGGCCCCACCGGCATCGGCCCAGGCCTTGATCAGCTCGCCGAACTGCTTCTGGCTGCCCGGCGCCGGCGTCCGCCCTGCTCCCGGATTCCAGCCCCAGCCGACTAGTTCGTCCTCAGCCATATGATGAATCAGCTGGGCCATGGTCTTGCCGCCGTTGAGCTTCGGGTCCTTGATCTGGGTGCAGATCTGGCCGAGCGATCGGCCCTGCCAAGCCATCTCGATCGGCGCCAGCTGCCACTTCGGATTGCCGGGCACGCGCGCCGGGTCGAAATTGGCTTCGTGGTGACAGGTCGTGCAGGCGAGCCCGCCGGGCGCGCCCATGCCGGCCTCGCCGCGGACCACCAGCGGCTGGTGCGGAATCATCTTGTCGGTCTGGGTCGGACGATCGCCGGCCGGATGGCAGTTCATGCAGCGCGGCGACTGCAGCACCTTGCCGGCCTCCTCGAACAGCGCCACCGCGCGCTCCTCCCTGTTCTTGATCTTCGCGAAGTCCGCTGCCGGCTTCAGGCCATTGGCCACGCGGGTCGCCTCGGGCGCGGCATAGGCGCGCTGAAGCTCCGGATAGGCCGCGACGGCAACCGCAGCCAGGCAGCCGGCGAGCAACGCCATCGCCCCCGTTCTAACCAGTCTCATGCAGTGTCTCCCGGCCGGATCGGCAATTGCGTGGGGCGCGGCAGGCCGAGCTTCGCCATGGCGTTGGCGACGGCCGGTCCGAGCGGCGGGACGCCGGGCTCGCCTACCCCCGATGGCTTCTCTGTCGACGGCACGATCGCGACCTCGATCTCGGGCATCTCGTGGATGCGCAGCGAGCGGTAGGTATCGAAATTGCCCGACACCGGACGTCCCTCGTCGAGCGGCTGCTGCGCATAGAGGATGTGGCCCAGCGCAAAGCCGATGCCGCCCTCCATCTGGGCGCGGATGATGTCGGGATTGACCGCGACGCCGCAGTCGACAGCGCACCAGACCTTGTGCACGACCGGTCCGTCGGCGCCCATCGACAGCTCGACAACCTGGGCGACGTAGGTGTTGAAGCTCTCGACCACGGCAACGCCGCGGGCGCGGCCCGCCTCGAGCTTGGCGCCCTTCCAGTCCGCGAGCTCGGCGACCGCCTTGAGCACACCGGCGTGACGCGGCTTGTCGGCCATCATCGCCAGTCGCCCCTCCACCGGATCCTGGCCGGCGGCTTCGAGCAGCTGATCGACGAACGCCTCGACAGCGTAGCCGGTATGGGTGTGGCCGACGGAGCGCCACCACAGCACGGGCACCCCGACATCGACCTGGTGCAGGTCGCAGCGGAAGTTCGGCACCTGGTACGGGATCTCGTTCGAGCCCTCATAGGCCGTCGCATCGAGACCGTTCTTCATGGTCATCGCCTCGAACGGCGAGCCCTTCATGATCGACTGCCCGACGATCGTATCCGACCACGCCACGATCTTGCCGTCGCGAACGACGCCGCGCATGCGATGCAGGCTGAACGGCCGGTAGTAGCCGCCGCGCATGTCGTCCTCGCGGGTCCACACCAGCTTGACCGGACGTCCCGGCCCGATCGCCTTGGCGACCTGCGCCAGCTCCATGGCGACATGGGTCGACTGCTGCGCGCGCCGGCCGAAGCTGCCGCCGGCGAGAATCGTCTTGAGATCGACCTTGGCGATGTCGAGCCCCAGCACCTGCGCGATCACGGCGTGATCAGGCGTCGGAAACTGGCTGCCGTAGCGCGCCGACGCGGTGTCGCCCTTCCAATGCAGGAAGGCGTTGATCGGCTCCATCGGCGCATGCGCCAGATAGGGGAAGACGAACTCGGTCTCGATCAGCTTGCCGCCCTTGGCGATCTCGGCGTCGACATCGCCCTCCTGCTTGACCAGCGCACCCTGCTTCTTCGCACGCGCGCGAAACTCCTCCAGCAGCTGCGCCGTGCCGCGCGTCTCCGCCTTGCTGTCGTCCCAGGTGATCTTGAGCAGGTCACGTGCCGTCTTGGCCGGCCAAAAGCCCTCGGCATAGACGGCGACGCCATTCGGCACCTCCTTGACGTCGACGACGCCAGGCACGGCCTTCGCTGCTGATGCGTCGAAGGAGGCCACCTTGCCGCCGAACCGCGGCGAGCGCGCCACCAGCACGGTCAAGGTCCCCGGATCCTTGATGTCGAGCGTGTACTCGGCCGAGCCGTTCGACTTCGCCACGCTGTCGAGCCGGGTCACGGCGCCTTCCTTGCCGATCAGCTTGAAGGCGGAGGGATCCTTGAGCTGCGGGTTCGCCGGCACCGGCTGTTGCATTGCCTTCGCGGCCAGCGCGCCGAAACCGCTCTGCTTGCCGGAGGGATGTCTAACGATACCTTTATCGACCGTGATCTCCTCGGCCGGCACCTTCCATTCGTCGGCAGCCGCAGCCACCAGCATCGCGCGCGCGGCGGCGCCGACCTTGCGCATCTGCTCGTAGGAATTGGCGATCGCGCTCGAGCCACCAGTGCCCTGCACCCCGAACAAGAGATTCTTGTAGAGCACCGGATTCGAGGGCGCATGATCGGCGCGCATCTGCGACCAATCGGCATCGAGCTCCTCAGCCACCAGGGTGGCCATGCCGGTGAACGGGCCCTGTCCGAACTCGATGTGCTTGCAGAGAACGGTGACGGTGTCGTCCCGGCCGATCACCAGAAACGTGTTCGGCGCGATGTTGACGGATTTTGCCGCAGCAGCGTCCTGCGCGTAGGCGACGCCGTTGCGCGCGACATAGGTGGCGAGCACGAACCCAGCGCCGGCTTTCAACAGCGAGCGGCGCGACAAGATCGCAGCGGCTTCAGATTTCACATGAAGGTTCACGATCAGCCCTCCAGAGTCTTGGCGGCCGAATGAATTGCGGCGCGGATGCGGACATAGCTGGCGCAGCGGCAGATGTTGCCGTTCATTGCGAGATCGATGTCCTGGTCGCTGGGCTTCGGGGTCAGGCTGAGCAGCGCGGCGGCGCTCATCACCTGGCCTGACTGGCAGTAGCCACATTGTGGCACATCATGCGCGGCCCATGCCTTCTGGACGGCAACCGCCTCTTTGCTGGAGAGTCCCTCGATCGTCGTCACCTCGCTCTTCCCGACTGCCGACACCGGCAACGAGCACGAGCGCACGGTCTGGCCGTCGATATAGACTGTGCAGGCCCCGCATTGCGCAACGCCGCAGCCATATTTGGTGCCGGTCAGCCCAACATTGTCACGAATGGCCCAGAGCAAGGGAGTGCCGGGGTCGACATCAACCTGATGCTCCCGCCCATTGATCTTCAAAGTGAACGCCGCCATGGCCCCTCGCTCTATCTGTCGTCCTAACAGCAAGAGTTAGAAGCATTCGAGAATGGTTCGCAATTCACAGAGATGTGCAGTGCGTCAAAATATTTCTGCGCGGGGCGGAACGTTTTGGACGTAGCCCGCATCAGCGTCAGCCACAGCCCGCAAAGGCGAAAGCGACATGGGGGATGGTCCGTCCCGGGTCGTTCCGTTCGCCCGGGTTACGAGCTACTTGACTTGATAAGGCATCATCTCGCCGCCGAAGAACGCTGTGAGATTCGCCACCACGCAGGCCTGCATCGCGACGTGCGACTCCCTGGTGTTGCCGCCGATATGCGGCGTCACCACCACGTTGGGCAGGGAGGTCAGCTCATCCGGCGCATGCGGCTCCGTCTCGAACACGTCGAGACCGGCACCGGCAACGGTACCCTCCTTGAGCGCCGCCACCAGCGCCCGCTCGTCGATGACCGAGCCGCGCGAGATGTTGACGATGTGGCCGTCGGTGCCGAGCTTCTTGAGGAGGTCGGCGTTGACGACGTGGGTGGTCTCGGCGCTGGCGCGGACGGCGATCATCAGCACGGTGCACCATTCGGCGAGCGCATCGAGGCTCGGGAAATATTGATACGGCAGATCGTCATAGCGGGTGCGGTTGAAATAGCCGACCTCAGTCTCGAAGGCGGCTACGCGGCTCGCGATCTTGCGGCCGATCTCGCCCATGCCGTAGACGCCGACCTTGCAACCGGCGAGACTGGGCGGCGGCTTCATCAGCGGCGATGGTTTTGCGGACGCCCAGCCCCCGTCGCGGACATAGGCGTCTGCCACCGTCAGCCGCCGCGTGGTCGCCAGCATCAACATCACAGCGACGTCTGCGACCGCCGCGGCATTGGCGCCCGGGCTGTGGCCGACGGCGATGTTACGGGCCGCGGCCGCCTTCAGGTCGACGCCGTCGTAACCGGTGCCATAGCAGACGATGGCCCCGAGCGCCGGCAGCCTGTCCATGTCGGCAGCCCCCAGCGGCGTGCCGCCGGCCGTGATCAGCGCCCGGATCCGCGCGACCTCGTCCGCCGGAAACACCTCGTGCGCCGGCTTGCCGCCGCTGTCGAGCAGATCGAACCGACCAGCAAAGCGCTGGGTCAAGGATTTCGGCAGGCGGGAATAGATCAGGACCTTGTCGGGCATGTCGGCGGGCACTCCAAAATGCGAAGGGCGGGACCGATGAACGATCCCGCCCTTCCTAATCTATCTTATGCCTGGCCGCTTACGCGAGCACGGTGCCCGGCTCAACCTTGACGCCCGGGCCCATCGTCGACGACACGGCGACGCGCTGGACGTAGGTGCCCTTGGCGCCCGCCGGCTTGGCCTTCACGACCGCATCCGCCAGCGCCTTGATGTTCTCGACCAGCTTGTCCTCGGCGAACGAGGCCTTGCCGACGCCGGCCTGGATGATGCCGGCCTTCTCGACGCGGAACTCGACCGAGCCGCCCTTGGCGCCCTTGACGGCGCCGGCGACGTCCATGGTCACGGTGCCGATCTTCGGGTTCGGCATCATGCCGCGCGGACCGAGCACCTTACCGAGACGGCCGACCAGCGGCATCATGTCGGGGGTGGCGATACAGCGGTCGAAGTCGATGGTGCCGTTCTGCACCTTCTCGACCAGGTCCTCCGCACCGACCACGTCGGCACCGGCGGCCTTGGCCTCGTCGGCCTTGGCACCGCGGGCGAACACGCCGACGCGGAGCGTACGGCCGGTGCCGTTCGGCAGCATGACGACGCCGCGGACCATCTGGTCGGCGTGGCGCGGATCGACGCCGAGGTTGATCGAGACCTCGATGGTCTCGTCGAACTTCGAGACGGCCCGCTCCTTGATCATCTTGATCGCGTCAGCCAGCGGGTAGAGCTTGGTGCGATCGATGCCCTCGCGGGCCTTCTTCAAACGCTTTCCGATTGCCATGGCGCTTTACCCCGCAACTTCCAGACCCATCGAGCGGGCAGAGCCCTCGACCATCTTCATGGCCGACTCGATCGAGTCGCAATTCAGGTCCTTCATCTTCTTCTCGGCGATCTCGCGCACCTGCGCCTTGGTCACCTTGCCGGCCTTGTCGCGGCCCGGCGCCTTCGAGCCGGACTGGATCTTGGCAGCCTGCTTGAGGAAGTAGGACATCGGCGGGGTCTTCATCTCGAAGGTGAAGGACCGGTCCGCATAAATAGTGATGACCACCGGGATCGGGGTGTTCTTCTCTTCCTTCTGGGTCTGCGCGTTGAACGCCTTGCAGAACTCCATGATGTTGAGACCGCGCTGACCGAGCGCGGGGCCGATCGGGGGCGACGGGTTGGCCGCACCGGCCGGAACCTGAAGCTTCAGGTAACCGGTTACTTTCTTTGCCATTATGACTCTCCAACGCGTTCGCGATTCTGCCTGATGCGAACGCAACGCCTTCGGGCGACAAAACCCTCAGGCGAGGTTTGGGACCGTGGTCCGGCGCGCTTGATCCGGCTGGCAAAGCCGGTCACGCCTCCCACGAACGAAATCGCCCCCCGGTTGGGGAGCGAAGGGCGCCCGATACACGAGATCGAACGAAAAGGAAAGGGCTGAGCCCTTTCGTAGCCCGGGCGAGCGCAGCGTCCCCCCGGGGGGCATCGCCGGCATCGGTGTGAACCCGGATGTCGCTGCGCTCATCCGGACTACGACCCCATGAGGCTCAGCCGACGATCTTCTCGACCTGGTTGAATTCCAGTTCGACCGGGGTGGCGCGGCCGAAGATCGACACCGCGACCTTGACCCGCGAGCGGGCCTCGTCGATTTCCTCGACCACGCCGGAGAACGAGGCGAACGGGCCGTCGGCGACGCGGACGTTCTCGCCGATCTCGAACGACACCGAGGATTTCGGCCGCTCCACGCCTTCCTGCATCTGGTTCAGGATGCGCATCGCCTCGCCTTCGGAGATCGGCATCGGCTTGTTCTCGGCGCCGAGGAAGCCGGTCACCTTGGGCGTATTCTTGATCAGGTGGAACGCCTCGTCGGTCAGCTTCATCTTCACCAGCACGTAGCCGGGGAAGAACTTGCGCTCGGCGTCGATCTTGCGGCCGCGGCGCACCTCGGTGACCTTCTCGATCGGCACCAGCACCTGCTCGAACAGGTCCTCGAGATTGCGCTGCTTGGCCTGCTCGCGGATCGACTCCGCGACCTTCTTCTCGAAGTTCGAATAGGCGTGGACGATGTACCAGCGCTTGTCGGAGCTTTGCGTTGCGGTTGCCATCAGTGAATGCCCAGCACGAGGGTGATGAGATAACGGATGATCTGATCGGCGGCGAAGAAGAACACCGAGGCCAGCGCCACCATCACGAACACCATGATCGTGGTGATGGTGACCTCGCGACGGCTCGGCCACGAGACCTTGGCGGTCTCCGAGCGCACTTCCTGCAGGAATTTGAACGGGCTGGTAGCCATCGTCAGGGGTCCGCGTCCGTCATCGGACGATTGAAGAGTTGACTGGGAAAACCGAACAGCCGTCCTTGGCCCACCCTCTTGTCGGAGAGATGAGCCGAATCCACGGGCTCGCTTGTTCGGGGAGTGAAAAGCCGCGCCGGATATCCGCTTTTATCGCGGGCCGGCTGCAGGTTATCGAGATATCTACTGTCGGGCCGGCCAAAGGTCAAGATATGGGCATGCCGGGCGTCGGCGGCCATTCCCGCGTCAGGCCCCCGCCTGGTCCGCCACAACGCGGTTTTTCGTGCAACGGCAGGCCATTTCCGCACCACGGCAGGTTGAGCAGTTGCCGCGACGAAATGCCCGTGGTGGAGCAGCTCCTGCTCTTGCCGGGCCTGCGCCACCCGCTCATTCTCGTCCGCACAAGAACAATCCGGAGGAAACCCATGACCTTTGCCCCGCGCAAGGGACGGACGCGCCTTGCCGCCGTCAGCCTTGCTGCTCTCGGTCTTGCCGCTCTCGCCCTCACCGCCGTCCCTGCCTGTGCCCAGGCCCAAGCCCCGCTCAAGATCGGCGTGCTCAGCGACTTCTCGTCGGTCTATTCGGACATCGGCGGCCAGGGCAATCTCGAGGCCACCAAGCTCGCGGTCGAGGAGTTCGGCGGCAGCATGTTCGGCAAGCCGATCGAGGTAATCAGCGCCGATCCGCAGAACAAGGCCGACATCGCCGCCGCGATCGTGCGCAAATGGTACGAGAACGAGGCCGTCGACATGGTCATCGACATGCCGACCTCGGCCACCGCGCTGGCCGGCATGGAGATGTCGAAGCAGTTCGAGAAGCTGATGATCGTGACGGATGCCGCGAGCTCCGACATCACCGGCAAGTCCTGCTCGCCCTACACCGTGCACTGGACCTACGACACCTACGGCAACGCGCACACGGTCGGCAGCGCCATCGTCAAGAACGGCGGCAACACCTGGTTCTTCATCACCGCCGACTATCTGTTCGGCCATTCGATCGAGCGCGACACCGGCGACGTCGTGCGCGCGGCCGGCGGCACGGTGGTCGGCAGCGCCCGCCATCCCCTCAACAACCAGGATTTCTCGTCCTTCCTGCTGCAGGCGCAGGCCTCCAAGGCCAAGATCATCGGCATGGCCAATGGCGGTGGCGACACCATCAACACCATCAAGCAGGCCGCCGAGTTCGGCATCGTCGCCGGCGGCCAGAACCTCGCCGGCATCGTGATGTTCATCTCCGACATCCACAGCCTCGGCCTGAAGCTCGCCCAGGGCCTGATCATCACCGAGGCGTATTACTGGGATCTCAACGACCGCACCCGGGCGTTCGGCAAGAAGTTCTTCGAGCGCATGAAGCGGATGCCGACCATGAACCAGGCGGCGACCTACAGCGCGACCCTGCACTATCTCAACGCGGTCAAGGCAGCAGGCAATCGCGACACCAAGCCGGTGCTCGCCAAGATGCGCGAGACCCCGGTGCGCGACGCCTTCACCGACAACGGCGTCGTCCGCGAGGACGGCCGCATGGTGCACTCGATGTTCCTGTTCGAGGTGAAGAAGCCCGAGGAGTCGAAGGGCCCGTGGGACTATTACAAGGTGCTGGCCGAGGTGCCCGGCGACCAGGTGTTCCGGCCGATGAAGGACGGCAACTGTCCTTATGTGAAGCAATAAGGGGTTGCTGAAATGCATTCGGGGCTCGCGCGTTGCGGGCCCCGGCCTAACCTGTCTCGTCGATTTTTGGCTTAAGTGCTTGATCTCGCTGGCAGGAGTGGAGAGGCTCGAACTCCCAACCCCCGGTTTTGGAGACCGGTGCTCTACCAATTGAGCTACACTCCTAGCGAGCCGGGACAGTGTCGCCGGTTCGCGCGCTTTGAAGCATAGACCTCCCCCCGAATGCAAGGGTGCAATGGGGCAAATCGACTGGTCAGACCACAACTTCCGCGCCAGACTTGATGCAAACCGACAACAGGACTTCAGGGAGAGCCCATGACCCCGCCGACTACCGCATCAAGCGCGCACCTTTCCGCGCTCCGCTCGCTGACGCCGCCGCTGCCGGATGACCGCCCCGAGGCGCTGGGCCTGTCCCAGGCGCCGCTGCAGCGAGCTTCGGATGCGTTCAAGCGCGAGGCCGACAAGGGAACCATCCCCGGTGCCACCTTGCTGGTCGGCCGCCGCGGCCGGATCGGCTGGTTCGACGCCATCGGCCGGCAAGCGCCCGACGCCGACACGCCGATGCGGCCGGATTCGATCTTCCGCATCTTCTCGATGACCAAGCCGATCGTCTCGCTCGGGATCATGATGCTGGTCGAGGACGGCGAGCTGCTGCTGTCCGACCCGGTCGCCAAGTTCATCCCGGAATTCGGCGAGCAGAAAGTGGGCGTCGAGACCGGCGGCAAGCTGGAGCTGGTGCCGGTCGCCCAGCCGATGACGGTCCAGGACCTGCTGCGCCACACCTCGGGCTTGGCGTATGAGCACACCGGCACCGGGCCGGTGCACCAGCTCTACCAGCAATCGCGGGTGCGCAGCCGCAAGATCACCAATGCCGAGCACGCGGCCATCCTCGCCGGCCTGCCGCTGATCTGCCAGCCCGGCGCCGAGTTCAACTACAGCCGCTCGACCGACATCCTCGGACGGATCATCGAGGTCGTCGCAGGCACATCGCTCGGCGCCTTTCTCTCCGAGCGCATCCTCAAGCCGCTCGGCATGAATGAGACCGGCTTCTTCACGAGCGAGGCCAATGCGCACCGGCTCGCCGAGCCGTTCGCGAAGGACCCGTGGACCGGCGAGGCGGTCAACCTGTTCAAGATGACCGAGCAGCCGCTGATGGAATCCGGCGGCGGCGGGCTGGTGGCGACCACGATGGACTACGCCCGCTTCTGCGCGATGCTGCTCAGCAAGGGCAGCCTCGACGGCACCCGGCTGGTCGGCCGCAAGACGCTCGAGCTGATGGCCTCCGACCATCTCGGTCCACATGTGAAGACGCAGGGCACGCTGCTGTCGCCCGGTCACGGCTTCGGCCTCGGCTTCGCCGTGCGCCGCGAGGCCGGCATCGCCCCCTTCCCCGGCTCGGCCGGCACCTTCTTCTGGAGCGGCATCGCCGGGACGTTCTTCTGGATCGATCCGAAGGAGGATCTGTTCTGCGTGTTCATGGCCCAGGCTCCCGGACAGCGCGACTATCTGCGCACGCTGGTGCGCGACGTGGTGTACGCGGCGGTGGAGTGAGGGCGCCTGCTTCGTAGCACGGATGAGCGCAGCGACATCCGGGATATCCGCTCTCGTCATGTGACCCCGCATATCGCTTCGCTCATGCGGGCAACAACGCTGTGTTCGCGGCGAATGCGGGCCTGCCCCGTTTGCCCGGATGGCGCGACAACCACTGCTGTCGTCCCGGCGAACGCCGGGACCCATACCGCGTGATTTGTCGAGGGACGTCACTGCCAGTTGCCGGCCTCATGCCGGCCGGTGGTTATGGGTCCCCGCGTTCGCGGGGACGACACCGTTGGATGAGGCCATGGCACCGGCCCCACTGACAGCTCTCCTCAACTGATCGTCGCGCCGCCGTCGATCACCATGGTCTGGCCGGTCATGAAGTTGCCCGCGGCGGAGCCCAGGAAGACGGCGGCGCCGGCGATTTCGTCGGGGATGCCGATGCGGAGCAGCGGCGAGCGGGCGGTCGAGGCCTTCAGGTTCTCCGGATTGTCCCACAGCGCTTTGGCGAAATCGGTCTTGATCAGGCCGGGCGCGATGCAGTTCACGCGCACATTGTGCGGGCCGTATTCGCAGGCGAGGTTGCGCGCGAGCTGCATGTCGGCGGCCTTGGAGATCGCGTAGGCACCGAGGATGGTCGAGCCCTTCAGGCCGCCGATCGAGGACACGATGATGATCGAGCCGTCCTTGCGCGCGATCATCTGCGGCACGACCATGCTGATCAGCCAGTTGTTGGCGACGATGTTGTTGTCGAGGATCTTGCGGAACTGATCGTCGGAGATGCCGGCGAGCGGCCCGTAATACGGGTTCGACGCGGCGTTGCAGACCAGCACGTCGATCTTGCCGTAGATGCGGTTGGCCTCGTCGACGAGGTTCTGCAGGTCCTCCTTGCTGGAGATGTTGGCCGCAACCGCAGTTGCCGTGCCGGCGCCGAAGCGGTCGTTGAGCTCCTTCGCGACGGCGTCGCAGACATCGGCCTTGCGCGAGGAGATCACCACCTTGGCGCCGTGCTCGGCCATGCGCTCGGCAATGGCGAGCCCGATGCCGCGGGTCGATCCGGTGATCACGGCGACCTTGCCGGTCATGTCGAACAGGGTCATTGGGGTGTTCCTCCTACCTACTAGATGTTGTTAGTTCAAAAAGAGCATCGCGCACTTCTTCCGCGGTGCCAGTGACTGCTCCCTCTCCCCTTGTGGGAGAGGGCGTGTACGACAGAGCCGCAAGTTCGGTAGGGTGAGGGGTATGTCTCTACGAGTCGAGATCGCGGAGAGATACCCCTCACCCGGCATGATCGCGCTGAGCGCGATCATGCCACCCTCTCCCACAAGGGGAGAGGGTGCACTGCCCGTGTGGCGACAAAAGTTGATGCACCAAGCTTGAACCGGGCGCGAACGACGCATGGAGTATATCGCCACCCCCCTCACGCCAGCTTGCTCGTCGTCAGCTCCGGACCGGCCGGCTGATGCATCGCCTTGTGCCTTGCATCCGCGATCCACGGCTGCTGATTGACCATCGGCAACCGCCACGTGCTGGTCTCGCCGCTCACGATGTGATCGAGCCGCGTCACCGAGCAGTTGTCGATGTCGAAGGCGAGGCCCTTGTCGACCAGGCCGCCGAGCGCGAGGCCGACCGCGGCCTTGATGGTGCCGCCATGGCCGATCGCGATCACGTCGCGGCCCGCTTCGGCCTGCGTGATGCGCGCGATCGCCGCAGTCACGCGGGTGTACAAATCCATGTAGCTCTCGCCGCCGGGCGCCGGCTCATCGATGGCGGCGAACCAGTGGCTGCCCGCCGGACGGCTCGCCAGGAACGCGGCGCGGTTCATGCCCTGCCATTGCCCGAGATGCTGCTCGGCAAAGGCGGCCTCCTTGATCATGGTCGCAGGCCGCGGAAAGCCGGCGGCCCAGATCGCCTCCGCAGTCTGATGCGTACGCATCAGATTGCTCGCATACCACACCGCGCTGCGCGGCAGGATTTTCGCGACCGCCTCGAACACCTCGCGATCGGAGGTATCGCAGGCGATGTCCGACTGGCCGTAGATGTTGCCGCCGTCGCTGCGCACCGGCGCGTGACGCACCCACCACCAGCGCGTGGTGACGACAGAAGGTTTCGTTCCATCAGCCGACATCGCTCAAACCCTTCCCTCCGCTCGTCTCTCGCTGTACGTGAAGGCCTAGATCGTCTCAAGCCGCTTGGCGATCTCAGCACGTTTGAAACGGCGTTTGAATTCCGTTGCGCGGCACGCAACTGATTACAATTGAAGCAGGAGGAAACATGGGCCGCCTCGAAGGCAAATCCGTCATCATCACCGGCGCCGGCAGCGGCATCGGCCGCGCCGCATCGCTGATGTTCACCAGGGAAGGCGCGCGGCTGATCGCAGTCGATCGCAGCGAAGGCGTCAAGGAGACCGTCGAGCTCGTCAAGCAGCAGGGCGGCATCGCAGAAGCCGTGATCGCCGACGCCGGCTCCGAGGCCGATGTCAGCCGCTTCATCGATCGCGCCGTTGCGACCTATGGCAAGCTCGACGTCATCTGGGCCAATGCCGGAATCTCCGGCGGCTTGATCCCGATCGCCGAGCAGACCGTCGAGCACTGGCAGGAGATCCTGCGCATCAACCTGATCGGCCCGTTCCTCGCGGTCAAACACGCGATGCCGCACATGGTGCGGCAGCAGCGCGGCGCCATCGTCTGCACGGCCTCCGTTGCGGGCCTGAAGTCGGGCGCCTCGGGCCATCCCTATGCCGCAAGCAAGGCCGGCGTCATCAGCCTGGTGCAGACCACCGCCTATTCGCTGTCCGGCACCGGCGTGCGGATCAACGCGGTCTGTCCCGGCCTGATCGAGACCGGCATGACCAAGCCGATCTTCGACGGCGCCAAGGAGCGCGGCACCGAAGGCAAGATCGGCCAGCTCAATCCGCTGAAGCGTGCCGGCCAGCCGCACGAGATCGCCGCCATGGGCCTGTTCCTCGCCAGCGACGAGGCGTCCTACGTCAACGGCCAGGCTTTCCCGGTCGACGGTGGCCTCACGGCATCGATGCCATACGCGGGAAAACCGATTTAGCCGGGTTGCCGCGCCAAACACCGGTGTCCTCCCGCAGAACGCCGGGACCCATATCCCCTGGCCGGAATGAAGCCCGCAACTGACAGCGACGTCCCTCGCCAGATCACGCGGTATGGGTCCCGGCGTCCGCCGGGACGACAGCTGTTGTTGCCGCGCCACTGCGGCCCGTTCAGCACAGCTGCGCGCAACACACTCCGCTGTCGTTCCCGCGAACGCGGGAACCCATACCGCGGAATCGCGCGAGCAACGCGGCTGCCGGCTGTCCGTCAGGCGACGTTCCTTTCTGCAGCCGTCATTGCGAGCGCAGCGACGGAGTTCAATCATGATGACCGCGTGCAATCATGCAAAATTCTTCCCGCGACGCCTTCGCGCCCGAGTGATCCCGAATTTCACCGCCCTCTCGCATCGAGGACGCAGGGAAGGCCAGGCGTCGGCTGACGCCTGCGGCCCACCTGCGAAAAAAATGCAGGCGGCAGGTACCACAGGTGCAGCCGAGAACGCCCGGCCTTCCCTGCGCGACGGTCTTAACGCTTACTTCGTGCTCTCCCCGGGGACCGGCTTGATTGCCCCCGTGATCGACGCAACTCGCGAGCGCTGGCGTCAACTTGACCTCGGCACCGGGGTATCAGGACCACGCGACTTCACGTCCGCACACTGCCGTTGGTCCGCACATCAGATAAGCATGCTGCGGCAATCCGCGGCCATCGCCTCCCCGCCTCGCCTGTCGTGACGATCGCGCGCAACGCCCCTCCGGTGAGGCGGGATGGGATAAGCAAATTACAAATTCCGAAAAAGCGAAAGAAGAATCTTTCGCCTTCGCCGCTGGACGGGACGATCGCCTTGATCGCGCTCGCAAACTCTTTTTTGTCGGCGCCAAGACCATCCGCTGGTGACGATTGCCAAGACCCTGGCGGGCCGCAACAGCCACATCAAGGTGTCCTACGGCACCGAGGCCGGGCTGTTCGTCGCGATGGCCGATATTCCCTCCGTGGTGATCGGCCCCGGCGCCATCGCCCAGGCGCACAAGCCGGACGAGTTCGTGGAGGTGGCCGAGCTGGAGCAATGTGCCGACATGATCGAGAAGCTGATCGCAAGGTGCAGCGAGCCGAATGGGTTGGATAAACTGGCAAGGCACTGACCCTGATGCCAGCCGCGACCGAGCAAATACGATGAGAGCTGAGCTGAATTTCCTGTCCAGCAGCGATGCCGATCCGCATTTCAAAATATTCCATGTGGCCTGCCGGCCACAGCTGCGCGCGATGGAACCCGCTAAACTGTTCGCGCTTGCGGCGCGGATGTCGGGTTGCCGACGTTGATGCGCCCGGGCTCTCGGTCAGGCAGGTCGGTCTTGCAGGGCGACTCGTGGGCCGAAGCAGATGGGGTTGGGGGACTCTCGATGCAGGTGATCCGGGGCACAGGCCGTGCGGCTGGCGGCAGGTTTGGAATGCGCGCGCGCCGTACCGATCATGGTCGCCTGCGATGGATCGCGGCTGCCGTCCTGCTCTCTTGTGCCGCCCTGCTTCACCCGGCGCCGGCGGCGGCGCAGTTCGTCTGCCAGAGCACCTCCGGCAGCGGCCAGGGCAGCAACGCCTTCGGCTCGACTCTGCCAAACAACGTGGCCTGCGGCATCAGCGTCGACGCCACCGGCGTGAACTCGGCCAACACCGGCCTCGGCGTCAGTGCCAACGCCAGCGGCTCGGCCTCCGCCAACGTCGCGGTCGGCGGCGGCGCATTGAGCTTCAGCGCCCCCAACGCCTCCGGCCTCAACTCGACCAATATCGCCATCGGCGGCGCCGATGCCAGCAGCGGGCTCGACTCCCGCAACATCGCGATCGGCACCAACGCCAATGCCAGCGGGTCGGTGTCCAACAATATCGCGATCGGCACCAATGCCGTTGCCAGCGGCACCGGCGTCGCCGCCACCGCGATCGGCCATGCGGCGACGGCGAGCGGCGACCGCGCCGTCACCGTCGGCGCCAACAGCAGCGTCATCGGCACCGACAGCAGCGCCTATGGCAGCGGCAACATCGTCACCGGCAACAGCAGCGGCGCCTTCGGCACCGGGCAGCACGTCAACGGCAATGGCAGCTTCGCCATCGGCGATCCCAACGTGATGAACGGCAACAACAGCTTCGTCTATGGCGACAACAACACGATCAACACGACCGCCGCCGCAGGCTTCGGCGACAACATCCAGGTGATCGGCTCCAACAACACCGTGGCGGCGACCGCGAGCGCCAACAGCGCCTCGATCCTGGGCAGCGGCAACACCGTCAATGCCGCCAACGCGATGGTGGTCGGCAATGCCAACACGGTGAGCGGCGTCGGTGCGCTGGTGATGGGCAACAACAGCACGGTCAGCGGCGCAGGCGCCGTGGCGCTCGGCTCCGGCACCGCGGTCGCGGGCACCAATGCGGTGGCGATCGGCGCGGGCACGGCGGCCGCCGGCGACAATGCGGCCGCGCTCGGCGCGGGCTCGAGCGCGAACTTCGCCAACTCCACCGCGATCGGCACCGGCGCCGCGACCACGCGCGCCAACCAGGTCGCCGTTGGGACCGCCGCCAGCACCTACACGCTCGCCGGCATCACCTCGGCCGCCAGCAGAAGCGCGCAGTCGGGATCGGTGCAGCTCGTCACCTCGGACGCCTCGGGCAATCTCGCCACCACGACGCTCGCCAGCCTCGGGCTTGCCTCGGCCGGCGACCTCGACCGCATCAACACGCGGCTGAACGATCTGTCGAGCCGCAACAACAAGGCGATGAACGGCGTCTCGATGGCGTTCGCGATGGCCGGCGTGCCGACCCTAATGCCGCAGGAACGCTTCGCCGTGACCATGAACTGGGGCAATTTCCAGAGCACCAACGGCGTTGCCGTCAACGCCGCGGCGCGGATCACCGATCGGGTGCAGCTCAATGCCGGCCTCGGCTATGGCGCCAACGAGAACCTGCTGGGCGCGCGCGTCGGCGTGCGGGTGGGCTGGTAGATCGCCTCGCGATGGTGTTGCGCAAGCTCGTTGGCAAGCCCGTCGGCAAGCTCCTGGCCGGCCTGATCCTGTGCGTTGTCGCCGCAACGGCGGCCGAGGCACAGGACCCGCGCCCCGCGGCCTCGCCGACGCCGACCCAGGCGCCGGCGCAAGCATCCTTGCCGGTCAGCCCGGAGCAGGCGCTCTATCTGATCCGCTCGACGCTGCTGTCGCTCAACGATGCCAACCGCAGTGGCAACTACTCGGTGCTGCGCGATCTCGCCGCACCCGACTTCCAGGCCCGGAACGCCGCCGCCGATCTCGCGATCGCCTTCATCGACCTGCGCCGGCGCAACGTCGATCTCTATCCCGTGGCGTTGGCCGCGCCGCAGCTCTCCACCCCGCCCTATCTCGATCCCGGCAAGATGCTGCGCCTGACCGGCTTCTTCCCGACGCGGCCGCTGCAGATCAATTTCGACCTGACCTTCCAGAACGTCGACAATCACTGGCGCATCTTCGGCCTCTCGGTGGCGACGCCGCAGGCGCCGGAGCCCGCCCCCGCGGCGTCACCGACGCCGGCCAGAAAAGGTGCGGCAACGGGGAAGAATTGAGCGCGGCAGCTTGCCGGTCATCCCCGGTGTCACATTCCGGGATCGACCGACGAGTTGCGACGTTGAAAACGTCGATTGGACATTCGATCCCTTCACACACGTCATTCCGGGGCGAGGCGCGAGCCCGGACTCCATTTGACGGCGGAGTTCAGCGCCAGAGGGAGCCCGGGCTCGATGCTCCGCATCGCCCCGGAATGACGAGCGTGGCGCGGCATGTCTTCCGTCATCGCGAGGCGCCGGGCTCAGGGTCGCGCCATGTCGTAACGAGCGACCGTCTGGTTCAAACCACGACAGGCGTGCCTGCCACCAATTCTTGCTTCGCGTCTCGAACCGCCCTCTCTTGCGCGCCGTCGAACCTCGCAAGCGGACCATTCCGGCTTCGCCGAACCGAAGGATGGATCACATGTCGAGGATATCGAAACTGCCCGCGCTTGCCTTGATCGCTGCCATGGCGGCCGGCGCGGCTGCAACGAGCGCCAGCGCGCGCGAGGTCCAGCTGCCCCGCTGCGAGCTTGTCTCCTGGGGCGCCTGCGGCACTCCCGAAACGACGATTCAACAGGCCTCCCGGTCGCGCAGCCGCGACACCTCGCCGACCTACATGAAGCAGACCGATCCGCGCTACAGCAACGCGATGATCACGGCTGGTGGGGGCGGTGGAGGCGGTGGCGGTGGGGGCGGCGGCCGCTGACGAATGCGGCCTCGAAGCCCGGGCGAACGCAGCGACCACGGGGTCGCTCGCTCCACGCAGCATTCCGGCGCGAGAGGCCCCCGCATGTCGCTTCCGCCGTCGCTCTCCGAGCTTCGGCGTCAGCTCATGCGGGCTGCCGAACCGCCCGCGCCTTACGCTGCGCCCGCCTTCTGCGCGTAGGCCCAGGCCTGCTTGGTCATCGGCACCATGCGCTTGACCGACTCGATCGCCTTGTCGTTGGCAGCGGTGCCGTCGCGGATGCGGCCGATGATCCCCTGCAAAATGCCGGCGAGCCGGAACAGGTTGTAGGCGAAGTACCAGTTGAGGTCCGGCAGCTTCACGCCGGTGACGCCGCAATAGATCGCGGCCGCCTCCTCCATGGTCGGGATGTTCTTGGCCTTGAGGTCGACGCCGTCGAGGCCCGGCATGATCCACTGCATCAGCAGATAGGTGAAGTCCGCCATGGGATCCCCGAGCGTCGACAGCTCCCAGTCGAGCACCGCGATGACGCGCGGCTCGGTCGCGTGGAAGATCATGTTGTCGAGCCGGTAGTCGCCATGCACGATCGAGACGCGCTGCTGCGCCGGCAAGGTGCGCGGCAGCCATTCGATCAGCTTCTCCATTTCGGGAAGGTGCTCGGTCTCGGACGCACGATACTGCTTGGTCCAGCGGTCGACCTGACGGGCAAAATAGTTGCCGGGCTTGCCAAAATCGGCGAGGCCGATTGCGGCGGGATCGTAGGTGTGCAACTTCGCCAGCGTCTCGATCTTGCTGGTGAAGATCGCGCGGCGCTGCGGCGCGTCGACATGCGGCAGGGTCGGATCCCAGAACACCCGGCCCTCCTCCATCGACATGATGTAGAAGGCAGCGCCAATGACGCTGTCGTCGTTGCACAGCGCGTAGGCCTTGGCGACGGGAAAGCCCTGCTTGCCGAGCGCGGCGATGACGCGGAATTCGCGATCGACCGCATGCGCTGACGGCAGGAGCTTGCCGAACGGCTTGCGCCTGAGCACGTAGGAGCGCGCCGGCGTGTTGAGCCGATAGGTCGGATTGGACTGGCCGCCCTTGAACTGCTCGACGGTGAGCGGGCCGGCATAGCCCTCGACATGCTCGGCCATCCACGCCGCGAGCTTGGCTTCGTCGAAGCGGTGCCGCTCCTCGACCGGCTTGGTGCCGGAGAATTCTTCGTCCTTCTTGACGCCGTCGGCCACGACGAACTCCCTTGGGTCATATTGAACGTAGGGTGGGCAAAGCGAAGCGTGCCCACCGCTTTTCTCGGAGACTGGAATGGTGGGCACGCGCCTGCCCGCGCGCTTTCGCGCCCGGGCCGACGCTTTGCCCACCCTACAAGGTCTGCGTCAATGCCGCGGCTCGTTGGCGTACTTCTTCATCTCGAGCCGGGCGATGGCGCGGTTGTGCACCTCGTCGGGGCCGTCGGCAAGACGGAGCGTGCGGATGTTGGCGTAGTCCTTGGCGAGACCCGCATCATCTGACACGCCGGCGCCGCCGAACGCCTGGATCGCGTCGTCGATGATCTTGAGCGCCATGTTGGGCGCCGCCACCTTGATCATCGCGATCTCGCCCTGCGCGGTCTTGTTGCCGACCTTGTCCATCATGTCGGCGGCCTTGAGGCACAGCAGACGGGTCATCTCGATGTTGGTGCGGGCCTCGCCAATGCGCTGCTCCCACACCGAGTGCTCGATGATCTTCTTGCCGAAGGCCTGGCGCGTCATCAGCCGGCGCACCATCTTCTCCAGCGATTCCTCGGCCTTGCCGATGGTGCGCATGCAGTGATGGATGCGGCCCGGCCCGAGACGGCCCTGCGCGATCTCGAAGCCGCGGCCTTCGCCGAGCAGGACGTTTTCCGCGGGCACGCGGACATTCTCCAGCAGCACCTGGGCGTGGCCGTGCGGCGCGTCGTCGAAGCCGAATACCGGCAGCATCTTCTCGACCTTGATGCCGGGGGTGTCGAGCGGCACCAGGATCTGCGACTGCTGCTGATGCTTGGCCGCCGACGGATCGGTCTTGCCCATCAGGATCGCGATCTTGCAGCGGGGATCGCCGACACCCGACGACCACCATTTGCGGCCGTTGATGACGTAATGATCGCCGTCACGCGTAATGCGGGTTTCGATGTTGGTGGCATCGGACGAGGCCACCGCGGGCTCCGTCATCAGGAAGGCCGAGCGGATCTCGCCGTCCATCAGCGGGCGCAGCCATTTGCGCTTCTGCTCCTTGGTGCCGTAGCGGATGAACACCTCCATGTTGCCGGTGTCCGGCGCCGAGCAGTTGAACACCTCCGAGGCCCAGGAGATGCGGCCCATCTCCTCGGACAGCAGCGCATATTCGAGATTGGTCAGACCGGCACCACGGAACTCGTCGTCCTCGTGCTCCGACGGCGGCATGAACATGTTCCAGAGGCCTTCCGCCTTGGCCTTGGCCTTGAGGTCCTCCAGGATCGGGATCACCTTCCAGCGATCGCCCTCGGCGTCCTGCTGCTTGTAGATCGGCACCGCCGGGCGGACATGCTTGGTCATGAAGCTGCGCACGCGCTCCAGCCATTCCTGCTGCTTCGCCGACATCGTGAAGTCCATGGGACTCTCCTCAGGGTTTCCTCGAGATTGTTTTGACCGCAGTGTCGGTCCGCACGTCGCGTTCTTGCAAGTGTGATCTTGCGCGGCACGACCGCGCGAACCGTCGCTGCAGTGCCAAAATGTCGTCTCGCGGAAGCACCGCGATTGACATTCCGGCCGTCTCAAACAATAGTTTCATACAATTGTTTGAAACGCAACTCCCCACCCTGCTTCGTCGTTCGGGAGGACCAGCATGGCGACCGACCAGACCCGGACTGCGATCCTGATCGCCGCCGAGCGGCTCTATGCCGAGTGCGGCTTCTCCGACGTGACCTTGCGCGACATCGTGGCGGAGGCGAACGTCAATCTCGCCGCGGTGAACTATCATTTCGGCTCCAAGGACGAGCTGATCGCCGAACTGTTCGTGACCCGCTCGATCGCGCTCAACCGCGAGCGGCTGCGCGAATTGCGCGCAGCGGAGGATGCCGGCGGCGGCCGCGCCGACATCAGCGACATCCTGCGCGCGCTGGTCGGCCCGATCCTGCGCGGCTGCCTGGGGCCGGAGAACCAGCGTTCGGCGGTGGCGCAATTCATGATCCGCGCCTCGATCGAATCGGTGCCGCCAATCCGCCGCATCAAGAACAAGGAAATCGACCATCTGCGGAAGTTCGCCGCGGCGATGAAGCGCGCTTTGCCCGACAGCTCCGAGGTCGACCTGTTCTGGGGCCTGCATTTTGCGCTGGCGATGGCGCATCACACCATCCGCGAGAGCGAGCGGCTGACCAAGCTCTCCGACGGCCGCTGCGACCTCGACGATGTCGAGGATGTGATCGCGCGGGTGGTGCGCGGTGCCGTGCTCGGCTTGACGACGCGCGTGCCGGCGGCAAAGTCACAGGCCAAGGTCGCAGCGCGCGAGGCGCGCTAGACCTCGTGCTCCGCTGGATGAGAAGGAAGCTCGCCTGATGACGCAGCGCCTGCGATTGATCATGGCCGTCGCCGCCACGGCGCTCGCGATGGTGACCGCCAGCGAGCCGGTGCTGGCCCGTGGCGCCGCCGCCAGCATCATGAACTCGCCGGGCTATCAGCGCCGCCTGCAGGAATCGCGGCAGCAGCTTGGCGCGCCGCCGCGGGCCCCGTTGTTCGAAGCGCCGCACTCCTATTCCCCGTGGAAGGCGAAGCGGCACCGGCATCACCGCCACGCCCACTGATCGTACGCTACACCACGTCCTCTGCTTCAAACTGCAGCCCGGATGAGCGCAGCGACATCCGGGGTCCTCACCGGCGGTAGTGGCGATCCCGCATGTCGCTTTCGCTCATGCCGGCTACACCACGCCCTGCTGCTTCAACGCCGCGATCTTCGTCTCGTCATAGCCGAGCTGCGCCAGCACATCCCGGGTGTGCTCACCGAGCAGCGGCGGCGCGCGGTACTCTGTGATCGGCGTGCCCGAGAAGGTGAGCGCATTGCGGATCAGCGACAGCTGCGGCTCGAACGGGTGCTCGACCTTCACCTCCATGCCGCGCGAGCGGACATGCGGATCGGCGAACACGTGCGCAAAATCGTTGACGGGCCCGCACGGCACGCCCGCCTTCTCCAGCTCCTCCAGCCAGTGCGCCACCGAGTTCTTCAGGAACAGGCCGGCAAAGATCGCCATGATCTCCTTGCCGTTGACGACGCGGTCGTTGTTCTTGACGAATTTCGGATCGGTGGCGAGCTCCGGCGCCCCTAACACGGCGCAGGTGCGCGCGAATTGCGCGTCGTTGCCGACCACCAGCATCAATTCGCCGTCGGTGCAGCGGAACACGCCGGCCGGCATGCCGCCATTCCCCCAGGTGCCGCGGCGCGGCGGCGACTTGCCGTTGACCAGGAAGATCTGGGCGTAGTGCGACAGCGAGGCGATCACGGTGTCGAACAGGCAGACGTCGACGTGCTGGCCACCGCCACCATTGACGTCGCGGTGATAGAGCGCCGAGAGGATGCCGATCGAGGTATTCATGCCGGTCATGTAATCGACGATCGACGGCCCGACCTTCATCGGCCCCGCCCCCGGTTCGCCGTCCATGTGGCCGGTGACACTCATCAGCCCGCCCATGGCCTGGAAGATCGCGTCATAGCCGGCGCGCGGGGCATACGGCCCGGTCTGGCCGAAGCCGGTGACCGAACAATAGATCACGTCCGGGTTGACCGCGCGGATCGCCTCATAGTCGAGGCCATAGCGCTTGAGATCGCCGACCTTGTAGTTCTCCATGAAGACGTCGCAATCCTTGGCGAGCGCGCGGATGATCTCCTGCCCCTCCGGGCTCGCGATATTGACGGTCACCGACTTCTTGTTGCGGTTGGCGCAGATGTAAAACGAGTTGTTATTGTTGGCCTTGCCCTCGGGTTCCTTGAGGTAGGGCGGGCCGAAGGCGCGGGCGTCGTCTCCCGTGCCGGGCCGCTCGATCTTGATCACCTCGGCGCCGAGATCGGCCAGCATCTGCGCGGACAAGGGTCCGGCGAGCACGCGCGTCAGATCGAGAATCTTGATGCCAGAAAGCGGCAGGGCCGACATGGAGTTCCTCCGGGAGCCTTATTCCTTGTGGCGGATTTGCTCTGCGAGGCACCGCCTGTCACCCGCGGATACACCATTTCGTGCCCCGGAGCACTGCGCTGGCGGCATGCGGCCTTGCCCGGCACAGGATGTCACCCGGATTCGCGACGCTCACCGAACCGGTAGCACCCATTGGGAATGCGCCCGCAATCACCGGGGCACGCGCCGACTTTCTTGCTTCGTTTTGTGTGCGACGGGAGTCCAGACACATCCGGACACAGGGAACAAGGAGCCGTTAAGCGTTACAACCACAGCTGGAGACAGGTTTGATGTCTTACCCGGAGCACACCATGACTTCGATCTCTGCCTCCTCGATGAGCGGCTTTTCGCCGCTCGACCTGCTCAAACAGGAGCTCACCAAGGAAGTCTCGGCCGGCAAGGTCAGCTCGACCGACCAGACCGCCTTGTCGTCGGCGCTCGACGACATCGACTCCGCATTGAAGAGCGGCGGCAACAGCTCGTCCTCGTCGTCGACCTCCAGCACGCCGCCCTCTCCCGAGGAGATGCAGTCGAAGATCGACGATCTCATCCAGAGCGAGGTCGACAGCGGCAAGCTCACCTCCGACCAGGCGACCGAATTGAAGAACGTATTCGCCAATGCGTTCTCGGGCGGCGGCGCCGGCGGTCCGCCGCCCGCACCAAGCGACGATGCCAGCAGCGACACCACGTCGAGCACCTCGTCGTCGTCCTCGTCGAGCTCATCGTCTCAAGTCGAGGAGCTGTTGAAGAAGCTGCTCGACGCGCTGCAGAGCTCGAACAGCAGCAAGACCTCGTCCTACAGCGCCAGCGGCACCAGCTCGTCGAGCTCGTCCAGCAAGTCGCTGGTGGTCGACTTCTCGGCATGATCCGGCGGTCTCACCATTGTGCCCGCGGTCTGTCGCAGCGGGCTACGTGGAGAAACCGGCGGCGTCACTCCGGCGCATTGAACGTCCGCGCGAAATACACCGGCGCAGCCGTCTTTTTCAGGCGGTAGAGCTGCGCCGGCCGGTTCGGCCCCTTGCGCATCTTGGCGATCGGCTCGATCAGGTCGGCCGACAGCATGCGGGTCCGGAACGCGCTCTTTTCCAGCGCACGATCCAGCACGACCTCGTAGGTCCGCTGCAGCTCGGGCAAGGTGAACTCCTCCGGCATCAGATAGGCCGGCAGCGAGGTGTACTCGACCTTGTTGCGCAGTCGCTGCACCGCAGCGCGCAGGATCTCCGCATGATCGAAAGCGAGCTTCGGCTTCACGCCGGTCCCGTCGAGCGGAAACCATTGCGCGTCCGCGGCGAGCGCCGTCTCCGCCGCTGACGCCGGGACCAGCGCAAAATACGCGTGGGTCGCCGACCAGCCGCGGGGATCGCGGTTCGCGCTGCCCCAGCTGCCGAGTTGCTCCAGATACGGGCTGACGACGCCGGTCTTCTCGACGAGCTTGCGCCGGGCGCAGGCTTCGAGATCGCGATCCGTGTCGACATCGACGAAGCCGCCCGGCAGCGCGAAAGCGTCCGGGAACGGCTCACCCTCGCCGTGACCGCGGCGCACCAGCAGCACGTGCAGCGCCTCCAGGCGGATCGTGAAGATGACGACGTCGACCGTCGTCAACGGGCGCGGGAAATTAAGCCCGGCCCCGCCTCGCCCGATCTCGCCCGCGCCGCCGCCTGGTTCTTGCCGTCCCGCCATGCCGCCCCCTGACCGCCTTGCCGAATTTTGCCCCTTGACACTAGCACGCTTAGTTGTACTGTCCAACTTACTTAGTTGGCGTAACACACTTACGCCATCAGACGTCAGGAGGCCGCCATGTTCGGCATTCGCTTCATCAAGGCCCAACCCACCACCTACCTCCTCAAATACCGCGCCGGCGCCGTCGTCGAGGAAGGCGCCGGGCTCTCCACCTTCTATTACGGGCCCGCGACCTCGCTGGTCGCGATCCCCATCGGCAGCCGCGACGCCGCCTTCATCTTCCAGCAGATCGCCCGCGACTTTCAGACGCTGACGATCCAGGGCCAGGTCACCTACCGCATCGGTGAGCCGAGGAAGGCAGCGGCGATGCTGAACTTCACCCTCAAGCGCGACGGCAAGACGTACGAGTCGGACGACCCGGAGGAGCTGCCGCAGCGCGTGCTCGGCGCGGTCGAGGTGCTGGCACAGCAGGCGGTCAAGGACATGACCCTGAAGGAGGCACTGCGCGCCTCCGACCGCATTGCCGAGGCGATTGCGACCGGACTAAGGCAACGCGCCGATATCGATGCGCTCGGCCTGGAGATCCTCGGCGTCGCCGTGCGCGCGGTGAAGCCGACGCCGGAGACCGCCAAGGCGCTCGAGGCCGAAGCGCGCGAGGCGATTCTGAAGACCGCCGATGAAGCGATCTTCGCGCGGCGCAACTTTGCCGTGGAGCGCGAGCGGGCGATCCGCGAGAGCGAACTCGATACCGAGATTGCGGTCGAACAGAAAAAGCGCTCGATCCGCGAGACGCAGATGGACGCGGAGGCCAGCGTCGCGGCGAAGAAGAACGAGCTGCGCGAGGCCGGCATGGTCGCCGACATCGGGCTGGAGGCCAAGCGAAAGGACTTCGTCGCGCTGAATGCGTCGAACACCCGCACGCTGGCCGATGCCGAAGCCTATCGCGTCGGCGCGCTGATGAAGATCTTCGAGGGCGTCGACACCCGCGTGATCCAGGCGCTGGCCGCCACCGGCATGCAGCCGGGCCAGTTGATCGCACAGGCGTTTTCGGGTCTCGCGGAGAAGGCCGAGAAGATCGGGCAGCTGAATGTCTCGCCCGAGCTGCTGAACAGCCTGATGCAGAAACCCGCGGAGGCTGCCCGTGTCCGGCAATGACCGCAAGGTGGTGCTGGTCACGCGAAGGACGCGGCTCGAGGAGCTGATCGCAAGGTTCCTCACCGCGGACCAGGCCCGCTTCTATGTCGAGCATCTCGGCGCCGACTTCTCCGACTATGAGCGCGAGCACGCGGCCTACCAGGCCGCGCGCTTGACCAGCGTCCAGACGCTGGAACGCTGGGGCCGCTACCAGATCGTCGACCGCAGCTTCCTGCCGAACTTCCTGTTCGGCCCGGCCGACATCGTCGCGGCGCTCGGCCCGGACGGCCTCGTCGCCAACACAATGAAATATCTCGACGGCCAGCCGTTGCTCGGCCTGAACCCGGACGCGGCCCGGCATGACGGCGTGCTGCTGCCGTTCGCGCCGGAGAACCTCGCGAGCCTGCTGCCCGAGGTCGCCGCCGACAAGCGCGCCGCCAAGGCGGTGACCATGGCACGCGCAAGCCTCGCCGACGGCCAGGTGCTGCATGCCGTCAACGACCTCTTCATCGGCGCGCGCACCCATGTCTCGGCCCGTTACGAGATCGCGACGCGCGACGGCCATGAGCGGCAGTCCTCCAGCGGCCTGATCGTGGCAACGGGGCTCGGCTCGACCGCCTGGTTCAAGAGCATCGTCACCGGCGCGCTCGCCATCGCCGGCAGCTTCAGTGGCCGCACGACGGGCGGCGACTACAGTCCCCTGCCCTGGGACGCCCGCGCGCTTCGTTTCGCCGTGCGCGAGCCGTTCCCGAGCAAGACCTCGCAGACCTCCCTGGTCTGCGGCGGCCTCATGGGCGCCGAGACCCTGCGCCTGCGCTCGCTGATGCCGGAGAACGGCGTCATCTTCTCCGACGGCATCGAGGCCGACCATCTCGACTTCAACGCCGGGACCGAGGCGGTGATCGGAATCGCGGAGCGGCAGGGCCGGCTGATCGTGTAGTTTGGTCCCGCAGGTCGCATCGTTGGCAGCGTAACGCGCTCTTGCCGCGTCATTGCGAGCGCAGCGACGCAATCCAGACTGTCTCTGCAGAAAGATTCTGGATTGCGTCGCTTCGCTCGCAATGACGGAGGAAAGACCAAGCGTCCATCTTCCACATGTCGTCGCTGCGGGCGCGCTGCCGTAGGGTGGGCAAAGCGGCCGCCGAAGGCGGCAGCGTGCCCATCGTGGATCGGCGAGCTCGACGGCAAAGATGGTGGGCACGGCGCAATCCCGATCTGGGTCGTGGACAGAGCACGGCTGCGCCTTTGCCCACCCTACGGCCGTTACGCCCGCGCAAACACCAGCACGCCGTTCGCCGGGATCGTCACCATCGCCGAGCACGGCTGGCCGTGCAGCGCCGGGCCGCCTGCGATCACAGCGCCATCGTTGCCGACGACATCCGGATTGACCCAATTGTCGTAGACGTCGCTGTTGAACACCTCTTTCCACTGCCCGGCCGCCGGAAAGCCGATCGCGTAGTCGCGCCATGGCGTCTCGCTCAGGCTCACGATTACGACGACGTCGTCGCCCTGGCCATCCCAGCGGTGAAAGGCGAGCACGCGGTTGCCGTCATGGACGTGGACGATGGCGCAGCCTTCGGCGGTCAGCGCCGGATGGGTGCGGCGGATCGCGATCAGTTCGCTGGTAAAGCGCATCGCATCGGCGGTGATCTTGTCCTCGCCGTCAAGCAGCGCCCAACTGATCGTTGTGTCGGGGTTCGGCGTGTCGCTCCATGGTCTGTCCTCGAACAGTTCCTGGCCCATGAACAGCATCGGGATGCCCGGCGCGGTCAGCAACAGGCCCGTGGCGACGCGGCTGCGGCTGCGCGCATACCAGCAGCGGCTGTCGACGGGATCGGCGAGGCGCGGGATGCGCGGCTCGCGGCCGGCATAGACGATGTCGTGGTTCTCGATCGAGTTCACCGCGCGCCAGCGCTTGTCGAGGCTGAGATCGGCGATCGCCGCGGCGATCGGCTGCATCGCAACGGCAGCGCCGGCGCCTCCGGCCGCGCTGGCGACGGCGCCGCGCACAGCAAGGCGCAGGCCGTCGCTCCAGGTCGCGTCGAAGCCGGCGCCACCTTGTGCGATGTCCCTCACCACCCACGGGTTCACCGGCCAATATTCGGCGATCTGGAACGCGTCGGGCTTCTCGGCGCGCAGCGCCTCGGTGAGCTGCTGGCAGGTCGCCCAGCCGCCGAAGCGGTCCATCACGCTGACCTCGTCGAAGCGCAGGCCGTCGGCGTGGTACTCGCGGTACAGCATCACGGCATTGTCGACGAGGTACTGCCGAACGTCGGCGTTCCAATAGGCGAACACCTGGCCGCCGGCCCAGCCCTGGTCGGTGAAGTACAGGCTGCGGTTGGGATCGCCATAGGCCTGACGGTCGAAGAACCAGATGCTGTTCTCGTCAAAACCGCCGCCGGCGTGGTTGTAGACGACGTCGAACAGCACCGCGATGCCATGGACATGACAGACGTCGATCAAGGCGCGCAGTTGGTCGTCGCAATGACGCACGGTGTCGACGCCGGCGTAAGGCGCCGCGCCAGCCGCGACCAGGATCTCATTGGTGCGGGCGACATAGGCGGCGAGATGCGCCTCCTCGGCCTCGCCATAGTCGGTTTCCGGGCTGAACAGGTCGGTGCCGTTGTAGCCCATGCTGAACATGGTCGGGAATTCCTGCACCGGCAGCAGCTCGATGGCGTTGATGCCGAGCTTCGCCAGGTGCGGCACGCGCTCGATCACGTCGAAGAAGCAGCCGTCGGGATTGCCCGCCTTCATGTCGAAGGTGCCGACGTGGAGCTGGTAGATCACGAGCTCGCTATAAGGCGGCGGTGTGAACGCGGTGTCGTGCCAGGGAAACGCGTTGGGATTACGCAGCACCGAATGCGATTGCGGGAACGGCGGATCGACGGTCAAGAGCCGCGCATGCGGATCGCGCTTGTAGCCCGAGGTGCCCTCGCCTTCGACGAAGTACATGTAGGCGTCGCCGTCCTTCAGGCCGGGGATGAAGATCGCCCAATGGCCGTTGCCGATCGGCGCTAGGCGGCAGCTCGCGTCCTGCGCCCAGTCGTTGAACGGGCCGGAGACGTAGACCGCCTTGGCATGCGGCGCGAACACGCGGAAGGTAGCGCCGCCGGTCACCAGGGTGCCGCCCATGGGAGCCTGGAGAAGATGCATCTGCCGCAGCGAAATCCTCAATCCTTCGGGGAATGGCGGCAGCGTAACAGGTTCGAGCAGCATATCCATGATGGTCGGCTCTCCCCGGCGCTCAGAACAGCCGCGCGCCATTCGGCACGGGCTTGTCCGGCTGGAACAGCACGACGTTGCCGGCCTCGTCCGGGAAGCCGAGCGTCAGCACCTCGGACATGAACTTGCCGATCTGGCGCGGCGGGAAATTGACGACGCCGGCGACCTGGCGGCCGATCAGGGTGGCTGGATCGTAGAGCGTGGCGATCTGGGCGCTGGAGCGCCTGGTGCCGATGCCGGGCCCGAAATCGATCGTCAGCTTCAGCGACGGTTTGCGCGCCTCCGGATAGGGCTCGGCCGCGACGATGGTGCCGACGCGGATGTCGACGACCAGGAACTGGTCGAAGCTGATCCCTGCTGCCGCCGGCGCTGTGGGATCATGGGCAAGATGCATGGCGGCCTCATCGAACGCATGACCGCGCGGGAAGGCTTGCGGTGCCGACGCGGTCTGGGTCGGAATCTTTAATCGCCATAAGGGCTCCTGACAATGCACCCGCCCGGCGACGGCACGGCATATGGACGATTGGCTGTATTGGTGTGGCAGGCCGGTCGCAGGGTGCGAAGCCTTCAATCGCAGGCTGGGCGAGCGGGGGTGCCGCTGCCCCGCATCGCCGAGCGGGAGGTGCGTGAATCGCCATGGAATGTCGCTATCCGGCGAATCGTCGCGTGCACGCCTTGACCCGCCCTGCAGCATGTCCGCCGCCGAGCGCAATGATTATGACACGTCGCCCGTAATGTCGCAGTTCGGTCGCTTTGCCTCCAGACACAGCACGGAGGCCCAGCCTGGCTGCGACTACTGGACATCATCAGCAAGCTTCGCCGGGCACAACCTGCCCACCGCGCGTTGCCGGCCCCGGCGCTCTTGGGAATGGTCCTGGCCGGCGCTTCTGTCAGGCGAGCTAGGCGGCGCGCCGCCCGCGCGACAGAGTTTCGGATGGAAGCTCACCGAACATGTCGCGATAGTCTCTTGCGAAGTGTCCGAGATTTCCGAAGCCGCAATTGAAGGCGACTGCAGAGACGGAGGTGCGCTGATCTGCCCCCGAGAGCATCTGCTTTGCCCGTCGCAATCGCACCGTTTTCGCAAACGCCATCGGCGAGTATCCGCGGCTCTTCTTGAAAGCAGTATAGAGCGCGCGGATGCTGACGCCTGTCTGTGATGCCAGCGCCTCGATCGTGATGGCGCGGTCCCAAGAGGCCTCGATATACTCTTCGGCCAGCCGGACGATCCGCGGCACGACGTCCTTTTCGGCTCTCTCCAACAGCTCGCTGAAATTGTGGCGGTGAGCCGACAGGAAGGAAACGATGAGAGCCTGCTCCAGTTCGACGAGCACCGTGCGTGGCAGCTCTGTCGCCGCCGCATCCAACTGATGAGCGAGGAACATCGCCAGATCGCGCAAGACCAGAGCGTTCGGCTGCACCGCAGCCGCTATGGGATCAAACTTGAGGACACCGGCTGGCTTTGCACCGAGCAGCGTCGTCAATGTCTGCTCCAACGCCCTCGCGCTTATTCGAAGAATGAGCTGCTCATAACCTGGCTCGAACACAATCTTGTTGGGCTCGCCCGGCGCAACTATGCAGGACTGCCGCTCGGTTACCGCGATCGCCGTGCCATTCAGAATGGTCACAGCGCTGCCTTTGAGGGCAATTTGCAGGCGCGCGAAGTCGCTCTCCGGGAACTCGACGACTGACCTTGCGCCGCCATATGCACAAAAGCCGAGGCCGATGCTCGCAAGCTGAAGGTAGTTGCCCACCCCCTGGAAGTCATCTGCGTTGGAGACTGCGAATCCAGTTGCCCCGTACACCGTACGCAACGCGTGCTCCATCGCCTCCGGATCGTCTGTACGAATGACGGGAGCGCGGCTCAGCAGGCTCACGGATCGGTCGAGGTTCATCGGAGGATCGGTCCCCACTCTTATATGGCTTTTGCCAAAATATTGGAGCGTACGTCTTCCGGGCTGATCCAAGTCAACCTCCGAACACTTTCGTCAGGCGGCAGGCGCCTCAGTTCCATCAGGTTCCCGTTTCTCACATGTTAATTCGAAAGGGTAATTGGCTAGTGATGCAGCTAATTCTGAGCAAAGTTTGCAGAGACTGGACTTGAGAATGACTTCAAAATCGCTGCGCGACGCGCTTCAATCTCGTTGAGATGAACAGGCCGCAGGTCTTCTCTGCGGCCGCAAGAGAGGAGACGAACGTGGCGGCACGGGACCAGTATTTCAGCCCGACGACGTGGAACTCATGAGGTCCGTGCTGGACGAGGCGGTGATCATCCTGCCCACTGACACACCGCCAGTGTCTCACGTTTCCTATGGGACACAGTCCTCATGATTGGCTCTCAAGCTTGAGCGGGCGTCGTTCGCGTGCTGCTCGACGGCTTTGAGGGAATGGGGATCAGGTGATCAAGACAAGCGCCGCCCAACCGTCGACGCTGGGCGCTTGAGATACTCGATATTGCAAAGCAGGTCACCGAAGCGATGAACTTATGACCTTGTCACAACGCGAGCCTGGCAACGTCCACACGCCTGTCGATATGAGGCGATATGAAGTGAGTCCTTATCATGCTTATCAAGACGGTCACGTTGCATTCTATTACTTATCTTGTAGGGATTACCAGTTCAGTGGCAGTGCACCAGGTCATCCCCTCGCCGGGCACAGCGATCATCTTCCAGTCTGGCACGACTGCAATACGTTATCAGCAGGTCGCCAATCGCTCGACCAAAAGCGATAAGTTGCCAATCAGGCACGCAAATCGTCAACTCAACGTGCCAGGTTCTAAATTCGGAACCGACTGCAAACCGCCAATTGATGTCCCTGGGCGCTGCTTTGCAGACGCCGAAGGGATCCGCAAGGTCGAGTTGTCCGCTCCCGGCCCCCTTCGTGGCATACCGATTGCTTTGAACCAAATCGGTCCTGATGCGACGGGTCTGGTGTAGTCGTGGTGCAGAAAAAAATGACCGATATTCGAAGCGGCGACCTGTCCAATCAGGCTGTATTGAAATCGCTAAGTAGACTCCGCGCAGCAAAGCTGCGCCTCGATCGGCCGACGTCGCTCCAATCGACAGAGGCCACCCTGTTGTCGCAGATCGCGCTTTGCGACGTTCTATTGGACGAAATTCAGTCGATCGCTTGCAGCCTAAAGCGGCCGAGGCCGTACCCCGGTGAGCCGACGGCTGGTCGGAACCGGGCACGGCTGTGGTACCGTTCCTCAAACATGGGGTGCAGCGCCGGCACGCGGCGCAGCGATGCCGCCTTCCACCGCTGGAGACGGGGCCGCGTGCCGTCGATTGACGAGGCCGGTGCGGCCGATGGGTCCCAGGGTCCCCCACGCGCATCGCGGCCGCTCGCCGCAGAGTCTCGCAGCCTCCCAAAACTCCGCTGTCTTCCCGGCGTACGCAGGGACCCATAACCACGGGGGATTGGTGACATGAGATGGCCCGACGTCCGCAGCCCAACGGCCTTTACGGAGGATAGGTCCCGGGTCGGCGCCCCGCCGCCGCTTCGCGCCGTCGTGGCTTGCTCGGGACGACAACGGAGGTTGGCGGGAGAGCGGAGACGCGGATCAGTCGTCACGTAGCCCGGATGAGCGCAGCGACATCCGGGTTCAACGACACGGCACGTGAGACCCCGCATGTCGCTGGCGCCGACGCGCGTCCCGCGCGCCGGCTATCGCTCATGCGGGCTACGCGCCGCACCCAGACAGATCCGCGCGAGAAACGCACCATCTCTCCTCCGTCATGGCGAGCGCAATGAAGCAATCCAGACTGCCGCCGCGGAACGATTCTGGATTGCTTCGCTGCGCTTGCAACGACGATCGGCCCGACGGTCTCGTGCATCAAGCTGTCATTCGCACCGGGCCGTGGGCACGTCGCTGCGCGGCCTTCGCCGCGTAGCGCCTACACGACTACAACTACACATTCTCCAGATGGCACGCCACCCACTGGTCCTCGCCCTTCAGACGCAGCTCGGGCGCCTCCACTCGGCAGCGGTCGAATGCGAGCGGGCAGCGGGTGTTGAAGCGGCAGCCCTTGGGCGGGTTGACGGGGCTGGGAACATCGCCCTTGAGAATGATCGGGGTGCGCTCGGCGCCGGGCTCGGGAATTGGGACGGCTGAGAGAAGCGCCCTGGTGTAGGGATGGCCGGGGGACGCGAAGATCTGGCGGCGCGGGGCGAGCTCGACGATGCGGCCGAGATACATCACGGCGACGCGGTGCGTCATGTGCTCGACGATGGCGAGGTCGTGGCTGATGAAGAGGAGCGCGAGGCCGAACTCGCGCTGCAAATCCTGCAGCAGGTTGACGATCTGCGCCTTGACGGAGACGTCGAGCGCCGACACCGCCTCGTCACAAACGATCAGGTCGGGCTTGGCGGCGAGCGCGCGTGCAATGCCGATGCGCTGGCGCTGGCCGCCGGAGAATTCGTGCGGGCGGCGGTTCACGGCGTCGCGCGGCAGCCGGACGATCTCCATCAGCTCGGCAATGCGCGCATCGCGCTCGGCCGCAGTCTTGGCGAGGCCGAAATTGTTGATCGGCTCGGCGAGGATGTCGCGGATGCGCATCCGCGGATTGAGGCTGGAGAACGGATCCTGGAACACGACCTGCACGCGGCGGCGCATCTCGCGCAGGCGGTGCGGGCCGAGATCGTCGATGCGCAGGCCGTCGAGCACGATCTGTCCGGCCGTGATGTCGAACAGCCGCAGGATGGCGCGGCCGACGGTCGACTTGCCGCAGCCGGATTCGCCGACCAGCGACAGGGTCTCGCCGCGCGCGATCTCGAACGACACGCCGTCGACGGCGTGCACCCGGCTCTTGGCTCGGCCGAACAGGCCGCTGCGGATCGGAAAATGCTTCTTGAGGTCGTTGACCTGCAGCAAGGGAGCGCTCATGCGGCGGCCTGCTCCTTGGCGGCGAAGTGACAGGCAGCGATGTGGTGCGGCGCCTTCTGCTCCAGCCCCGGCGCATATTGCCGGCACACATCGGTGGCGAGCGCGCAGCGGCCGGCGAACACGCAGCCCTCGATGCGCTGCTTGAGGTCCGGCACCTGGCCGGGAATCTCCGCGAGCCGCTTGATCTCGCCCGACAGCGACGAGCCGAGCTTCGGCAGCGCGCCGAGCAGGCCCTGCGTGTAGGGATGGCGGGGGCTGCGGAACAGTTCCCTCACCGGCGCTTCTTCGACCTTGCGGCCCGCATACATCACCATCACCCGCTCGGCGACCTCGGCAACGACGCCGAGATCATGGGTGATCAGGATGATCGCCGCGCCGACGCGCTGCTTCAGTTCCAGCATCAGCTTGAGGATCTGCGCCTGGATGGTGACGTCGAGCGCGGTGGTCGGCTCGTCGGCGATCAGGAGCTTTGGATTGCAGGCGAGCGCCATCGCGATCATCACGCGCTGGCGCATGCCGCCGGAGAGCTGGTGCGGATATTCGCGCACGCGCCGTGCCGGCTCGGGGATGCCGACCAGGGTCAGCATCTCCACCGCGCGCGCCTCCGCCTGCGCCTGGTCGAGCCCCTGATGCAGCCGCAAGGTCTCGCCGATCTGGCGGCCAACCGTCAGCACCGGGTTGAGGCTGGTCATCGGCTCCTGGAAGATCATCGAGATGTCGTTGCCGCGAAGCGCGCGCATCTCGCGGTCGGAGAGCGTCAGGATCTCCCTGCCCTCGAGGCGGATGGAGCCGGCGATCTTGCCGGGCGGCTCCGGGATCAGGCGCATCATCGACATCGACGTGACCGACTTGCCGCAGCCGGATTCACCGACGATGGCGAGCGTCTCGCCGGGGTTGACGTGGAACGACACGCCGTCGACGGCGCGGTTGATGCCGGTGGGGGTGCGGAAATGCACCTGCAGATTCTCGACCTCGAGCAATGGCATCATTTGAGCTCCCGGCGATCTCTGACTGCGCTGCTCATGGGTTCTTCGCCATGCGCGGGTCGAGCGCGTCGCGCAGGCCGTCGCCGACGAGATTTACCGCGAGCACCGTCACCGACAGGAACGCCGCCGGGAAGAACACGATGTAGGGCTTGACCTGCCACAGCGCGCGGCCTTCGGCCATGATGTTGCCCCAGGACGGGATGGTCGGCGGCGTGCCGGCGCCGATGAAGGAGAGGATCGCCTCGGTGATCATGGCGCTGGCGCAGATGTAGGTCGCCTGCACCAGCATCGGCGCGGTCGTGTTCGGCAGGATGTGGCGCAGGATGACCATCGGCGTGCGCGTGCCCGAGGCGACGGCGCCATCGACATAGGGCTGCTCTCGCAACGACAGCACGACGCCGCGCACCAGCCGCGCCACGCGCGGGATCTCGGCGATGGTGATGGCGAGGATGACGTTGCCGACGCTGCCGCGCGTCAGCGCCATCAGCGCCACCGCCAGCAAAATCGGCGGGATCGACATCAGCCCATCCATGCAGCGCATCAGCACGCCGTCGGCCCAGCGCACGAAGCCAGCGACGAGACCGATCGTGAGCCCGATCAAGGAGGCGCCAAGCGCCACCGCGAGGCCAACCGTGAGCGAGACACGGGTGCCATAGAGCACGCGGGAATAGATGTCGCGGCCGAGCGCATCGGTGCCGAACCAGAAATCCGCCGACGGCAGCCGCGTGCGCTTGGCCGGCGCGATCGCGGTGGGATCGACGGTGAAGAGGAATGGCGCGAACACGCCGATGATGACGAGCAGCAGCAGCAGCGCGCCGCCGATCGCCACCGTCGGATGGTTGCGCAGGAAGCCGATGGCGCCGCGCCGGATCTTCGGCGCAACCATCAGGTCGGGCAGAACAGGGGCGAGGACGAGGCCCGGCGGCGGCGATGTGGATGTCGTGGCGGTCAATAGCGGATCCTCGGGTCGACCAGGGTGTAGGTGATGTCGATCAGGAGATTGACGAGCACGTAGACGAAGCTGAACAGCAGCACGATGCCCTGGATCACCGGATAGTCACGGCGCAGGATGGCATCGATGGTGAGCCGGCCGAGACCGGGAATGGCGAACACGCTCTCGGTGACGACGGCGCCGCCGATCAGAAGCGCGATGCCGATGCCGACCACGGTGACGATCGGCACCGCGGCATTCTTCAGCGCATGAATGAACAGGATGCCGCCCTGCCCCAGCCCCTTGGCGCGAGCGGTGCGGATATAGTCCTGCTGCAGCACCTCGAGCATGGCGGCGCGGGTGATGCGCGCAATCAGCGCGATGTAGACGCAGCCGAGCGCGACCGCCGGAAGGATCAGGTTCTGCAGCCACGGCCAGACGCCTTGGGCCAGCGGCGTGTAGCCCTGCACCGGAAGCCAGTCGAACTTCAGCGCGAAGACGTAGGCCAGGATGTAGCCGACCACGAACACCGGCACCGAGAAGCCGAACACGGCAAAGGCCATGATGATGCGGTCGATCCACGTCCCTGCCTTCCACGCCGCGATGACGCCGAGCGGCACCGCGACGATGATGGTGAGGACCAAAGTCACCATCATCAGCGACAAGGTCGGCTCGATCCGCTGGGCGATCAGGGCCGACACCGGCAGGTTGGTGAAGATCGAGGTGCCCAGATCGAAGTGCAGCAGACGCCACACCCAACTGCCGAACTGGACCAGGAATGGCTGGTCCAGTCCGAGATTGGCGCGGATGCGCTCGACGTCGGCCGGGCTCGCCTGGTCGCCTGCGATGACAACGGCCGGATCGCCCGGCGCGATGTACAGCAGGCTGAAGACGAACAGCGCGACGATCGCCATCACCGGCAGCGTCGACAGGACTCGTCGGAGCGCATAAGCGAGCATGAGACGTCTTTCGCTTTACGCCGTCTTCGACACGCCCCAGAACAGCGGGATCGGCCCCTTGGTCACGCCGGAGACGTTCTTGCGCCACGCGGTGTAGCCGAGGAAGAAGCCGGTCGGCGCGAACACGACGTCGTCGAGCGCGGCCTTGTTGATGCGCGCGGCAACCGCCTTCTCCTCGTCGAGCGACTTGGCGGCGAACCAGTTGGTGATCTCCTTTTCCACGGGCTCGCTGGTCGGCCAGCCGAACCAGGCCTTGTCGCCATTGGCGCGCAGCGCGGTGTAGGCGGCCGGGTTGATGCAGTCGGCGCCTGCGTGCCAAGTGTGGAACATGTGCCAGCCGCCTTGCGAAGGCGGCGTCTTCTGCGCGCGGCGGGCGCCGACGGTGCCCCAATCGGTGGCGACGAAGTCGACGGTCATGCCGAGCTTCTTCAGGAGATCGGCGGTAACGTCGCCGAACGCCTTGGTGATCGGCTGGTCCTGCGCGACGACGCAGGTGATCGGCTCACCCTTATAGCCGGCCTCCTCGAGCAGCTTCTTGGCCGCCGCGAAATCGCGTTTGCCTTTGAGGATGTCGCCGCCCGCCTCGGTATAGAGCGGCGTGTCCGGCGTGAAGAAGCCGGGCAGCGGCTTCCACAGCGCGTTGTCGTCGCCGACCAGCGCGCGCATATAATCTTCCTGGCTCATCGCCATCAGGATCGCCTGGCGCGCCTTCACGTTGTTGAACGGCGCATGCAGGTGGTTCATGCGGAACGAGCCGACATTGCCCAGGGGATCGCCGATGTCGACGCCGATGTTCTTGTTGCCCTTCAGCACCGGCACGAGATCGGTGATCGGGTTCTCCCACCAGTCGACCTCGCCGTTCTGCAACGCGGCGGCCGCGGTCGCGGGATCCGGCATGATCACCCATTCGACGCGATCGACCAGCACCTGCTTGCCGCCGGCGAGCCAGACCGGCTTCTCCTGGCGCGGCACGTAGTCGGTGAACTTCTCGAACACGGCCTTGGCGCCCGGCACCCACTCGCCCTTGACGAACTTGAACGGGCCAGAGCCGACATATTCCGACATCTGCTTGAACGGGTCGGTCTGCGCAATGCGCTCGGGCATGATGAAGGCGCAAGGCGCATTGCCCTTGCCGAGCGCGAACAGCATTTTCGGATAGGGCTGCTTCAACACCCATTTGAAGGTCTTGTCGTCGACGGCCGTGAGCTCGTTCTGCAGCGCCTTGAGCATCAGGCCCATCGGATCGCGCGCCGACCAGCGCGTGAGGCTGGCGACGACGTCCTTGGCGAGCACCGGCTCGCCGTCGTGGAATTTCAGGCCGGAACGCAGCTTGAAGGTCCAGGTCAGGCCGTCGTCGGACACCTGCTCGGATTCCACCATCTGGCGCTGCGGCACGAACTGGTCGTCGATGCCGTACAGCGTATCCCACACCATCGCGGCCGCGTTGCGCACGACATATTGCGTGCCCCAGATCGGATCGAAATTGGCGAGATTGGCCTGTGGCACAAAACGCAAGGTGCGCGCGGCAGCGCCTTGTGCGATCGCCGGCGCCGCAAACCCCGTCAGCGCCAAGCCACCCGCGCCCGCCAATCCCTTCAATACCGTTCTGCGATCCATGTTCTCTCCTGATGCAACTTGCCTGAGTTCAATTGCCGAAATTGTAAGCAAGGCCCATGCCATGCGCGCGAAGGGGATTCATTTGAACGCAAATGAGGCACGAGGCGCAAGGGCGCAGGTGCCGTAGGGTGGGCAAAGGCGATGCGATAGTCTCTCCGCGTCCGAGGTCGCCGTGGCGCCGTGCCCACCATCGCGCCGCACAGTCCGCCGCAAGACGGTGGGCACGGCGCCATTGCGGTCTCACATTTGGAAACAGCACGGCTGCGCCTTTGCCCACCCTACGCAGTGTGCCAGCTGGCCGCATCACGGCTTGCGCACCGGCGAGCCATCCGCCATCAGCCGCTCGCCCTTGCGTTCGACGATCATGCCATAGGCTTGCGGCTGGCGGTGGACGTCGAAATTGAAGATCGTCTGCTTATAGGATCTGCACAAATCGAGGTCACAGCGCGCCAGCGCGATCTCGTCGCCCTTGGTGGCGCAGGCCGCCACGATCTCGCCCGAGGGTGCGATGATGCAGCTGCCGGCGATGTGGTCGATGCCCTCCTCGATGCCGCCCTTGGCGACGCCGATCACCCAGGTGCCGTTCTGATAGGCACCGGACTGCATCACCAGGCGGTTGTGGAACAGCGAAAGGTCGTCATGCTCCGGTGCGGGCGGATTGTGCACCGGCGTGTTGTAGCCGATCAGCACCATCTCGACGCCCTGCAGCCCCATCACGCGATAGGTCTCGGGCCAGCGGCGGTCGTTGCAGATCGCCATGCCGATGACGCCGCCAAAGGCGCTGGCGACGCCGAAACTTTTGCCCGGCTCGAAATACCGCTTTTCCAGATGTTGGAACTTGCGCCACGGCTCGTGCTCGGCATGTCCCGGCAGATGCACCTTGCGGTATTTCGAGACGATCGCGCCGGTCTTGTCGACGAGAATGGCCGTGTTGTAGCGGTGCACGATGTCGTCTTCGACCGTCAGCTCGGCGTAACCCAGGCAGAAGCCGATGCGCAGATCCTTTGCGAGCGCGAACAAGGCCTGCGTCTCCGGCCCCGGCATCTCGCGCTCGAAATAGAGGTCGATCTCGGCCTGATCGGCCATGTACCAGCGCGGGAAGAACGTCGTCAGCGCCAGCTCGGGATAGACGATCAGGTCGCAGCCATTGGCGTGCGCCTGCCGCATCAACGCCATCAGTCGCGCAACCACCGCGGTGCGTGTTTCGTTCTTGGCAATCGGGCCGAGCTGACCAATGGCAACGTTGACGAAGCGCGGCATGTTTCCGTTCCTTATTTCGGAACTAAGTGATCGTTCCGTGGCGCGCAGCTCTTGCACCGATCATGCCATGCCGGCTCAATCGCGCAAGCCCGGCGCGTAGCCGAACGCCACGGCCGGCTCGGCCGCGGTCTCGACCCACACGCTCTTCACCTGCGTGTATTCGTAGAGCGCCTCGACGCCGGAGGAGCGGCCATGGCCGCTGTTGTTGTAGCCGCCGAACGGCGAGGCGACGTTGATGGTCTTGTAGGCGTTGATCCAGAACGTCCCGGCCTTGACCTGTGCTGCGACGCGATGCGCGCGCGCGACATCCCTGGTCCACACCGCGCCCGCGAGGCCGAACTCGCTGTCATTGGCGATCGCGATCGCCTCCGCCTCGGTGTCGAAGCGGATCGCGGCGACGACCGGACCGAACACCTCCTTGCGCGCGATGCGCATGGCGTTGGTGACGTTCTTGAGCACGGTCGGTTTGACGAAATATCCGCCGTCCTGCGCCACGCCATTTGCGCCAGCGACGATCTCGGCCCCCTCCGCCGCGCCTTCGCGGATCAACGACAGCACGTGATCATATTGCTTGGCGTTGTTGATCGGACCGATCTCGGTGTCCGCCGACAGCGGATCGCCGCATCTGATCTTCGCCGCGCCTTTCGCGACCAGATCGACGAAGCGGTCATAGACCGCGCCCTGCACCAGCAGCCTGGAGCCGGCGACGCAGCTCTGTCCGGCGCCGCCGAAGATCGCGGCCTGCGCGCCGACGGCGGCGCGTTCGAGATCGGCATCGGCGAACACGATGTTGGCGGACTTGCCGCCGAGCTCGAGCACCGACGGCAACAGCCTGCGCGCCGCAGCCTCGCCGATCAGCCGCCCGGTCGGTACCGAACCGACGAACACGACCTTCCTGACCGCAGGCTGGCCCAGCGCGGCCTGCCCCGTGGTGTGGCCGAAACCCGCGAGCACGTTGACGACGCCCTTCGGCAGGCCCGCGCGTTCGGCGATGCTTGCCAGCGCCAGCGACGTCAGCGGCGTCAGCTCCGACGGCTTGAGCAGCACGGCGTTGCCCATGCTGATGGCGGGCGCGATCTGCCAGCCCGCGGTGAAGATTGGCGCGTTCCACGGCGTGATCTGCAGCACCACGCCCATCGGCTCGCGACGCGTGTAGTTGAGATGGCTCGAAGGCACCGGGATGACGTCGCCGTGGAATTTGTCGGCCCAGCCGGCATAGTACTCGAACATCTCCGCGACCTTGGCGACCTCGCCCCTGGTGTCGCGGATCGGCTTGCCGGCGGACAGTGATTCCAAATGCGCCAGCGGCTCGGCCGCGGCGAGGATCGCCCGTGCCACCGCCTGCATCACGCGGCCGCGGCCCGCGGCGGTCAGATTCGCCCACTCCGCCTGCCCCGCCACAGCAGCTGCCGCCGCCTTGGCCGCCACATCGGCGCCGGCATCGGCATAGGTGAACAGCAATCTGCCGGTGGCCGGATCATTCACCGAGACCGTCGCGCCATCGCCGACGATGAGGTCACCGCCGACATGGGAGCCAACGGCCTCCAAGTCAGGCCAGAACGGTAGCGTCGCGGCGCGCAGGCGGGGATCGATGAAATGGGTCATGGCGGCAGGCTCACGGCTTCGCCATCGAACCGAGCTGCAGCTCGACGATGCGGTTGAAATCATCAGTGTCGGCAATGCTGGCGGCGCTGTCCGCCCAGATGCGCGCGGTGTCGGCGGCCATCGGCAGCGACAGTCCGAGCTCACCGATGAGCTGCGCCGCGAGCCTGACGTCCTTGCGCATCAGCTGCATGGTGAAGCCGGAATCGAAGGCGCCGTTGAGAATCCAATTGGGCACGTTGACGAGCGTGACGCCGGAGCGGCCCGAGCCGGCATTCAGACCTTCCAGCAGCCGCTCGGCATCGACGCCCGCCGCATCGGCGATGCGCAGCGCCTCCGCGGCGGTGAGCAGGTGCGCGGCGCAGAGGAGATTGTTGACGATCTTGGCGACGTTGCCGGCGCCGACGCCGCCGACATGGACGCGCTTGGCGCTCATGCGATCCAGCACCGGCATCACACGCGCCAGATCCGCGTCGTCGGCGCCGATCACCATGGTCATCGTGCCGCTCGCCGCGCCCTTCGGTCCGCCGCTGACGGGCGCATCGACGAAGCCCATGCCGCGCGCCTTGAGAAGGGCTGCGAGCCGGCGCGAGGTCTCGGGATGCGAGGTCGAGGTGTCGACGATGACGACGCCGGGCCTGGCCTGCGCGAGGATGCCGCCGGCGCCCTCCACGACATCGGCGACGATGCCGGCGGTCGGCAGCGACAGGATGACGATGTCGGCGGCGGCGATCACGCCGCCAATGCCGTCGGCAATCGCGATGCCCTCGGCCGCCAGCGCCGTTCGCGTCGCGGCGAGCGCGTCATAGCCGGTGACGGCAAAGCCGGCGCCCTTCAGCGTCAGCGCCATGCCGCGCCCCATCTTGCCAAGTCCGATGATGCCGATCGCCGTCACGTGGCCTCCTGCCAGGATTTGCCTCGGCAGCGTAGCCGCACCAATCCGGAGCAGACATCAGCGCCCTCCGCCGCTAGTGTTGCCCTGAGGTCAACAGTTTCCGAAGCCATGTCCGCCCTGCTCGATCACCACCGCCTGCACTATCTGCACGAGGCGATCCGCCTCGGCTCGGTGCGCGCCGCCGCGGAAGCGCTCGACGTCAACGCGTCGGTGATCAGCCGGCAGATCGCACTGCTGGAGAAGGAGCTCGGCCTGACCCTGCTCGAGCGGCTCAGCCGCGGCATCCGCGCCACCGAGGCCGGCGCGCTGCTGGTCGAGCGCTTCCGACAATGGCAGGCCGACCAGACCGACACCGTCGCCAAGCTTCGCGAATTGCAGGGCCTCAAGCGCGGCCATGTCGACATCGTGCTCGGCGAGGGTTTCGTCAGCGACCTGATGTCCGGCCCGCTCGGCCGGTTCTGGCAGCGCCATCCCGACCTCACCATGGCGTTCGATCTCGCCGGCACCAACGAGGTCGTCAATGCCGTTGCCGAGGATCGCCATCACATCGGGCTGGTGTTCAATCCGGGCGCCGATCCCCGCATCCGGATCGCCACCGCGAGCCGGCAGCCGCTGTGCGCGATCATGCCGCCGGATCACGCGCTGGCGCGGCTCGGCCGTCCCTTGCGCCTGCGCGAGCTCGCCGACCACCCGCTCGGACTGATGCATCCGAGCTACGGCACGCGCCAGATCGTGGCGATGGCGGAGGCCGCCGAACGTATCGCTCTGTCGCCGAAGCTGACCACCAGCTCGATCAACGTGCTCCGCCACTTCGTCAAGAGCGGCCTCGGCCTGACGCTCTTGCCCGCCTTCTCGATCGCCGCCGATCTTGCCGACGGCTCACTCGCTGCCGTGCCGGTCGACAACCGCCTGCTGGCCTCGAGCGAAGCCTGCGTCATCACCCGGCGCGGCCGCGAGCTGCCGCATGCCGCCGGTCACCTGCTGCGCTTCCTGAGTGGCCAGATGCGGGCGTTCCGGGTCGGCGGAGCCGCCGGCAAGACCAGGACGCGCGGCGCCGGACGTTGATCCGCGCAGATCACCGCGGATCGTTTTCCGTTGCGCTCGCGCGTGGGTTGCGATTGGATGTTGCAACCTCGGGAATCGACCTCATGCGCAACGTTCTCGCGATCGCGTTCGGCCTGTGGGCGGCGACAGCGGCCCAGGCCGAGACCTGCCAGTTCATCGGCAACCAGATCCTGTGCGACGACGGGAGGTCGGGGCAGCGGATCGGCAACAACACTTATTGGAACGACGGCTCCTCGTCACAGCAGATCGGGCGCTTCACCTACAACAACGACGGCAGCAGCTCGCAGCAGATCGGCAATCACACCTACTACAGCGACGGCACGTCGGCGCATACGATCGGAAACACGACCTACTTCAGCGACGGCAGGACGTGCCGGCGGATGGGCAACCGCGTCTCTTGCGACTAGGCGATTCGGCCAATGTGACCGACGCTGCAACGGCTTCTCGGAGCTGGAAATATTTGAAATAAAGGGAATTGAACCCTTGCATCGGGGCACGTCGGCTCCGGTCGACGGTCGTTCAACTGGCGTTTCACGAAGGTAGCCATCATGGAGTTCCGCTTTTCTTCAACGATCGAAGACGAGGCCTCCCACGTCCGCTTCCAACTTGGAAATCTCGAATTCTTTCGAACCGAGAAATACGATGTGACCTGGCCAGATGCACTCAAAGCGGAGATCGAGCAAGGTATAGCTCAGTTTTCAGATGAGAGACTGCGCGACGCGATCGTGCGTCACGACCTGCCAGGCGCCAGTCTGGAGAGCGTGGTCCAGTCATGGCGGCGGGTGGAGGATCGATTTGCTTCCGATTTCGTTGCGCAGCTTACGCGACAGTTGCCAAAGGTCGTGCGCGTCCATGTGACCAAGTTTGGTCCGGGCGGGTCGCACAATGGCACGCCGATGGCACCGCGATTGGTCGTAGGCTATCCGGAAATGAAGGGATTGGATTTCAACAGCGTTCTCGTCCATGAGTTCATCGAAGTCTTGCTTTGGACAAGGTTCCGCAGCGAAGAAGCCAGACTGGGAAAGAGAGCCGCTCATGCCATCAAGGAAGCTGTCGTCGACAAGTTCTGCTCCTGCGACAACCTGATACCCGTCGTTGGGAGCTACAGAAAACAAGCGAGCTATTCCCAACTGCCTCCGGATTGGGAAGGTTGGCTACCAGCTAAAGGGCTGACGTGGAGTTCGTAGCGACCAGGCCAAATCTAGTGCGGCGTCATGCTGGCTGGCGTTGACGCAGCGGTGGTGACGGCTAACAAGTAAGAGGTCACAGTTCGGGCCGGCAAACAGTCAACCACCCGACGAATTCACTCCACGACCAAACCTTGACCGAAAACCCGGCGCGATGAATTCTTGCGGCGAGCCGGGTTTCGTTTGTTACCAAAACATCAGACTCGTCCGCAGCCGTTGCAGCTATCAGCGCGTCTTCCGCGTGCTTCGTATTTCCTGCCATGTGCGCGACGATTGAGGCGTTGACTGCATTGCGGCCCCAACTGCATTCATCCCACTCTGAAACGTCCCAAATTGCGCCGGTTGTCGATACCTTCCCAGCCAGTCCGTATATCTCCAACAAAGCAGCGCGCTTCGGCTCTGGAGCCAGCGACAGCTCATCGCGCTGAACGTGGGTGCTAACGAGCGTCAATTGACCGTCCGCGATGCGCTCCTGAATCGCTCCGATCACAACCTGATCGGCCGCAACCAGATCATGCACATTACTGTCCAGCATGATTCTCATGGGTCAGTGTTCTATTTGAAAATGAATCGTCAGGTAAAATGGTTGCCACCATACTTGCCACCAAAGAGAACCTACCTTTGGCTAAGTGGCTGAAAATACTGGAGCGGGTGAAGGGAATCGAACCCTCGTATTCAGCTTGGAAGGCTGCTGCTCTACCATTGAGCTACACCCGCATCAGGGCGTTCCCTAACATGGTCCGCGGCGGGTCTCAACCTCTTCGGGGCGGGGTTTCGAAGCGGATGGGTCCCGGATCGGGCCTGATGGAACGGCCCGAAGCGATGGCAGCGCACGACACCGAGACCGCGGCGCGGCACGCCGGCGGCGGCCCGGTTCCGTAATCTGCCCCTACCCTCGCCGGCCGGACCGTCCTATATTGGCGTCACCATCAACAACGAAAGGAGGTGATCCAGTGTCTTTCACCAAGCGCTGTCACCTCGCTGGGATCGCCCGCTGAGCGGCTCTTCATGAGCGACGTTTGAGGGCGTGATTCGTCAGCGGATTGCGCCATCGCGGCTTGGCAACGGGGCGGTCTCGGCCCTGGACCAGCGAGTTCAAGAACGGAAGCGCGGCGGGTCTCACGGCTCGCCGCGTTTTTTATGGCACCTCCGCCCGTTCCCCGGCGGACGGTGCCGGGGGCGCCGGCTCACTGCGGACGAACCGCCGCGCCAGGAAGCCGCCGAAGCCGAGCATCCAGAAATACTGCACGTACTCCGGTGCAAGCGCTGCGATCACGATGCCCGGCACGAACACGATGACGGGAAAGATCGCGCCGGCGATCTCGGCATGGCGGCCGCTTGGAAGCGCGAGCCACCACAGCGCGGCGTTCAGCGACGCAATGATCGTCAGATGCAGGCCATAGAGGACGGCCACCGCGCTGCTCAGCCTGTAGCCGCCGTAGAGCCCGTTGGTCACCGGCAGCAGCACGATCGACAACAGGAAGAACAGATTCAGGATGACCACGGGCCGGCCCGCGAACGGCTGCCGGGCCAGCCGCCGGTGGTGGCTGATCCAGAACACGCCGGCGATGATGAAGCTGAGGACCAGCCCGGCGAGACGGCCGGAATAGGTATGCGCCAGGTCGATCCAGCCGGGCATATGCGCGAAATTGGGCTTCGGCAGGTCGTAGGCGAGAAGCGTCATCGCCACACCGAAGATGGTGTTGGACAGCGATTCCAGCCGGCGCATCTCGAACAGGTGGGACTGAGGCTCTGTCATGTCGAATCGGAAGCGACCGCGGCGGGGAACGGAGATGAAGACTCACGTTCTATAGCAGCTCCGGCGCCGCACCGCCCGACCTCGCTGCCGCCCTTGGGCGGCAGGCTGTCACGTCACTCGCCGCCCTCCAGACCAAACCGGCGATCGAGCGGCAGCCCTCACCGGCACGCATAGATATGGCCATCGAAGCCGCGATAGCTGCGCGTCGCCGGGTTGTAGCTGCGGAACTGGACGCAGGCCGGCACACCCGCTGTGCGCAGCCGGGGCTTGTCCTCCGGATGCAGCCGGGCCGCGGTCGGGGTTGCGGCCGCAGGCCTCGCCATCACGATCATCGGCCGGCTGGCGACCATGCGCGATGTCCTGCCGCCATCCTTGGCCGCTGCATCCCTGACGGCGACCACAACGGCCTGCGCCTGGGCCGCCTTGCCGGAGGACGGCTTGCCCGATGAGGCCCTGGCTGGGGATGGCGTCGTCGCGGGCGGATTGGCCGCGGCCGTCTTGGCGGAGGACGGCTTGGCAGAGGACGGCTTGGTCGCTGCTGCCGCCGCCGTCGACGGCGATTTCACGGACGGCTTGGTCAGGGACGGCTTGCCGGCGACTGGCTCTGCTGCGGCGGCCTTCGGAGCCGCATCCTGCTTGTCCGTAACTGCGGCCTGCTTCGGCTCAGCCGAGGCGGCGGATGTCGTCGCAGCCGCCTCCGCAGCCGCGGCAGGCTTGACCTCGGGACCGGCCGAAATGTCGGCGCTGGCAGCTTGGCTCGGAACGGACGGTCCGGGATTGACCGACGCGGTCTTGTCGTCTGCAGGGATCTTGTCCTCGGCAACGGGCGCCTCGGCCGGCTTCTTGATCAGTTTCTTGCATTCCAGCGGGAACACCAGCTCGCCCGACGCCGTCAACCCGATCGGCTCGCATCCGCCGAACGGCCCGCTGTCCTTGCCCTGATCCTTGGCCACCTCGCCTGCGGATGGTGAGGAGCCGCCCGGCTCGGCGCTTCGCGCAAGCGAACCGCCAACTACAATCTGAAATAGAACAACGCCGCACAACAATCCGGCCCGGCCGGCCTTCCGCCCCAATGTACGCATGACACGCTCGCTCGACGCATGAACTCCGACAAGGCCATCACGCCATTGAGGCAAGTCTGTGAAGGCACGCCGCGGATTCCCGCTGCGATGTCAATTCGATGGCATTGTGTCCTGTTTGCACGACCGGACAGTGTTTGGCGTCCCGCATTGCAGTTGCAATTGGAGCGTGCCAGGGTCCGTCGCACGCGCCGCGGCTCGGCCATTCACGACGGCAGCGCATACGAGCCTGCGGACGGCCATCTTGAGTTCGACTGACTATCGTCCCGACATCGACTGCCTACGTGCCTTCGCGGTCACGTCGGTGATCGCGTTCCATTACGACATCTCGCCGTTCCGCAGCGGCTATGTCGGCGTTGACGTGTTCTTCGTCATCTCGGGCTTCCTCATCACGCGGATCATTCATGCCGAGGCGCAGGCCGGCACATTCTCGTTCGCGGCCTTCTACCGGCGCCGCGCCCGGCGCATCCTGCCCGCGGCGTTCGCGATGGTCTGCGCCACACTGCTCGGTGCGAGCCTGATCCAGCTGCCGCGCGAGACGGTGTCAACCGCCCATCAGGCGCTGGCCGTCCTGACCTTCTGCTCCAACATCCTGTTCTGGTTGCAACAGGGCTATTTTGACGCCGCGGCCATCACCAAGCCGCTGCTCCACACCTGGTCGCTCGGCGTCGAGGAGCAGTATTATCTGCTGTTTCCGGCGCTGGCGCTGGCCGTCTTTGCGCTCCGTCGCTCGCTGATGCTGGCGAGCCTCGGCGCCGTCTGCGCGGTCTCGCTCCTGCTCTGCGTGGTCCAGACCCGGATCCAGCCGGCGGCCGCGTTCTATCTGCTGCCGGCGCGCGCCTGGCAGCTCGCGCTTGGAGCACTGCTTGCCGTCGAGTCCGTTCCGGCGCTCCGCGGACAGTGGATGAGGATCGCGGTGGCCGCGCTGGGATGGATCGCGCTCGGCGCCTCCGCCAACGTGTTCTCGCCGCGCACGCCCTATCCCGGCGTCGCCGCGCTGCTGCCCTGCCTCGGAGCGGCCGCGGTGATCTGGGCCAATCCCACCCCGAGCAAGGCCGTGCTGACGGCCTTCAAGCCGATGATCATGGTCGGGCTGTGGTCCTACTCGCTCTATCTCTGGCACTGGCCAGTGGTCTCGTTCGCGGCCGCCATCTGGGGCCCGCCGAGCTCGATCATGGACAAGCTCGCGCTGCTCGGCGCCTGCGCAACGCTGGCGCTGACGAGCTTCTATCTGATCGAGCAGCCCGCCCGACGTGCCGCATGGCCGGTCACCGCACGTGCGCTCATGGCGATCGGCGCGACCGCGATCGGGGCCTGCGCGATCATGATCTGGTCCGCGGGTTTCCCCGCGCGCTTCTCGCCGCAGCAGCGGGCCTTGGTCGACTTCCTGAGCTACGACCACAAGACCGTCTATGAGGAGGGGACCTGCTTCCTCTACCCGGGCCAGACGTTCGACATGTTGCAGCCTGCCTGCCTCGTCGAAGGGACGCGCCCCAACATCCTGCTGTGGGGCGACAGCCATGCCGCACACCTCGCTCACGGCCTGAGGCGCGCGCTACCTCAAGCTACGCTGTTGCGCGCGACGCTAGCGCAATGCATTCCCCACGACGAGCCGGGACAATCGGCCGCCTGCGCCGACTTCAATGGCCGGCTGCCCGGACTGGTGCGCGCTCTCGCGCCCGACATCGTGATCCTGTCTGGCAACTGGACGCGCACGGCCATGGCGCCCACCGCACGCGAGAACCTGCTCGCCACGATCAACGCGATCACGCGGGCCGGCAGCCGCGTGGTGGTGATCGGGCCGAGCCCGCAATTCGATCGTCCACTGCCGGATCTCCTCATCGCGGCATCACGCTTCGGCATCTCCCCGGACGGGCACATGTTGGATACGTTCAGCGGCATCGACGGCTTTCTGCAAGCCCTGCTAAAGGATTTCCCGCAGACCGACTACGTGTCGCTGCTCACTCTTCTCTGCCCCGGCAAGGATTGCGTTCTGCAGACATCCAGCGGCGCACCGCTTGCCTGGGACGACGGCCATTTCACCGCACAAGGGTCCGAGCTTGCCGCCGCGCGCATCGTCGCGGCCTCGCCCACACTCGCGCCCTTCGCGCCCAAGAGCGAATAGCGCCACCTAATCGTCCGACAAGAACCTCGCGAACACCGGCGCGGCGCGCTCGCCCATGCGCTGGGCCCCTGCCACGGTGAAATGGCCGGCATCCTGGAACAGCCACACGCCACCCTCCACGACCGGGCAATCCTGGTCGCAATAGACCTCCGAGGGCCTGAGCAGCGTCACCTTGGCCAACGGCCTGATCGCCTCCGACAGGACGGCATCGATGATGCGGTTGGTCGCCACCGCCTCGCTCTTCGGCACGGCATCGCACGGCTTAGCGGGCGCATGCCAGCGCGGCCCCGGCAGCATGCGTAGCTGATCGAAGGCGCAATTCACCGGACGGACCTGGCCGCCGACGACGAGGAAATGCCGGCCCGGCCGGTCGAGCAGACGGATCGTCTCGGCAAGATGAGCGGCGACCGCGGCGTTGCGGGCCTGCGCTGCCGGCCCATCGCCGAGATCGAGATAATGCTGCCACGCCTGCCCGATCACGACGAAATCGGCCTGCGACTGCCGGATCCGCGGCAGCTCGCTGTCGCGCAACTCTGCGCACACCTGGGCGCGCGGTCCCTCCGCGGTGAGCCCGGCGAGCGTGGGACATCCGCTCATGGTGGAGACGTGCCCGATCATGCCGCGCGCCTTCAGCGTCGCATCGAGCGCGGCGACATATTGCTGGACGTAGGAATCGCCGAGCAGCTCGACGCCGCGCGTGCCGTCGAGATCGCCGAACGCGCAGAGACGGCCGAAGGTGCGGCCGCATTTGTTGAGGCCGAAGCCCTGCAGCTGGAACAGCGCGAGCTGGTCGTCGGGCAGTCGCGACACGACGCCGTTGGCGCGGAACGTCACATGGGTGAGCGCGGCACCCACGATGAGCACGGTCGCAAAGCTCGCCACCTGCGCGACCCTCGGCCACGGCAGCCGCCGCAGCGGCCGCTCGACGATGACGAACATTAGCGTGGTCAGCACCGCCATCAGCGCGAGCTGCGCCGCCAGTCCCGCCGCGGTCTGCGCCGCATCGCCAAAGATGAAACGGACGAAGAAGATCACCGGCCAGTGCACGAGATACAGCGAATAGGAGGCGGCGCCGACGACGCGCACCGGGCGGACCATCACCAGCGATGTCGGCGCGTTGGCCGCAATGATGACGGCTGTGGCGATGCAGGGCAGCAGCGCGGTGACGCCCGCAAGGGACTGATAGCGGCCGATCACGAGGAGGCTGCCGGCCAGGACGACGTCGCCACGGGCGGCGGCGAGCAGGCGTGCGCGCGGCGACGCTGCCAGGCGGGCCTCGAGCGGAATGGCGAGCGCGCCGAGCGCGAATTCGAACACCCGGAACGGCGTCAGGAAGAACACGGCGTCCGGATCGCGCGATGACCAGAGTGCGGCCGCGGCAAGGGACAACAGCCCGATCGCGGCAATGGCACGGAACACATGCCGGCGCGTGCCGAGCCACATCAGCAGCAGCGGCGCCAGCGCGTAGAATTGAACCTCCGCCGACAGCGACCACAAATGCAGCAGCGGCAACTGATCCGCGCTCGGCGCGAAATAGGCGCTGGCCTCGCGCCAATATTGGATGTTGGCGATCGAGAGCAGCCCGTGGGTCGCCTCCTTGGCGAGCTGGCGCAGGGCTTCCGGCGACAAAAACAGCCAGCCGACCGCGAACGTCGCCGCTGTCGTCGTGACCAGCGCCGGCAGGATGCGCCGCGCCCTGCGCAGATAGAACTCCGACAGCGAGAACCGCTGCGCGGCGACGTCGCGCAGGATCTGCCCGGTGATGAGATAGCCGGAGATGACGAAGAAGATGTCGACACCGGCATAGCCGGCCTCGAAACCCGTGATCTTCAGATGAAAGAGAATGACGATGACGACAGCGATCGCCCGAAGGGCATCGATGTCAGCCCGATGACTGCGTTCCAATGTCGTCCACTCCGCGCATTCCTCGAGGCGGACGAGTTGCGCAGACACGAATGGCAACAGCGGGAAACAGTCATGACGTCATCGGACCCATCCGATGACACCGCGCCGGCGATGCCGTGGCGGACGTGAAGGAAGTTTGCTGAAGTCGGCCGCAAGTTCGGCAATCCGTTGAACGATCAGCTCGAATACGGCAATCTGGCGGCGCTGAGGGACCATGCGGGGCTGAGGACGGTGATGAACCTGTTGCGAGGAGAAGGGCGGGCAGCGTTCGCGGGAATAGCCGTCGCGGCGCTGCTGGCGGCGGCCACCTCAGCCGCGGCGCAAGCCCAGACGCCTGCTCCCGCGCCCGGTCCCGCTCAGACCACGGTCGAACGCAATGCCAAGGGCGTCGCCGGCAAGCCGATCCAGGTCGGGATCTATCTCAACGTCCAGCCCGACTGCTCGTCCGGCCCCCTTCCCTCCATCCGTCTGCTGACGGCGCCGGGCAACGGCACCGTCACGATCAAGCGCGGCAAGGTCAGCGCGACCAACTACAAGCAGTGCCTCGCCCTGGAAGTGCCGGGCTTCATCGCCTTCTATCAGTCGAAGGCCGACTTCGCCGGCACCGACACGGTCACGCTCGAGGTCAAGTTCCCGCAGGGCCGCACCGAAGTGCAGCGGATCATGATCAACGTCGGCGTCGGGCCGGCGGGGCAGAAGATCTGAGCCGCAGCGCATCGGCGACGCCGCCTCCATGAGAAAAGGGCCACCTCATGGGCGGCCCTTTGCTTCTGCTTGTCCCAAGCCGGCCGGGTCAGACGTGGACCTGCGTCTGGGCGTGGCTGTTGTCGATGATCATCTTGATCACGTCGTCGCCGGCCGTGAGGTTGCCGCCGGTGTCCTTGATCGTCGCGACGTTGGTCCAGCCGGAGCCGGCGTTGATCTGCAGCGTCAGGTCGCCGTTGTTCAGAACGCCACTGCCGTTGGCCGAGGCCAGGCTGGTGTGCCCGCCGCTGTCGACGAAGCGCACCGCGTCGGCATGGTTGCCGGACACGCTGGCCAAGAGGCCCGAGAGGTCGATGACGTCGCCGGAGGTCCCGGTCTGGAAATCCAGGATGGTGTCGAGCCCGCCGCCGGCGAGATCGCCAGCGTTCCACTTGAACGTGTCGGACCCGCCGTTGCCCGTGAGCTGGTCGGAGCCGGCGCCGCCGATGAGAACGTCAGCGCTGCCCGACCCATTGATCGTATCATTGTAGTTCGAACCGATCACGCCTTCCATATTCTTGTAGCTGTCCGTGCCGAGACCAGGAATGGACACATTCATGGCGGTCGAGCTTTGAGTCAGCGTCAACGTAAAACCGGCCGTGGCATCCGAGAAGTCGAGCAGGTCGATCCCTGCCCCGCCATCGATGGTGTCGTTGCCGCCGCCGCCGCGGATGATGTCGTCGCCGTCGCCGCCATTGATCGTGTTGGCAGCACTGCTGCCGATCAGGATGTCGTCGCCCGAGCCACCGGTCACGCGCTCGATATTGGCGATTGAGCCGAAGCCGGTGGCCGTGCCGGCTCCGAGATTGACCGTCACGTCCTCGCCGGTGATGTAGGTCAGCGTATCGCCGTTGTTGCTGCCGAGATCGGCGGTCACGGCCTCGATATTGCTGAGCTTGGTTCCGTTGACGTCGGTGATCACGCCGCCGGCAACCGTGACATAGATCAGATCCTGCGACGACGTCCCCTCGATGACGAACGTGTCGGCGCCGATGCCGCCGTCGACGGTGTCGACGCCGTCGTTGACGCCCCAATAGAAGGTGTCGTTGCCGGAGCCGCCGATGGTGACGTCGTTGCCGCTGCCGCCCCGGATGGAGTCATTGCCGGCGCCGCCGTTGATGTAGTCGTTGCCGGCGCCGCCGAGCAGCGTGTCGTTGCCGCCGAGGCCGTAGATGCCGTCATCGTCGGCGCCGCCGTTGAAGTTGTTGCCGCCGCTCGACCCGATCATCACGTCGTAGCCGTTGTTGGCATTGGCCTCGAGCGTGTTGTCGACCGTGGCGGTGATCGCGTCGCCGTCGTTGGCACTGTAGCCGGACAGCCACGGTGCCGAGCCGACCACCCACGACTTGTCCGACAGCGAGTTGATGGTGAGATTGAGCGCACCATTGTCGAGCGCGTTGAAGGCCAGATAGGTCGATACGGACGATACCGAGTCGGTGGCCGTGACCTTGTAGACGTACAGGCCCGCGTCGTTGTTGCTCGGATCTCCGGTGAACTGATTGCCGGTCCGGTGGATCCAGCTGTCGTCGCCGGTCGAGCTGTAGACGAGGCTGTAGGTGTAGGTGACCGTCCCCGTTCCGCCTGAGAACAGCGTTGCCGCATTCAGGCTGATCACGTTCGGCGAGTCGGTGTTCTGCGACAGCGCATAGCGTCCGTCGGCGCTCGTGGTGTCCACGACGGCCAGCGGCGCCGGCTCGTTCGTGCCGTTGATGGTCACGTCGATGACCTGGCTGGCCGTGCCGTCGACCGACTTCACGGTCAGCGTGTCGTGCTTGACGTCGCCATTGTTGAGCGCCTGGACGTTGGCCGCCGAATTGTTCAGCGTATAGCCCCAGGCCCCGGTCACCGCGTTGAAGGTGAAGGTGCCATACGTCCCCGCCAGTGAAGCGGGCGTCTGGAACTGGGCTTCCCCGCTATCGACGTCGGTAACCGTCAGGGTCCCGCCGGCCGTCAGCGTGCCGTCCTCCTTGACCGTCCCGCTTGCCGTGCCCGCGATCGACGCCGCATCGTTGACGCCGTTCACCGTGACGGTGACGGTCTGCGTCGTCGTCCCGCCGTGACCGTCGTCGATCTTCACCGTGTAGGTCTGATCGATATGGTCGCTGGCGCGCAGCGACTGGATGTCGGCGTCGTTGACGGTGAACGTCCAGTTCACCTTGTGGCCGGTATTGTCGACCGTGGCGTTGAACGAGCCGTAGTAGTTGCTGCCGGCCGGTGTCGTGTAGGTCACGGTCTGGGCATCGCCGTCTACGTCGGTGAAGGCGATCGCGCCGGACGCCCGCTCCACGCCCGGTGTCACGACCGTGCTGGGTTGCACCGAGATGTCGTCGATGACGGCACCACCTGCGCTCGCGAACTTGATCGTCGTCGACGTCGAGGTCGCGGTGAACTGGTAGGTCTGCTCCGTCCAGCCAAAGTTCCAGGCGCTCGTCGTCAGAAGGGGTGTTCCATCAACGGATGATGTCACGGCCGTACCGTAGGTCATCACGTAGAAGTCGACGGTATAGGTCACGCCGACGACGGTGCTGATGGTCTGGCTCATCGAGCTCGATGCGCCGTAGAAGTCGGCCGAGCCGCCATCCGTGCGGCCGCCCACGACGGTGACGGCATGGGCGCCCCCGACCGTCCACGCATCCAGCGTGTAGAAGTTGCCGTTGTAGTAGCCGAACGAGCCGTTCTGGATCAGGTTGCCGCTCGGCGCCGCATAGGAGGCGTCCTCGGTGACGCTTGCCGCGGTCGTTCCGGCTCCGAAGGTCGGCGCGTGGTTCGGCGCCGTGACCGAGCCGGTCTGGCCGCTGGTCACGTTCTCGGCAAAGCCCTGGCCGTCGGTATAGGTAACGTTGGCCGAGATCTTGTGGCCGACGTCGTTGGACCCCAGCGTATAGGTCGAGCCGGTTGCGCCGTTGATGACGGCGCCGTCCCGCAGCCAGTGATAGACGACGTTCGACGCGGCGCCATCCGGATCGCTGCCGAGATTGGCGGTCAGCGTCTGGCCCTGCGTCGCCGTGCCCGACACCGTCACGCTCGCAGCGCCGTCATTGACCGGCGTGATGGTCAGCGTGAAGGCGTCCGAGACGGCATATTCGCCGTCGCTGGCGTAGACCGTGACGTTGACCGTGCCTACGAAATTGGCCGGCGGGGTGCCGCTGAAGGTGCCGGTCGTGGCGTCGAAGTGCAACCACGCCGGCAGGTTGCTGCCGTCGCTGAGGTTCGCCGACAGCGTCAGCAGGTTCGCGGTGCCATCGAAGCGGCCATCGACATCGGCAAACGTGTTCGACGGGATGGTGAAGCTAAACGGCTGATCTTCCGCCGAGCTGCGGTCGGTCAGCGCGTTCTGCAGGACCGGCGCATCATTGTTGCCGAGGATCTGGATCGTCACCGTCTTGGCGGTGCCGTCCTCCGTGTAGACCGTGAAGCTGTCGGTCAGCGTGGTCTCACCTTCCTTCAGCGCCTGGATTCTCGGGTCGTTGTTATAGATGCCGTAGGTCCACCTGCCATCGCTGCCGATGTCGTACCAGCCGTAGCCGTTGGCCGTGTTCGAGGACGTCGCCTGCCACACATCGTTGTGCCCGTCGACGTCGGTCGCATTGAGGTCGCCACGCGCGATGCCGTAGAGCGGGCTGCTCTGGCTGTTGGCGATGCCGCCCTCCTCGGCGATGGTGCCGGTGGCGTCGCCGCTGATCACGGCCGCGTCGTTGACGCCGGTGACCGTGATCTTGAGCGTCGCCGTGTTCGACACCGCGCCCGACGGATCCTTGTCGGTATAGGTGAAGGTGTCCACCGCGGGCACGCCCGCCGCCAGCGCATCGGCCTTGTCGGCGACATAGGTGTAGGAGCCGTCCGAATTCAGCGTCAGATGGCCGTAGGCGCCCTCGATCGAGGTGCCGACGCCCGCCCCCTGCGTCACGCTGCCGGTGCCGGCCACGACGCCGGACACGACGAGCGAGCTGACGGGGTTGTCGACGTCGCTGTCGGCCACCGAGCCGCCGGTCGAGCCGCGGATGACGCCATTCGCAACTGAGATGTTGAGCGTGTCATCCTCGAGCACCGCATGGGTGTCGGAGTTCGCCACCGGCGGGTGGTTGGCGGGGATGACCTCGACGCTGACCGTCTGGGTGGCACTCAGATTGCCGCCGCCAACATTGCCGTTGTCGTTGATGGTGATCGTGACCGACCCCGGCTGGTCGCTGTTCGGCGTGAACACCGCCGATGCCAGATAGGTATTCAGATCGTTGATCTTGAACCCGCTCATCGCGAGCGTCTGCTCGGCGTTGAAGACGCCGAGCGACGGAATGGACAGCGTGCCGCCGGAGATGTCGAACCTCACGGACTCGACGACATTGCCGTCCGCGTCGGAGAAGGTGATCGCGTTCGCGCCAGTGAAAGCGAACGACGCGCCTTCATCGGCGGTCACGTGCGTCGGGGCATGGATCTCCGGTGCATCGTTGACCGGCACCACGTTGATCGTCAGCGTGCCGGTGTCCGTCTGTCCGACCGCATCACGCACCGTGTAATCCACGGTATCCGCGCCATAGAAGTCGGCCTTGGGCTTGTAGACATAGGTGCCGTCGGCATTGAAGTGAATCGTGCCGCCCTTGGCCGTCGTGAAGTCGCCTGCCACCACGCTCAGCGTGTCGCCGGTGTCCGGGTCGCGGTCGTTGTGCAGAACGCCCTGCGTCGGATCGGACACGGTCAACGTCGTGTCCTCGTTCACACTGGCCGTGTCATCCACGGCCGTGGGAGCATCCTCGATCGGGTTGATGTTGATCGTGATCGTCTGCGTCGCGCTCAGATTGCCACCGCCGACATTGCCGTTGTCGTTGATGGTGATCGTGACCGATCCCGTCGCATCGTTATCGGCTGATGGCGTGAACACCGCCGACGCCAGACAGGCGTTCAGATCGCTGATCTTGAACCCGCTCATCGCGAGCGTCTGGCTGGCGTTGTAGACGCCGAGAGACGGGACCGCGAACGTGCCGCCGGAGATGTCGAACCTCACGGACTCGACGACATCGCCGTCCGCATCGGAGAAGGAGAACGCGTTCGCGCCGGTGAAGGCGAATGGCGTATCCTCGTTCGTCGTCACCTGCGTCGGCGCATGGATCTGCGGCGCGTCGTTGACCGGGGTCACCGTGACATCGATCGTCTGCAGTGCGGTGTTGACGACGTCGGTGTGGACGTTGCCGTCCGACAACGTAGCCTGGTCGGTGACCTCCGCGACCACCGACAACGAGAACGTGCCGTTGTAGTTCGCGGGCGGCGTGATCTGCAGCGGGTGGCTGTCGAACGCGGCGATCGCGGCGGCGCTATCGATCACCCACTTGCCGGCGTCAGCGCCGGTTCCGGCATGGCCGACCGAGAAGGTCGCACCGGCCGGATAGCCCGAAATCAGCAGCCGCAGGCTTTCGGAGCCGTCGGTGTCGGTGACGGCGGCACTGATGAGCTTCAGGTTGATCGTGGTGTCCTCGGCACCCGAGGCCGGGCCGAGATCCATGAAGCCCAGCGTCAGCGCGTCCGCCTTCGGTGCGACGTCGACCGTGACATGCGCGGTCGCGGTCCCGCCATCGCCGTCGCTGACCGTGTAATCGAAGCCGGCGACGCCCGAGAAGTTCTTGTCCGGCGTGAACACCGGATTGCCGTTGGAGAGCGAAACGGTGCCGTGCGTCGCGTTCGACACGCCGGTGACGGTCAAAGTGTTGTTGTCGACGTCGGTGTCGTTGTTGAGCAGGCTGAGCAGCGCGTTGACGGTGAGCGGGCTATCCTCACTCCCCTGGACCGCGTCGTCATGAGCCACCGGCGGCGTGTTGAAGACGCCCGTGAGCGAACGGGTGCCGTCGGTGAAGGCAAAGCTCTCGTAATTCGTGAACGTATCGGTCAGGCCGTTGTGGGTGACCTGCACGCCGATCAGCGTCACGCCGTCCGTCGCGAACACCTTGGTGTAGGTCGCCTCGGCGAACTTGAAGCCGAACTTCACCGTGTCGCTGTCAGAGCCGCCGTCGGACACAACGCTGGTGTTGCCGGCAAACCGGACGAGATCCAGCGTGTCGTTGCCGGAGCCGCCGTTGAACACGATGGTCGACGGCGCGATCGCCGTGCCGCTGATATCGGTGATCGTCACCGAGTCGCTGGCGGTGCCGCCGGTGATGGTGATGCGCTCGATCTCGTCGGCGCGGATCGTCGCGCCGTTCGGACCGTCATAGCGCACCAGAATGTCGGTGGCGTTGCTGGCGGACGGATCGTTCAGCGTCGGATTGATCTCGGTACCGGTCGAGGTCTTGCCGATGGTGAAATTGCGCGCATTTCCATCGCCCGTGATCGCGAGCACGTCGTAGTTCGGAAAGGTCGTGCCAGACTCCGAGCCGCCGTCGATGACGTCGCTGCCGTCGCCCACCGTGTAGAGGAAGGTGTCGTTGCCAGCGCCGCCGAACAGCCGGTCGCCACCTCCTCCGCCGATGATGATGTCGTTGCCGGCGCCGCCAAACAGGGCATCGCCGCCCACGCCGTTGCCGCCGACCAGAACGTCGTCGCCATTTGAGCCGTGGGCCTCGGTCACGCTGCCGAGCTTGTCGGTGCCGACCACCTTGTCGGTCACCGCGGCGCGGTCGGTCACGCTGTGAGCCCCGACCGTCTCGCCGACGACCGTCGCCGCGCTGTCGCCGAGATTGACGAACACCGGCGAATTCGGCGCGTCATAACGCGTCGTGGTCACGGTGCCGGCGGCATCGACCCGGACGGTGAAATTGTTGGTGAAGACGTCGTGATCGCGGTCCTCGACCGCGAAGGCGAAATTGAGGTCGAGATACTGGTCGGCGGCGCTCGAGGTCCCGATCGGCGCGGGATGATCGAGCGGCTGCAGCGAGGTGAAGTTGTAGGAGCCGGTGCCGGTCTCCGACAGCGTCACCGTGAACACGGCCGCATCAGCCGCGTTGCCCGTCACCAGACCATTCTGGCCGATGTAGCTGCCACCGCTCATGCGATAGGCGGTCAGCGTCGTGTGATCCGCCGACATCACGTAGGTCAGGCCGAAGCCGAGCGATGTCAGTCCGGAGAGCTGGTGGTCGGCCGCATCGTAGACGCGCACCGGCGACGCGCCGAAGAACGTCACCGACGGCCCGGGGCTGTCGCCATCGGCCCCATAGGTGATGCGCAGATCGACCGCGCCGGTCGAGACGCTGCCGGCTGCCTCCGAGATCGCGACGGTGTCGACGTCCTGCGACTGCGGGCTGTCATCGTTGACGGTGATGATGATCTGATCGTGCAGCGCAACGGAATCGCCGTCGGAATCGGTGGCGGTCACCGCCGTCGACAGGTCGAGCGTCAGCGTGTTGTCATGGCCGGTGCCGACGTGGTCCAGCGCGCCCTTCAGACGGAACGAATACTGGCCGGTGTTGGCATCGACCTGGAATTCGAAGATCGTGACGCTGCCAGCCTTGGCGATCAGCGTGTTGTCGACCCCCATGCTGTAGGTCAGCGCCACGCCGCCCGACGTCAGCGACAGCAGCTCGGGCGCGAGGTTGGTCTTCTCGACCGTATAGGTGCCGGGCTTGTCGGCGCCGAACGACACCAGCGAGCTCAGATTGCCGGTGAAGTAGGAATCGTTGCCGTTGCCGTCGCCGTTGAGGTCGCCGCCATGGTTGCCGGTCGCGGTCACCACCGTTCCGTTCGGCAGCTCGCTCTCGTAGACCGCGGCTCTCAACACCGTCGCGGTCGCAACGGGGGTATCGTCGTCGATCGTCACCGCGAATGACGAGCTGGCGCTGTCGCCATCCGCATCGGTGGCGGTGAAGCCGAAGGTCAGCTTGACGTCGTTCTCGTTCTGGCCGGCCGGATGATCGACGTGCTTCAGCAGCGTGAAGCTGTAGCTGCCTGCACCGGAATCATCGAGCGAGACCTTGAACACCTGGCTGGCCACCGACGGCGGGTTGCCGTTGGTAGGATTGCTGCCGGTGTAGCCATAGACCGTATTGCCGACGACCCAGAGCTTGACCTGGACGCCCCCGACCGTCAGCGAGCCCGCGTCCGAAGTGGCGTTCTGGCCGTTGATGATGCCGCTGAACGCGACCGCGCGGTTCACGCCGCCGCTGTTGTTGTCGTCGGCGCCCCAGGAGATCGCCAGCGAGCCGTTGGCCGTGACATTGGCACCGGCGACGTCGCCGATGGCCGCTCCGGTGTTGCCGCCGGAAAGCCCATCCTCGTCGACGGTCCCGGCATCAGACGTGCCGATCGCGGGCCGGCCGTTGTCGTCATTGATGGTGACGGTGAAGTTGCCGCCGGAGGCGATATCGCCATCGGCATCGGTCGCGGTGAAGCCGAGCTTCAGCGACAGTGCATTGGTCTGGCCCGAGCCGACGTGATCGACATTGTCCAGGAGCTCGAAGGTGTAGCTGCCAGAGCCATCGTCGGACAGCGTGATGTGGAACACCTTGCGGTCATTCGTCGTGAGCTGGCCGCCATTGTCGTTGGCGACGCCCCAGATCTCGGTGTCCGACACGCGGATGAACTGCACCGCCGTGCCGTTCGACGTCAGCGTCGGACTGCCTGCGCCGGTGGTCTTGACCACGTCGCCGGTATGGATCGCGCTATCGAATGCGACGCTGCGATTGGCCGCGCCCGAATTGCTGTCGTCGGCACCCCAATTGATGTTGAGCGCGACATCGGCCGCGGTCTGGGTCTGAAACACCTCCGCGCCAGCAGAGCCGGTGGCGTTCTCGGTCAGCGTCGCGGCGGTCGGCGAACCGAGCACCGGCACGTCGTCCTTGACCGAGACGGCGAAGCTGTTGCTGGACGTGTCGCCGTCGCCATCGGTCGCCGTGAAGCTGAACGACAGCTTGACGATGTTCTCGCCGCTGCCGGCGGGATGGTCCAGAGTGCCGAGCAGCTTGAAGTTGTAGGAGCCGTCGTTCTGGTCGCTCAGCGACACTTCGAACACGCGGGCGCCGTGGGCGAGATCGCCGCCGGTGTAGCCGACCAGCACGCCGTTCTCGAAGGTGTACTTCACCGTCTGGCCATCCGACGTCAGCGTCAGATTGCGGCCCGAACTGTCCTCGGCGTCGACATTCGCGCCCGCGCTCGTGTAGCGGAAGCTGACCGAGCGGTCGCCGAGCCCGCCGCCCGAGGTCTTGTTGCTGTCGTCGGAGCCCCAGCTGATGTTGAGGTCGCCGCTGACCGCGGTCGGCGCCTTGGAGACATCCGTGCCGCCCGGCAGATCGTCCTCGTCGACGGTCCTGGCATCGCCGGCCGCCGCCACCGGCGCGGTGTCGAGCACCGTGACCTTGAAGCTGCTGGTGACGCTGTCGCCGTCGGAATCCGTGGCCTTGAAGCCGAACGTCAGCGGCAGGCTATCGTCGTTCTGGCCGGACGCCGGGTGGTCGATGTTGTCGTACAGCGTGAACTTGTAGCTGCCATCGCCGCTGTCGGACAACTGGATGGTGAAGACGGTGCGGTGATCCGCGGTGACGGCCGTCAGCAAGGTGCCGTCGCTGGAGATGGTGTAGCTGATCGCCGAGCCGTCGGAGGTCAGGCCCGTGGCGCCGGCGGCAGTGGTGAAGGCCACCGCGCGGTTGTGCCCCACGCCCGTATTGTTGTCGTCGGCCCCCCAGGAAATGTCGAGGCTGCCGGTCTGGACCGTCGAGTTCGACGCGTCTGGATGGCTGGTGTCGTAGCCGTCGGTCGGCAGGCTGGCCTCGCTGACGGTCTCGTCCTCGGCGCAGCCGACGGTCGGCACGTCGTCCGTCACCGCCACCGTGAAGCTGCTCGTGGCGCTGTCGCCGTCGGAATCGGTGGCCTTGAAGCCGAAGCTCAGCGCCAGGCTGTCGGTGCCCGACTTGCCATGGTCGAGGTTGTCGAGCAGCGTGAACTTGTAGCTGCCGTCGCCGTCATCGCTCAGCGTGACGGTGAAAACGGTGCGATGATCGGTGGTGACCGCGCTCAGCGTGGTGCCGTCGGACGAGACCACGTAACTGATCGCATAGCCGTTGGACGTCAGCCCTTCCGGTGCGGTCGTGTCGAAGAACGCCACCGAGCGGTTGTTGGTCGCGCCGGAATCATTGTCGTCGGCGCCCCAGGAAATCGCGAGGCGGCCGGTCTGCACGGTGGAGTACGGCGAATCCGGGAACAGGACGTCGTAGAGATCGGTCGGAAGGTTGGCTTCGCTGACGGTCTCGCTCTCGGCGTGCCCGATCGTCGGGACGTCGTCGACCACGGTGACGGTGAACGTGCTGCTGCTCGAATCGCCGTCGGAATCGGTCGCGGTGTAGTCGAACGTCAGCTTGACGACGTTGCTGCCCTGCCCGGCCGGATGATCGAGATTGCCGAGCAGCTTGAAGGTGTAGGTGCCGGTACCGTCGTCATCGAGCGAGACTTCGAACACGCGCTGCCCGAAATTGAGGCTGTTGCCGGTGTAGCCGACCAGCACGCCATGATCGAAGGCGTATTTCACCTGCTGACCGTCCGAGGTCAGGCCGCTGAGGCCGACATCGCTGCCGTTGGTCACATGGACGTCGGCGGCAGCGTTGGACGTGTTGGCGAAGCGGACCGAGCGATCGGCGGCGCCGCTGTCGTTGTTGTCGGCACCCCATTTGATGTTGAGCGCGCCGGTCACCTGGGGATCGCGGCTGCCGCCATCGTGGCCGCCGAAATCGGGGCCGCAATCGCCGCCACCGGAGTTGAGATCGGCTTCGCTGATGCTCTTGGCCGCCCCGGTATGCGCCTCCGGGCTGTCGTCGTTGACGCTGACCTTGAACGTGCCGCTGACCTGATCGCCGTCGGAATCGGTGGCGACGTATTTCAACGTCAGCGCGATGCTGTCCTCGGTGTTGGGCACCGGGTGGTCGAGATTGTCGAGCAGCGTGAAGCTGTAGGACCCGGAATCGAGGTCGGACAGCTTCACAGTGAACACGGCGGCATTGGCCTTGTTGCTGGTCCAGTTGCCGTTGCCGTCGATGTAGTGCTGTCCGTCGAAGCGGTAGGCCGTGATCAACGTGCCGCCTTCGCTGACGCCGTAGGTCAACGCGACGCCGTTCGAGGTCAGGTGCTGCGCGGCGAGCGTCGTGGTGGCGTCGGATGCGAAGGTGACGGCGCGGTCGCCGTTCACCGATGACGCACCGGTGATCCCGACATTGCCGAGATTGTTGGCGCTGTCGCTGCCCCAGGAGATGCCGAGATCGCCCGTTGCGACCGTGTTCTGGCCGGGAACATCGCCAGGTCCGCCGGCGAGCCCGGTGGCTAGCCCGTCCTCATCGACCACGCCGGTGGCCATCTCCCGGTTCAGCACTGGCGCGTCGTCGTTGATCTTGACCTTGAAGGTGTCGGAGACCGCATCGCCATCCGAATCCGTGGCGACGAAGCCGAGGGTGAGCGTGACGTCGTCCTCGGTGTTGTGGGCCGGATGATCGATGTTGTCGATCAGCGTGAAGCTGTAGGACCCCTGCCCCTGGTCGGACAGCGACACCGTGAACACCGCAGCCGTGGCCGGATCACCGGTGGCATGGCCCTCGCCGTCGACGTAGGTGTGATGCGCTTCATCGTAGCGGTAGGCGGTCAGCATCGTGCCGCCGGCGGACACGGTGTAGGTCAGCGCGACGCCGTTCGACGTCAGATGCTGGGCGGTAAGCGTCGAGACCACGTCGACGGCGAAGGTGACGGCGCGGTCGCCGTTGACCGGCGCACCGTTGATGCCGCCGTCGACATGGCTGTTGGCGCTGTCGGCGCCCCAACGGATGCCGAGAAAGTCGGTCACCGTCAGATTGGCGCCCGCAGCGTCGTTGCCATCCGCGTAGGAATTGCCGGGATTGCCGAGACCATCCTCGTCGACCACGGAGTAGCTGACGCGCTCGCCAAACACCGGGGCGTCGTCATTGACCTCGACATTGAAGCTGCCGTGGATTGCGTCGCCGTCGGAATCGGTGGCAACGAAGCCGAAATACAGCCCTTGATTATCCTCGCTGCCGTGGACCGAATGGTCGAGATTGCCGGTAAGGTTGAAGGTGTAGGAGCCGTTGTCCAGATCCGACAGCGAGACGGTGAACACCGTGGCGCTGGCGAGGTCCTCCGTCGGCTTGCCGTTCGCGTCGACATAGGTCTCGTGGGCGGCATCGTAGCGATAGGCGGTCAGCAGCGTGCCGTTCTCGGAGACCTGATAGCTCAGCGCAATCCCGTTCGACGTCAGCCCCAGCTCCTCGAGCGAGGGAACCGTGTCCGCGGCGAAAGTGACGGCGCGATCGCCCTTGACCGACGCGCCATCAATGCCGCCGTCGACATGGCTGTTGGCGCTATCGGCGCCCCACAGGATGGCGAGCGTCTTGGTCACCGTCAGATCGGCGCCGGCGACGTCGCTGCCTTCCACGTAGCTGTCGCCGGCATTGCCGAGGCCGTCCTCGTCGACCACACCGGCGCTCGGCGCATCGCCGAACACCGGCGCGTCGTCGTTGACTTTCAGGGTGAAGCTGTCGGTCACCGCGTCACCGTCGGAATCCGTGGCGACGAAGCCGATGTTGAGCGTGATGTCGTCCTCGGTGCCGTGCACCGGGTGATCGAGATTGCCCTTCAGCTCGAACGTGTAGGAGCCGTGATCCTGATCGGACAGCGCCACGGTGAACACCGTCGCGTGGGCCGAATCCGTCGGCTTGCCGTCGGCGCCGACATAGGTCTCATGCTCGGCGTCGTAGCGATAGGCCGTGAGCAGCGTTCCGTTGTCGGACACGACGTAGGTGAGACCGAAGCCGTTCGAGGCGAGATTCTGGGCGTCGAGCGTCGCGACCACGTCGGCCGCGAAGGTCACGGCGCGGTCGCCGTTGACCGGCGTGCCATCGATGCCGCCATCGACATGGCTGTTGGCGCTGTCGGCGCCCCAGCGAATGCCGAGCGTATCGGTGACCTTCAGGTCTTCGCCATAGGCGTCGCCGTCATCCTTGTAGCTGTTGCCGGCGTTGCCGAGGCCGTCCTCGTCGACCACCGAATAGCTCGGCTTCTCGCCGAAGCTCGGGGCGTCGTCATTGACCTTCACCGTGAAGGTGTCGGTGATCGCATCGCCATCGGAATCGGTGGCGACGAAACCGATGTTGAGGGTGATGTCATCCTCGGTGCCGTGCACCGGGTGATCCAGGTTGCCCGACAGCGCGAAGGTATAGGAGCCATGACCCTGGTCGGACAGCGACACCGTGAACACCACGGCGCCCGACAGCCCCTCGCCTTCCAGCGGCTTGCCGTTGGCATCGACATAGGTCTCGTGCGCGGCATCATAGCGATAGGCGGTCAGCACGGTGCCGTTCCCCGACACTTCGTAGCGCAGGGCAAAGCCGTCGGAGGTCAGATCCTGCGCCTCGAGCGAGGCCACCACGTTTGCGGCGAAGGTGACGGCGCGGTCGCCGTTGACCGGCGTTGCGTTGATGCCGCCGTCGACATTGTTGTTGGCGTCGTCGGAGCCCCAGCGGATTCCGAGCGTATCGGTGACCGTCAGGTCTTCGCCATAGGCGTCGCTGCCATCGGCGTAGCTGTTGCCGGCATTGCCGAGACCGTCTTCGTCGACCACCGAATAGCTCGGCTTCTCGCCGAAGCTCGGGCCGTCATCGGCGACATTGACGGTGAAGGCGCTGTTGACGGGGTCGCCGTCGGCGTCGGTCGCGACCACCTTGAAGGTCAGCGGCAGCGACGCGTCGTTGGCGCCGTTGTGGTCGATATTGTCGGACAGGGTGAAGGTGGCGCTGCCGGAGCCGGTGTCGGACAGCGACACGGTGAAGATGGTGCGCGCGCCCTCACCCTCACCTGCGGTCGCGATGATCTCGGTGCCGTTAGCCGACAGCGTGTAGGAGATGGCCTCGCCGTTCGAGGTCAGGCCCAGCGCCTGCAAGGTCGCGATCTCGGACGCGTCGAACACCAGCGAGCGGTCGCCGTCGACCACGGTCCCGTTGGAGCCGCCATCGACCTTGCTGTTGCCGTTGTCGGCGCCCCAGCCGATGTGGAGATCCACGCTCGCCGTGGTCGGCTCGAAGCCGTCGCCGCCCACGACCTTGGCGACGAGCTCGCTCTCGCCGCCGCCTTCACTGGCGCCGCCGGTGTGCTCGGCGACATTGATCGCCTCGACGGTGCCGGCGACCGGCGAATCGTCGTTGACGCCGATCACGATCGTCACCGGCGCGGTGTCGCCGCTGCCGTCGATGGCGATGACGTTGATGGTGAGGTTCAGCGTGTCTTCGGTCCCGAAGACCGGATGATCGAGCGGCTGCAGCAGCGTGACCGTATAGGTCCCCGCGATCGTCGCGTTGGCGTCGAGCGTGACGGTGAAGACCTGGTTGGCGACGATCGAGGGATCACTGCCGATATAGCCGATCAGCTCCGGCTGGCCGTTGACGGTGGTGATCGCAAAATGCACCTCCTGGCCGCCGGACGTCAGCCCGGCAAGACCAGGCTGTGACGCCGCAAACGCAAAGGCGCGGCCGATCACGTCGGTGCCGAAGTCGACGTTCAGCGAACCGGTAAAGCTCGTCGCCACGCCGCCGATGTCGCCGCTGCCGCCGGGCCGGCCCTCGGACAGCCCGTCCTCATTGAGCACCACGCTGTCGGCGACGCCGGCAATCGGCGTCGGATTCGGCGTGACCGGATTGTCGCCGAATTTGGTGGTGGTGTCCTCGGCTCCCAGCAGCCCAAGCGGCGTGCCGCCGATCAGCGCATCGATCTTGAACGTCCCGAAGTTCGCTCCGGCAGGCACGCCCGGCGCACCGGGCGTTCCCGCGGCGGGCAGCACCGACTGGTCGGTGGTGATGGGAAACAGCTCGGCGAACTGATCGCCATTGATGATTCGGTCGGGGCCGACCTCGAAGCTGACGTCCTTCAGCGGGGCGCCGTTGGTATCGAAAACCGGGTCGATGGACACCGTCGACTGATTGTCGAACAGGATGATGAGGCGGTTGCCGATCTTGATGAAGGTCAGCCGCTCGCTGGCGATGTCGCTGAAATCGATCTGGCTCTGACCGTCGAGGTGAACCGTAATGGCTTGGTTGCCCGGCGGTTTGCCGATCTTGAGGTGCTTTGCAGAGGCGCTGGATGGCTGCGAGGACGTGCCGGTCAACTGGGCCAGCAGGACAGGAGCATTCATGCGCCAAAACCTCCAAATATGGGGCGCTTTGGTGGCGCTCCCATTTCTATCGTTAAACTATTATTAAACGAGAATACGGGTCAATATTACCGGTTCTTGTTAATCAGACTTTAGGGACTTTGGGTAAATGCAGTCAAGTGCAGCGGCATTTATGAAGGTAAATTAGTCCGCGCCTATGCTTCCGCGCTACGCATGGCGCAGCCGGAAAGACAAGATTAAATCGGGTTTTGGCCTGGAGAATTACTACTGATCCGCAGTTGTTCCGCGCGCAATACTTGCGGAACACCACGCACGCTGTCGTGAATATGAGCTGAGCGCCATGAAATGGCCGAAATGGAACTCCGCCTCTCGCGAATTATTTGCGAAAGGCGGAGCCTATTCTTGAAAGAGGTTGTGCAGCGGCAGAATGCCTCAGATGCGGCTGACCACGCAGGCGACCGGTTCATATTTGCGCAAATACAACAGCGCCTGGTCACCGATACCATCGAGCCACACGCCGCGGCCTGCGTAGCGATAGCCGTCGCCCATCGGAACGAGACGGACCGGAATCGCGTGGCGAGGATGGAGGTAGAGCTGCGCGGTGACGATCTCGCCCGGCGCGAGCACGGGACGAGAGCGCAGCACGTAACTGCCGCCATTCTCGCAGGCGATCGCAAACGCCGCGCCCGGCAGCACCACGGCGTCGGCCCGCGCGATGCCGATCATCCCACCGATCGCCGACAGGACCACTGCCCCGCAAACCATGACTTGCTTGATATTCACCGCGGCCCCCTGCTCGCCAGCTTCCCGGCGTGCATTAAGACCGCAAACGGCGCCGGCTACAAGTCGTTCGGCTGCGACATTCAGAGCAGCAACGGCCGGCCCGGATCACGGCCGCCGCCGATGTCGGCTTCGGCCGCCGGCGTGACGTCGCTCTCGCTTTCGTGGTGCGGCCGCTCGGCATAGGGCGCCGCGAACAGGCTGACGCCGCGGTGATCGATCGCAAACAACGGCATGAAGGACTGCAGATCTCGTCCCTCCATCAGAGCGGCCCGCCGATTGTCGAGCACGAACCACTTGCCCTCGAGCCGGACTGCGACGACGGCGTGATCCTGCCGCACGGCGAGGTCCCGGACCAGCAGCAGCTTGAGGTCGGATTCCGGCGTTCCCGCCGCCAGCAACAACGCGTATTTCGCGATCGCGTAGTCCTCGCAGTCACCGAGGCCGCTGCGAAAGGTCTGCAGTGGCGAACTCCAGACGTCCGGCAGGCCGTGTTGCTGATCGTCGCTGACGTAGCGCACCGCCTGGTTGACGCCGCGATTGATGATTTCCGCGCGTGCACGACCTTCGCTGGCGGCAGCCGCCGACCGCATCAGCGCGACGAAGAAGCGCTCCGACGCCGAGCAGCGCGCGTCATCGCCGTTGCAGCGCTCGGTCGACATCCGCTCGCTCGCCATCGCAGCCTGGATGCCGTGCCATTTCACCCACAGCACGCCTTCGGGTGCGCGGAACGTCACCAGGCCGAACGGCTCGTCGCTGGGATTAGCGACCGCCGGCCCCTGCGGGGCGTCGCTGACTGATCCGGCGCGGCCGGCCGGGTCGGTCGATGCCACTTCCACAGGCCCGGAGGCCGCGCGACGCAGGCCGTCGTGCTTGGCGAGCACGGCATTGATGGTGAAGAAACGGACGGGCGGCAGCACCGGCAGCGCGCTATCCGCAGTGCCCTGCGGAGATCTACGATTTGAAGTCTCGGCAAACGCAGCGCCGGCACAACCGGCCACGACCGACAACACAAGCGCAAGCCCCAGCGCGCGCGGGAGAGCCCGCGGCCGATCGATCCGCAACATCCGTGACGCCCCGTATGCTCCGGGGCATCGGCCGACGTCATCGCGTCGATCCCTGTCCCGGTTGTTATCGGATCAGGGATAGGGCCGGCGCGGCTTCGGGCCGGTTAAACCGCGGTGATGTTCGCGGCCAAGCTGCGAACGCGACTAACCGCGGCCGACCAAATCGCGTCGCATTTGAACGATTCAGAATTTGGTAACGCAGGCCGGCTCGCTCAGCCGCGGATCAGCGCAGCGACTTCTGGGATCTCACATACTTTTCGCGGAGAACCGGGTATCGCTGCACTCACACGAGCTGGCCGCGCCTGCGCTCAGCGCTCGCGCAGCGCCTCGTCGCGCAGCATGCGGGCAGGCTTGACCAGATAGTCCAGCACCGATTTCTTGCCCGTCAGGATCTCGACGGTCGCGACCATGCCCGGGATGATCGGAAGCGGCTGCTGGGCGGTGCCGAGGTGGTTCTTCTCGGTGCGCACCATCACCCGATAGAAGGTCTCGCCACGCTCGTTCTTGTCGCCCTTCTCGTCGGTGATGGTATCGGCGCTGATGCGCTCGACGCGCCCGTGCAAGGAGCCGTACACCGAGGAATCATAGGCGCTGAGCTTGACCACCGCCTCGTGGTTGGGACGGATGAAGGCGATGTCCTGCGGACGGATGCGGCCTTCGACCAGCAGCGTGTCATCGAGCGGCGTGATCTCCATCAGGCTGGCGCCTGGCGCGACCACGGCGCCGATGGTGGTGACGTTGAGCCTGTTGACTATGCCGCGCACGGGCGAGCGCAGCTCGGTCCGCCGCACCCGGTCCTGGGCCGACTTGATGTTCTCGTCGAGCACGGCGAGATCGCCGCGCGACTTGGCGAGATCGTCCTCGGCCTGGGCGCGAAACGCCGTGACGATGTTGAGCCGGCGCGCGCGCGCCTCCTGCACGGCGGCCTCGGTCTTCACGATGCTCGCCTGCACCACCGCGAGCTGCCCCCGCATGTCGGTGGCCTGGCGGTCGGCGCGGAGCATCTCGATCTCCGGCACCACCTTCTGGTCGAACAGCTTGCGGGTCAGCCCCAATTCGCGATTGAGCAGTGCCAACGTCTCCGAGAAGCGCTTCTCGGTGGCCCTGAGCTCGTCGATCTCCTTGCTCTTCTGCTGCTCCTGCTGCTGCACGACGTCGATGTCCTGCGCGAGCTTGCGCGCATGGGCGTCGAACACGGCGCGCTCGGTCTGCACCGCGCGCGGGGCGTCCGCGACGAGTTCCTCGGGAAACTCGACCGGGCTGCGGCCCTCGGTTTCCGCCGCCAGCCGGATCACCCGCGCCGCCATCGCGCCGCGGCGCTCGCGGATCTCGCCGAACTGCGACGCAAAATTGGTGTCCTCGATCCGCGCCAGCGGCTGATCCTTTTCGACGATCGCGCCTTCCTGCACCAGGAGATCGGCGATGATGCCGCCTTCCAGCGATTGAACCACCTGGGTCTGGCGCGACGGCACGACCTTGCCATTGCCGCGCTTGACCTCATCGAGCACGGCGAAATGCGCCCAGATCAGGAAGGTGAAGAACAGGCCGAGCGAGGCCAGCAGCAGCATCCGCGCCGTCTTCGGCGTGCGCAGCTCGACGGCAGCCCTGATGTCGTTGGAGAACGCGAAATCGCTGAGCGCCATGTCACCGCGTTCCCTGGACCGGCTTCACCGCGTGGCTCGCGGCCGGCGCCGCCGCGGGCTGCTGCGGACGCAGCATGGTGAGGATCTGCGCGGTCGGACCGTCGGCGACGATCTTGCCGGAGTCGAACACCAGGATGCGGTCGACCAGCGACAACAACGAAGGCCGGTGGGTCGAGACGATGATGGACATCTCGCCTTTGGCCAGCGACTTCAGGCGCTCGAGAAATTCGCCCTCGCTGCGGACGTCGAAATGTGCAGTCGGCTCGTCGAGGAATAGCACGCGCGGCTTGCGGATCAGGACGCGCGCCAGCCCGATCGCCTGCTTCTGCCCGCCCGACAGGCTGCGGCCGCCTTCGGCGATCATCATCTCATAGCCCTGCGGGTGGCCGGCGATGAAGGTTTCGACGCCGGCGAGCCGCGCTGCCTCGAGCACCTCCTCATCGGTCGCCGCCGGACGGCCGAGCGTGATGTTGTCGCGCAGCTTGCCGTAGAACAGGTCGGTGTCCTGCAGCACGAAGCCGATGCCGGCGCGCAGATCGGCCGGGTCGTACTGCTGGATGTCGATCCCGTCGATCAGGATGCTGCCTTCGGTCGGCGGATAGAACGCAGTGGCGAGGCGGCCGACGGTGGTCTTGCCCGAGCCGACCCGACCGATGATGCCGATCTTCTCGCCCGGCTTGATATCGAAGGAGACGTTGTCGAGCGCCTTGGTCTGGCTTCCCGGATAGGAGAAGCTGACGTTCTTGAACTGGATGCGGCCCCGGTTGATCTCACGCGCGACGTAGATCTTTTCCGGCGGACGCTCACGGTCCAGGGACATCAGCCGGTCGATCGAGCGCAGCGCCGACGTCGTCTGGGTGAAGCGCGTCATCAGGCCGGCGATGCCGGCGATCGGACCGAGCACGCGACCCGACAGCATGTTGGCCGCCACCAGCGCGCCGACCGAGAGCTTGCCGTCGAGGATCAGGAACACGCCGACCACGACCAGCAGAAGGCTGCAGAACTGGCTGGCGACGCTCGCCGCGGTCATGGCCATCGAGGCCCAGAACTGGACGTCCTCGCTGGAGCGCGCCTGCGCCGCCACCGAGCGCTCCCAGACCGTTTGCACCCGGCTCTCGCCGGCCACCGCGCGGACCGTCTCCATCCCGTTCAGCGATTCCACCAGAATGCCGTGACGCGCGGCGGACTGCGCCTGCATCTGCCGCATCGCGCGTTCGAGCGGCCGCTGGATCAGCAGCCCGACGGCGATCATCACCGGCAGCATCAGCAGCGGAATCCATGCGATGGGACCCGCGATGATGAACAGCACGATGATGAACACGACCGCGAACAGCATGTCGGTCGCCGACACCACGGTGCCGGAGGTGAAGAACTCGCGAACCGAATCAAAGTCTCGCAGCTGGTTGGCGAGGATGCCGACCGACGGCGGCCGCTTGTCCATCTTCAGCGACATCACGTGCTCGAAGATGTTCGCGGCAAGCACCACGTCGATCTTCTTGCCTGTCATGTCGATGATGCGGCTGCGCACCACCTTGAGCAGGAAGTCGAATCCGATGGCGAGGAGAAGGCCGATGCCGAGTGCGACCAATGAGGGGATCGCGCCGTTCGGGATCACGCGGTCGTAGACGCTCATCGTGAACAGCGGCGCGGCCAGCGCCAGGATGTTGACGATGAACGCGGCGATCGCGACATGGCCGTAATTGGCGCCGAAGCGGCTGACCACCGACCAGAACCAGTGGGTCTTCGGCACCTCGCCGGCTGCCGCCACGCGCGGATCGGCGACTGTGGCGGGCCGCACCAGATAGGCGAAGCCGACATATCGCGCCGCGACCGCCTCGAAGCGCTCGATCGCCGGCTGTTCACGACGCGAGGGATCGACGATGGTGAGGCGGCCGGCGGCCTCGTCGATCGTCAGCAGGATGCGCGTGGTGCCGTCGTGAAACATCAGCACGCAAGGCAGCACCAGCGCGGGGATCTCGCTCAGCGGCCGTTCGACCAGTTGCGCCTCGAGCCCGGCCCGCTGCGCGGCGCGCTCGTAGAGCGCGATGCTGAGCACACCGCTGTCGAGCGGCAGTCCGGATAGCAGCGCGCTGCGGCTCAAGGCGCGGCCATGATGAGCTGCGAGGTAAAGCAGACTGTCGCTGAGAGGATCAGTTGCTGCTGCGGCTGCGCTCATCTGCGGCATCACGTGGGCCGTCTCTTCGAGCTCGAACCTTGTCGGACGAATATTCAACGACGCCTCGAAAACCCATCTGGCCCACCGAGCAGCGCGGACCTGCACCCATTGCTTCTTGCTAATAATTTGCCTTAGCCCAATTCTTTGGCTCGCACCTGGCTTTTTCAAGATTTTTACAGGTGCTTCTCGACAATCTCGGCGCAAAGTAAATGCGTATGGTGAAAAGCCGGCGCGACATGCACCGGCTTTGTTAGTCTCACCTATTTCGGCGCGCGCCCGTTGGGGCTCTGAGCGAATCCGCCGTACTTTCCGGACGCGACGAACAGTGTCGTATCCTCAGGATCGCTCGAGGCCCACCGATCGCCAAAGGTAATCGGCGCAGGATGCTTCGGCGTACCAGCATGCAGGCCGAACATCGGCACCGGACCGGCGGAGCTCAGCGGCTGCGGTCCGGGCGCAGGCGCGCTCAGCCGAACAGGCGCCAGGCTATAGCCGATGAAGCCGCTCGGCGTGTCCACCGGCTCGGTCTCCGGAGGATGCCCGGTCTTCAGGTAGTTGAGCATCTGGCCCATCGCGGCGAGCAGCTGATAGTCAGCGAACACAACCACACCGCGCGCCGACACCAGCGACACGTTGGCATTGAAGTACTGGTTCTGCGAGTTCAGGAGATCGATCAGCGTGCGCTGGCCGAGTTCGTATTCCTTGTTGTAGGCGACGAAGGTGCGACGGGCCGCTTCGACATCGCGCACGAGGGCGGCGACGCGATCGGCGGTGATGATCCGGGCCGCCCAGGCCTTGTCGATCGACTCCAGCGCATCGCGCTGCAGCCGAGCGTGCTTCTGCTGCTCCTGGATCATCCGCTGCGCAGCTTCCTCACGGCGCCAGCTGTTCTGACCGCCGTTGAAGATATCCCAGGACGCAACGACCTTGCCGCTGACCTCGTCGTAGCGATTGGTGTAGGTGATCGATTCCTTGCCGGTCGTCGCGCGGCCTTCGAGCGAAAGCGTCGGCAGGAAGGTGCCGGTCGTCGCATCGAAGCCCCGCTTGGCAGCCGTCACATCCGCCGCGGCGGCGCGCAGGGTCGGATTGAACTTGTAGGCGATGTCGAGCGATTCCGCCTTGTCTCTCGGCATGTCGGACAGCCGGCCGGGGAAACGCAGGTTATAGGGCTCGACGCCGACGACCTTGCGGTACTTCGCCCGCGCCACTTCCAGGCTGAGACGGAATTCTTCGAGCACGGCCTGCGCTGCAGCGACCCGCTCCTCGGCCTGCTGGGTGTCGCCCTCGCCGGCCCGGCCGCCCTGGAAACGGGCCAGCACGTTCCTGCGCAGCTCGAGATGAACCTTGAGGTTCTTCTCGGCCAGCGCGACCAGCCTGGAGTAGCGCACCACGTCGACATAGGCCTCGGCGGCATCGAGACCGATCAGCTCGGTTCGCTCCAGCACGCGGTACGCGGCGGCATCGACCCGCGCGGCCTGGCGCCACACTTCATTGATCGAGGAAAAGCCATCGAACAGCAACTGACGGACCACCACGCCGGCCTCGCGGCCGCGCAGGTAGCGGCCATTATTGGCCGGCGCCGGTGAAACATACTGCTTGAGCATCTCGGGCCCGGCGCTCGCATCGAGCCGGACCTGCGGCAGCAGCGTCCCCTGGGACTGGCGAAGCTCGGCTTCGGTGGCCCGCCGGTTGGCGGCGGCCTCCCCGACACCGGGATTGGTCTTCACCGCCTGGTTGATGGCGTCCTGGATGGTGAACGGCTCAGCGCCCAATGCCGGGCTAAAGCTCATTCCCACAACACATATCAAAATCGGTGTATATATGCTCTTGAACATATGGAACCGATAACAAACGTGAGATCAGCTCGCAACGCGACTCGCCACAGTTGCGACGAAAAACCGCCCGGTTGTGGCAGAATAGCTACGCTCCGCCACATTCTTCGAGGCGAAAGATTCAGGATTCTGAAGCAAAATCAATGCGGTGGGAATGACGCGAAGCCGACGCGGTTGATTTAAAGCCAGCTATTTTTTTTTATAAAGAAAATCTCGCGACAGAGAATGTCGCGTTTTCCGTGGTTGCCTCAATATATCGATCGCTTTCGCGGCATTAACTCGGCTGTGGCAGCCGGAATCTCACCCCGCGAGGGTGGACCGGCAACAAGCGATCAATAGCCCACCGTTGCCAAGCCGGCTTGTCCGGAGCCTGGGTTCTGGCGCGTCGTCATGGCAGCCGTGAGCGATTGCCACCGAGGGATCGAGGAACAACCAAGGATACAATGGAGGTCACGATCGACCGTTGGATTTCCGGATCTCGCCATGACCCAGATGCGACCCATTGATTTCGGCGCTCCGTCTGCAGGGAATGCGGCGGCAATGCCCAGGGGGTCCCCGATCCTTGCAAAATCTCATGGAGCTGAGAGGCAGTAAATTGGTGGGGGAGGCAGGACTCGAACCTGCGAAGCCATGAGGCGGCTGATTTACAGTCAGCTCCCTTTGCCACTCGGGACACTCCCCCGTATCGACGGCAATTCGGGCCGGCCGCGGAACAGCAGCGTCGGGACCATCAGCGCCATGGAGACGGTAAGACCGCGGGGCCCGGATGAGTGGGCGCGCGCGGCCGGGGTGGTTATGATCGAACCCGCCCCTCGAAGTCAACCAAGGGACGACGAATTTTCCCGTCTCAGCGGTGCCAAATTGCCAGAATCCGCAGGCCGTGACAGAAGCTCGGGCCATGAGCGAACGCGACCGAAAGCCACCTTTTCGCCGTCCGGGCGGTAAATTCTCCGGCAAACCGCGCGGATTCGAGCGCCCCCAGCCGTGGCGGGAGCGCGGTCAGGACTCGGATGGCCCCGTCATTCTCTATGGCTGGCACACCGTGACCCTGGCGCTGGCCAATCCGAAGCGGAGGATTCGCAAGCTTTACCTGACCGAGAACGCTGCCCGCCGGCTCGCCGACGAGGGGATCGAGACAAGGGTGACGCCCGAGATCGTGCGTCCCAGCCAGATCGACCAGCGGCTCGGCCCGGACGCCGTGCACCAGGGCCTGTTGGCGGAGGCCGATCCCCTGCCCTCGCCGGACATCGACACGCTCGCCGCCGAGGGGCTGATCCTGGTGCTCGACCAGATCACCGACCCGCACAATGTCGGCGCCATCCTGCGCTCGGCCGCGGCGTTCGGCGTGAAGGCCGTCGTCACCACCGGGCGCCACAGCCCCGAGGCCACCGGAGTGCTGGCCAAGTCCGCCTCCGGCGCGCTGGAGCTGGTGCCGATCGTCACGGTGCAGAACCTCGCCCGCGCGCTGACGCGGCTGAACGAACGCGGCTTTCAGACAGTGGGGCTGGACAGCGCGGGCGAGGAGGACATCGCGGCGGTCGCCTTGCGCGAGCCGCTCGCGCTGGTGCTCGGCGCCGAGGGCAAGGGCCTGCGGCAGTTGACGCGCGAGACCTGCAGCGTCGTGGCACGGCTCGACATGCCCGGCGCCATCAAGAGCCTCAACGTCTCCAATGCCGCCGTGCTCGCACTCTATGTCGGCGCGACCCGCATCGGATTGATGCCGAAATGACGAAGCGCCCGCGCGCATGCGGCGCGCGGGCGCTGGCGTGAACGAAGGTGCGGCTGATCAGTAGTAGCGGCGCAGCACGCGCTGGCCGTGATAATAAGGCGAGGCGCCCCAGCGATAGGCGGGGCGGGGCTGGGCATATACCACTTCGGGGGCGACGCGGGTCGCCTCATAAGCATGCCGGCGGTGGTGATAGCGATAGACCGGGAGCGCCTGCTCCTCATAGGCCGGATACGGCGCGAAGGCGCCGGGACCGCTGTAGGTCGGACCTTGGTTGACATAGTAGTACTGCCGCGTCGGCTCGGGCAGCCGCTCATAGCTCGCGCCGCAGGCACCGCAGCCGTGGCCATAGGTGTAGCCGGGCTGATAGAAGTATTGCGGCTGATACGTCACCGTGGGCTGGTAGGTCACGGTCGGCTGATAAGTGACCGTCGGCTGATAGGCGACCTGCGGCGCGCACGGCGTGGCGTAGCCGCACGGCGCGCAGGCGGAGGCGCCGCAGGCGGCGGCCGACGCGCTGCCAGCGACGGCCAGACCGGCAATGGCGACTACTCCTGAAATTATTCCACGCATAACTCTCTCCTGTTGATCTATTTTTGCTTGATTTGACTGTTGATGGTGAGCTGCTCGCTAGCGGCGGTAGGCCGGCGGTGAATTAGAATACCCGCGCGGGCCGCCATCAGGCGGAGCCAGGATGACGGCAGGCGGATACATCGGCACCGCCGGCTCCGGCGGCTGCATCTGCGACTGGGCACCCCATGAGCGCGAATAGCTCTCGGCCGGCTTCGGCAGCTTGCGATCGGCCGGCGGCTCGATCTCCATGCGGCCATAGCCCGGCCTCGCTCCGAGAGTCGGATAGTAATGGCCGACATGGGGCTCGGGCTCGACCGGCCGGCCGCCATAGATCGTCGGCTGCATGTAGTTGCCCCTGCCAAGACCGTACTGGCCTTCGACAACGGCGTAGGACGCATCGATGCCGTTGATGACGACGGGCACGCCGGGCCGCTGCGGAATGACGATCTCGAAGCCTTCGCTGGCGAGCGCGACGGAAGACGCTCCAATCAGAATCACAAGAGCCGTTGTAATACGCATGAATTCACGCCCCGGTTGCCATCCTACCAATACCGCAACGCGCGCCCCGATGGGTTAAACGCGCACATCAATCTGCTGGTAAGACTAACGCGCGAGCCACCATTCCGGGTTAAAGCCCCGCTGGGGTTCGAGCGCGAGGGTTAATGGCTGATCATCAGCCGAGAGCGACAATACTGCCAGCATCAACCCCGCCTGCCCTGTCCGCGAGACTAACAGCCTTCGGGTCGGAGCAAGCCGGACCGCAACCGCTGCTCCGGCCTCGCAAAGCAATGGCCTCATGTCGTTCCAAAACATTCCCGGCGCGGCGGGAACGACGGGACCAGCTTGCGCTTAGCAGGAGGGGCGCAACGACGGAGTATTCCATGACACGATTTGCTATTCTTGGGGCTGCTGTACTCGCAACGGCGCTCGCCGGCCCGGCCATGGCGCGCGACATGCACCACCGGCATATGAACCACCAGCAGGAAGGAATGATGCAGCATCGGCACATGGCCCGCCAGGACGGGGCGATGATGCAGCAGCGCACCGATGCCGGGTGGAGTACCGGATGGAACAACAACGGCTGGGATCGCCGCAACAGCGGCTTCTGGCCGGCTGACGTCGCCGCTGGAGCGGTCGGCACCGCTGCTGGCATCGCAGGCGCAGCCATCGGAACCGCCGGCGCCATCGCCACTGCGCCGTTCCGGACCGCGGATGCCTATGCCTACAGTCCCGGCCCCTCTTACGGCCAACCGAGCTATGATCGCGGCCCGAACGGCTACTATGGCGACTGGAACAGCTACGCGACCCGCAACGGTCTGGTCTGCCGCCCCGGCACCATGTTCAAGGGCAGCGACGGGCTGATGCACATCTGCCAGTAAAGATCGCGCCGGAGCGGCTTCGATGATCGGCTCCGACAGGGGCGGCCCAACGGCCGCCCATTTTGCTGGGTTGATGGGAGAAGCGGCCCTCACGCGGGGAGTAGCCGGACTGCATCAACTCTGGTAGGAACACCGCGCTTCGCGAGACCTCGTCGCAATCTGAGGACGAGATCTTCGCCACCAATGTGCATTCGCCGGCTTAGCTCAGCGGTAGAGCAGCGGTTTTGTAAACCGAAGGTCGGGGGTTCAATCCCCTCAGCCGGCACCAGCTTCCGTGAAGTTGGGATTTGCTGCGGCAATCGCTATCGCCTTAGGCGTCAATTCGCCCTCGTCCTGACCGCTGGCTTGGCGATGCCGGTCGCCGACGGCGGCTTGGGCGCAGTCCACTCTGGATCCGGCAACGGCCCGCCGCCCTCGCCGGTCGCTCCGATGAGTTGGCCGGGCACCTGATCCGTCACCAGCACCCAGCCTTGCGTCGCGCAGAACAGCCCGAGCAGACAGCCCTTGACCGCCAGCATCTTCGGGCCCTCGCGCCAGATCGAGACGGCATAGGTCTTGCCGTCCTCGGCGTTGTAGACCTCGCCGCTGTGACGGCCGTCGGCGTTCAGCTTCAGGCCGAGCAGCATCTGGTGGCCGAGCAGCAGACGGCCGCGCCTGGCCGGATCCGGATTCAGCCGGTCACGGAACGGCTGCCCCTTGGCATCCGCCGTCTCCTTCATCCAGACGATGTAGCCGCAGACGCGATCGGCCATGGCGCCACAACGCTCGATGCGGACGCGGGCGCGGCCGTCCTCGGTCAACCATGTGCCGAGCGGATCGCTGACGGGGGCGGCATGACCGCGGCCCTCCGCCATCGACAGCAGCAGGCTGACGACGATGCGCAGGCCGACGCGCAGAACGAATCTCAATGTCATGTCCAGGGACCCCGTTGTCTCCACGGCCTCGAGCCACGCGCTCGTACGGCGAGATTGACGTCGCCAATGGCTGCCGGACATTTGCCGGTGCCCTCGATACGAAAGCGCGCGAAAGACGGCTGCGCGGCGGGCCGCCTTCTGGGGCCCCGGTCGATTCGTCTGCACTGCCCGCTCATTGGAGCTGCGCGACCAGGGCATCGGCCCCCTTGTCGATCCCGGCTTCTGCGGCCGCGAGCGCGCCGACGCTGGCCTTGATGTCGTAGGGAGAGGGATATTGCTTGCTGACGAAAGCGTTCAGCAGCCGCCCGCTCGCGGCATCGAAGATCTCGGCCGCGTAGAACACCGAGCCGGTCAGCAGCCCCTCGCCGTCGCGGGCGCTTTGCACACCGTTGTAGACGGCGCCGGCGAGATCGAAGCGCGAGGCGGTGCCGAGCACCGGCGTGTTGGCGACGGCGCCGGTCAGGGTAAGCCGCACGCGCAACGTGGCCGGCCCTCGCTGGCTCACGACCCGGAAGCGCGCCGACAGACTTTCCAGGAACCGCGACCGCATGTAGGCGGCGAGCCTCGCCTTGTCCTGCTCGGACATGTCGCCGAACTGGTGATCCCTGCCGCGATAGATCACGACCGGATCGAGCATCACCTTGTCATAGCTGCGCCAGTCCGCGGCAGCCGCGTAGCGGTACGGCACCCGCCCCGAAGGGTCGGCGGAATTCGGCGCCAGATAACGCGCCGAGGCCACCTCGGAATAGGCCACCGGCGTCACCGTATTGCAGCCGGCGCAAAGACCCGCCGCGGCAATCGCCGCAAAGCCGGACACCCGGAGTCGAACCGTCATTCCCTTTCTCCTCACCTGCGCGGCTTGTTGCGAAGCACAACCAGCGCCTAATCAATAAAACCGACCAGACGGTTTGTAAAGAAGCTCGGTGAAGATTGCGTTAATGTCTCGGTGGGATGCGACCCGGCGCCTGCCGAAGAAGCGGCTTTCGAGGCAGATCAGCGGTCGGACGGGACGCGGTGCTCGAACCCCGTCCATTGGCGGTCGTCGAGCAGGCGGGCAAACAGGCGGTCCAGGTCCGGCTGCTCCAGCGGCGAGACGCGCAGCATCGTCATCAACGCAAGCCCACGGGCCGCCGCCCATCTTAGGACCGCGAGATCGGCGTCCTCGGCCTCGCCGCGGATCTCGGCTACTCTCTCGGCATCCTTGGCACGGGCATCGGCCAGCAATCCCGGCTCCTGGGCGAGCGCGCCGAGCATGGCCTGCGCCACCGAATATTGCTGGGCGATCAGCTCCCGCGAGATCGCGATCTGCGTCGCGAGCTCGGGCTGATCAGCCGCTTTGCCGGCTTCAGCCCTGTACCTGCTGGCGAATTCGTCGAAATGCAGGAATTGCTGTTCCAGCAGAGCCTTGAGCACCGCTTCCTTGTTGGGGAACTGGTGCATCAGCCCGCCCTTGCTCAGCCCGCTCTCGCGGGCGATGGCGTCGAGCGTCAGCCGCCCCGGACCATCGCGGGCGATGATGGTAAGGGCGGCGGTGAGCGCGGCCTTGCGCGACCGCTCGGAGCGTGAAGGGTTGTCCATCGAAGACTGCGAAGTGCCCGGGCGGCGCACGAAGGTTGCGAGCAGGAAGATGCCCCGACACCGAGGCGGCTCCGTCATAGGGGCGAGCCACCCTCCTCTGTCAAGAAGAGCTCCGGAAAAAACCGCCGCGCCTCAGGAACCATCTGCGCGGGATTGAATTTCTGCTATCACCTTCCGCGGGTGAGGGACGAAACGAGTTCAGACTGTGGCAACATTGTTGTCACATCTCATCTAGAACTCCTGCTTATCCCCAGAAGTCACTGGTCTTCAACTTGATTTCGTCAGCCGCTTTTGTTGCAATTGAGGCATCGGGGGACAAGCGTCATGACGTGGAAGGAAGAGCGTGATGCACTGATCGCGCAGACCATGGCCTTCGTGCAGTCGGTCACCGGAAAGCCTGCCGACTTCGCCCAGTTCGAGCTGCCTGCCGTTCCAGCCGACACCCCCGCTACGCCGCAGCAGGCTGCGGTCGAGCGACCGACGCATGTCACCTTGGAGCGTGTGCTCGCCGCCCGAGCCGAAATCGGGGCATGGCGCGGCGGCAACGCGCAAGGCGAGATCCCTAGCGCGGTCGCGGAGGCTGCAGGGCCGAGTGCGCCCCACTCCATCGCGTCCGAGGCTTCGTCCGCAGCCCTGAGCCCATCCCCCCCGGAGCGTTTCACCAGCATCGCCTCGCAGCTCGATCTGCAGCGCGACATGCAGGCAGAGATTCGTGCCCGGGTCGCTCGCTTCCGGGCCCACCAGGAGCGCTTCAACCGGGAGCGTCAGGAATATTTCAGCGCGACACTCGCGCGCCTGAAAGCATCGGCCGAACGGAGCGCCCTCCCTGAGGACTAAAGCCGGCCGCGCCAGAGGTGCACAACGGCCGAGAGTGCACAAAAGAACGAATCCCGCAATCGACGCGCCCGCTCACAGCCAGGCGCACAGCAGCGCCACATTGGCGACGAAGGCGAGCAGCAGCCCAAAGGCGAGCGTCAGCTGGATCCGCCCGCAAAAGATGTGGAGATCGGTTCCCATGGGCTTAACCATCTGGCGATTCTAGCCCCGGAGTCCCACGGATTCTTTTTTCAAAAATTTAGGACTCGTTTACGACTCGGCCGCGCCGAAAAAGCCCCTTTCCTGCCCCAGGCGCGCCAGTGTCTCGCTACACGTGCCGTTCATTCTCGGTTCATCCTTCGCTTCTCTGGAGCTGCTTGGAATGCCCTACGCGCTATTTTGCAACGACGCCAAGTTGAGCAAAGCCTATCCGACCGAAGGGGATGTCTGGCGGCTGGCGCGGCAGAGCGGGCTTGTGGTGGACGTGATGATCAATGCGCGATCGACCGCGCATCTGCAGCTCGACAATGATTACGAGATCAGACCCTGCGCCGCCGAGCCCGAGGAAGATCCCTGGCAGAACCGTGCCGAAGCCGAGCAGGAGTTCAACATCCCGTTCGCATCCTGACCGGCTACGGCGGAAGCCCGTCTTGGGTCACACGCGGCAGAAGAGATGCACGCCGTTATGCCCGTCCGCTCCCGCGGACGGCTTGCTTTCATCAAAGATTTTTCGACAGACAGACCCGCGATCAGCGGGCAGCCGGAGCTGCAGCTGGAAGGTCGCCATGAAGCCCGTTCTCAGGGCGTCGCCGTCGCCAGCGATACCGTCTCGGCCGGAAGGGCGACACAGGCGCGCTTGCGGCTGACACCGCGGATCGCACCGGTCACCTTCAGAACCTTGCCCGACGGGCAGGACGCGGTTTGCACCAGCGCCACCTCGTAGGGGGCCAGCATCAACGGTTCGGACTTCAGAACGGTCTGGGCGGAGCACGGCAAAACAGCCGCCGACAACAACAGCACGGACACCAAGATACGCATGTGGGATGATCCATCAAACCAGCGGACTGATAATATCAACTGATGGCGAAAGTTTCACGAAGGTTTGAAAATTTTTTTGCACTGCGTGAGCGATCCCGAAACCATCGACGGCCAACCGCCGGATAGCAATACACCCGCACCAGATGGCGCGGGCGTGTTGGAAGTGAGGCGTGAACCGGTCCCCGCCGGAAGCCGCCGGCCGCGGGCTCGGTGACCGCGCTTAGTACTTGCTGGCGGCCGGTCCGCCCCAGCCGAAGCGGTAGTTCACGCCGACCTTGACCGTGTGCTCGTCGCTGTTGAAGCGGCTGCCCACAACCGGAGCCGGTCCACCCGTGAAGGTCGTATTGCCGAAATTGTAATATTGATACTCGGCCTTGGCCGACCAGTTCGGTGCGAACATGTATTCGAGGCCGGCACCGACGGTGTAGCCATCCTTGGTATTGCCCGACGTGGTGAAGCCCGTCGGCACGCCAGCGACGCTCACCCCGAGATTGTTGCCGTCCCGCCAGGCGTAGCCGCCCTTGGCATAGAGCAAGGCCGGTCCCCAGGTGTAGCCAACACGGCCGGTGACCGAGCCGAGCTGGTTGGCGCCGGTCGAGGTCACGACCGCAGCCCCCGGGAAGCCGAAATTGGTCGTATTGCGATCCATCCAGCTGTACTGGGCTTCGATGCCGAGCACCCAGTTCGGGGCAAACTGGTAGTCGAAGCCGCCCTGCACGCCGCCGAGGAAGCGGCCGTTGTTGCCTTCCAGGCTGCTATTGCCCGCGAAGGCGCCACCAAGGTGACCACCGAGATAGAAGCCGGTCCAGTTGTAGATCGCCTGGGGCGGCGTGTAGACGGGCGCCTTGGTGTAGGTGCGCGGAGGCATGTCGGCGGCGAAAGCCGGGGCAGCCAATGTGGTCAGGGCCACTGCACTGAATAAAAACCGCTTCATGGGACGTCCCCGTTATTCGTCTGCGACATCTATCGAACATCATGGCCGCATTTGGGTTGCCCGGCGGCGGTGACACAGCTGTGATTGCTGCTGCGGTGTCACCAGAGGGCAACAAAGGCCTTTTGTTCCATAGGCTTCCCGAATATTTCGTGAAGCTGACGCCGCGCCCGATATTTGGTCGCCGCGAGGCGGCAAAGCGTTCGGGCCATCCCCGATTTGTGATCGGGCAAGCCGCTTGGCAAGGTGCTGCGACGACGTGGCAGGCGGCCGAAGACGTCGCGGCCTAACGCGTGAGGCCGGCAAGCTCCGGGAATGGCGCGTAGGTCGACCCGGCACAGAGCTCGCCTGCATCCTCGACCAGACGATCGAACCGGCCGTCGACGAACACCGCCGCGCGCTCCTGCGCCGGACGGTAGCTGCCGTCGGACTCGCGCGCCGCATAGCGGAGGCAGCTCACATAGCGCAGCCGGCCACCGACCGTCCGTTGCACCGGCTCCGCCATGACGCCGTCGCGCACCCCGACCGGATTGTTCAGGTAGGTCCTGAGATAGGACAGGATCTCGCTGCGGTGGTTGGCCGGAAACGGCTGGCTGCCGACGCCACGATCGCCGGTGTAGGAGATGCCGCGATTGTCCTCGCTCATGAACGCGGCGGGACCTCCGCTGGCGCACCCCGCCAACAGCAGCGCCAGCGCGGTTGCCGGCCACCAGCTCGTTCTCCCCATCCCCAAGGCGCCCAACTCTTGAAAGCCAATCCCGCGGCCGTTCTAGCTCAAAGCCGGAGGCCGGGAAATCCGTCCCGGCTCACGCCTTCGTCAAGCCGCTGCCGCCGGAGCGCACTGGCGCGCTCCGGCGGTCAACGACCAGATCGGCTCTGCGTGACCTTGGCCGGATCAGCCGCGGCGGGTCGCCGGCGTCACGCGCTTGAAGCTCACCTTGTTGTGATGGCTGAGATGCGCCACGTGGCGATGCTTGTGGCGGACAAGCGAGGCATGCGGCTTGGTCTTCGTCTTGCCGACGGTGGGCTTCATGTCGTTCGCCTTGTCGCCGGCCTGCGTCGCGCCCGGCTTGGTGGCGTCGGTCTTGGCCGCATCGGTCTTGCTCACATCGGTCTTCGCGGTGCCAGTGGTCTGGCTGGACTTCGCGGACGTGTCGGTTTTTGCAGGACCAGCAGCGAACGCGGGCGCAGCCAGGATCGACGCGGCGAGCAGAGCAACAGACATTGACTTCAGCATGGTCGTCTCCGTGATGTGAAGATCTGGAGGCACCATCCAGTCTGGATGGGCTCGTGATCATGGAGGCGACGATAGGGAACCGGCACTGAACCGCCCCTGAAGTAAAGTGGTGTTTTCAGTTCATGGACATGAAGGGATAGTCATCGAGGTGACTGGTCTGTCATCATGTCGTCCGTATAATGAACCGATCGCGGCGCAAAATCCGCGCAAATGGCCGGGAATATTTCGCAGCTGCGGGAGTTCTTCTCCGTACGCAGTCACCTGTTGGATCGACAACTCGGGAGATACGAATGAAAAAGTCTGCGATCAGGATTGCCACGCTGGCTCTGTTCTCGATGGCCGTGGCCTCCGGGCCGCTGCTTCTGTCGAAGGCCTATGCCGCGGGCAGCGATACCCCGTCGTCGCCGCCGGCGTCGGATTCAGGCAAGAAGAAGAAGGACAAGAGCTCGAGCATCGAAGATCCGAAGTTCCTGGCGGCCTATCGCACGGCCTACACCTCGATCTACGATCGCGGCGACTACGCCACCGCGATCCAGCAGCTCAAGGCGCTGAACCGCGAGGACGTCGCCGACGTTGCCAACCTGATCGGCTACTCCTACCGCAAGCTCGGCAACTACCAGGCCTCCAAGCAGTACTACGAGCAGGCCCTGGCGGATGATCCGAACCACGTGCGCACCTGGCAGTATTACGGCCTGTGGCAGCTCGAACAGGGCAACCGCGAGCAGGCCAAGTACCACCTCGACAAGGTGGCGCAGCTCGCCGGCACCGACAGCGCCGAATATCGCTCGCTGGCCGACGCGCTCGAGAAGCAGCCGGGCACCGGCCTCGTCTACTAAGACGCGATCGGACCCGATCCGATCTCAACAGTGGCGCAACCCGAAGGGGTTGCGCCATTTTCTTTGTCCGCTGCCCTTCGTCCGCTATGGATGGGATGTCGTGCAGTCCATTTTCATCACGTCTTTTGAACGGGAGATTGCCTCGTGGAGTCCTGGCTGGGCGCAGCACTCGATTACATCAAGGATTGGCTGGCCTTTCAGGTCGCCGTTTCGGAGCAACCCGGCTGCATCCTTGCGATTGCCCATCGCGGTGAGATCGTCCTGGAGGCGGCCTATGGCCACGCCAATCTCGACAGCGGCGAGAAGCTGACGCCGCGGCACCGCTTCCGTATCGCCTCGCACACCAAGGCGTTCACCGCCGCCGGAATCATGCGCCTGCGCGAGCAGAAGCGGTTGAAGCTGGACGATCCGGTCGGCGGCTACGTCAAGGATTTGCATCCGGATGTCGCCGCAGCAACATTGAACCAGCTGCTGTCGCACACGGCAGGCCTGATCCGCGACGGCAAGGATTCCGGCCAGTTCACCGACGGCCGATCCTATCTCGACAAGGACGAGCTGCTGGCCGAGCTGAAGCAGCCGCCGGCGATCGATCCCAACAGCCGGTTCAAATATTCCAATCATGGCTACGGCCTGCTCGGCCTAGTCATCGAGGCGATCACCGGCGAGCCCTACCCGGCCTGGCTGCAGCGCGAGATCATGACGCCGCTGGCCTTGCGCGAAAGCGCGCCCGACATGACGCTGCTCGGCAAGGGTGTCCCGTTCGCGCGCGGGCATTCGCGCATCGTGCCCGTGGGCCGCCGGGTCGTGATTCCCGGCGACAATCCGACCAACGCGATCATGGCGGCCGCCGGCATCGTCGCGACCGCGGCCGACACCGCTCGCTTCTTCGCCCAGCTTGCCCCGAATGCGAAGAAGAGCCTGCTGTCGGTCGCAAGCCGCCGCGAGATGATCCGCCGCCAATGGCGCGTGCCCCAGGACGTCGAAGAGGCCTATTACGGCCTGGCGCTCATGAGCGGGACAACGGCCGGCTTCGACTGGTTCGGCCATGGCGGCGGCTTCCAGGGCTACATCTCGCGAACGTCGGTCATTCCCGCGCGCGAAATTGCGATCACCGTATTGACCAATGCCGTCGACGGCTGGGCGCCCGGCTGGGCCAACGGCGTCAAGTTCATCCTGCAGGCCTTCGCCACCCATGGCGCGCCGTCGCGCAAGACGCGCGATTGGACCGGCCGCTGGTGGACGCTGTGGGGCGCAGTCGATCTCGTCCCGTTCGGCGAGCAGGTCATGGTCGCCAATCCGGTGTTCATCAACCCGTTCCTCGATGCCGCCCGCATCGAGGTGACCGGACGCGACACCGGGCGCATCGTGCAGGCGGCCGGCTATGCCAGCCATGGCGAGGCGGTCAGGCGCGTGCGCACCAAGTCCGGCGTCAGCGAGATCTGGCTCGCCGCCGCACGGATACGGCCCGAGCGCGTGGTGAAGGCCGAGATGGAGCGGAAGTATCCGAAGGGCCGGCGCAAGAAGGACTCATAGCCCGGGTGTCGCTGCACTCATCGGGCCTCCTCCCTACCCTCCTTCATCAACGCCTCGGCCTCACCGCGGAACGCTTTCCGCGCATCGTCGCGGGAATAGAACATGTGCCCGCCCGGATAGACCACGAGCTTGACCCGCGGCGGTCGCGCGAAGGCCGGCAATTGGTCGAGCAGGATCTTCGAGCCGTAATACGGCGTGGCGAGATCGAACAGGCCGTGGCCGACCAGCAGCTTCAGCTTGGGATCGAGCGCGAGGATCTGCCGGAGCTCGCCGGTGGACTCCGGCGGGCTGATGCTCCGGCCGAAATCCCATGACCGGTTCACGGCCCCGCTCAGCAGCTCGTAGGAGCCGTCGGGGTGCCAGTTCAGCCTGCGCGTCAGCTCGACCGCGGCACTGGTCAGCGGCGCGGTCAGCACATCCCCGGATGGATCGGAGCTGCGCGAGCGACTCGAATCCGGATAGGGATCGATGCCAAGCACCGAGCCGTCATAGCGTCCGGCGATGCGGCCGTTCTTGCGGTCGAACTCGCGGCGAAACTCCGAGACGTCGAACCGGCCGGCCAGCCTGCGGCTGACCGCCTGGTCGATGCCGGTGAGGCTCGCGACCCTGTCGGCGAGCCGGTTGGTCGCTTCCGTATCGGCCTCGCCCTTGACGAGGTCGAGCAGGAAGTCGCCGCTGGCGTAGCGCTCGACGTCGGCAAGATCGGCGCGGGTGACCGGCCCCTTCATCTGCTTCGCGACGGCCGCATAGCTCGGCAGGCTCGCAACATATTGCATCAGGCTTGAGCCGGAATAGTCGCGAAAGTCCATCAGCGGCGACAGCAGGATCAGGCCGCTGATGCCGATGCCCTGGTCATGCTGCAGGTTGTTGACGATCTTCGGACCGCGAATGCCGCCATAGCTCTCGGCCGTGATGAATTTGGGCGATGCGAGACGGTCGTGCTTCTCCAGCCAGCGACGCACCACGAGCGACAGCGAACGCACGTCGCCGTCGACCGAGAAGAACCGTTTGCGCACCTCGTCGCCGGTTGCGACGAAACGGCTGTAGCCGGTCCCGACGGGATCGATGAACACCAGATCGGTAAAGTCGAGCCAGGTGTCTGCATTCGGCATCAGCTCCAGCTTCGACGACGGCGTCACGCTGGCCGCATCGATTCCGATCCGCCACGGACCGGCATTGCCGAGCTGCAGATAGGCGGACGAGGCACCCGGCCCGCCGTTGAAGAAGAAGGTCACCGGGCGGCTGGCGCGATCGGCGCCATCGAGCTGATACGAAGTGTAGGCGATGTCGGCCTGCGGCTCGCTCTTGTCGTCGAACAGGCGGATCGAACCGGCAGTCGCCGTGAACGACAGCGTGCGGCCGGGCAGTTCGAGCTTCTGTGTCGTGGTGGAGTCCGGCGGCAGCTTGTGCTGCTCGGCGGTCGATGCTGAGCCGGGCGGGCTCGCAGCGCGATTGCCGGCCGATCCGGTTCGGTGCGCGCCGGGAGCCGTGGTGTCCTGCGCCGCCGGCGGCGCGTCCTGCGCGTATACGGCTTGGCCGGCGAGCAGCGCCGTCAAGGTCAGGGCCATCACACGGAACCACACGACGGACGATCTCGAACCTGCCATCAACTCACTCCCTGGACGATGGATTGGCGCAACGCGCTACCCTTTATCGCTTGCTTTACAAACGCATGAACCGCGGCTTGGGACCAAGCTCAACCAACTCTTCCGTGATCCAGGTCACATCCGGAGCAGTGCCCGTTCTTCGTAAGGTGTGTTATGGGCTCGAACCTCTCCATCGCCTCCGGCGTCCCACCACTGGGACACCCAGGTTTGGGCCAAGAGGCGCGCCGCCGATTGCGATCACGGAGTTCATCATGAAGTTGCCGACGCTCATCATCGCAGCCCTCACCGGGCTCGCCGGACCGGCCATGATTGGACCGCCGGCGGCCTGGGCCGGTCCGCCGGCGGCGCTGGTCGAGGACGTCCAGGGGGATGTGGCCGGCGCCGAGCTGATGGACTATGTCGCGCCCGGCCAGGTGATCAAGCTCGGCCCGGATGGCGCCGTGGTGATGAGCTACCTCAAATCGTGCCGGCGCGAGACGGTCAACGGCGCCGGCAGTGTCACCGTCGGCCCCGGCGAAAGCACGGTCGACGGCGCGACGCTCAAGAGCGACATCGTCAATTGCGACGCCAGCCATGCGCAGGCCACCTCGCGTGAGACCAGCGAGGTCGCGGCCACGATCGTGCGCAGCGTCGGGCCGGACAGCGCGCCGGTGGCGCAAGCGATCATCTACAGCGCGTCGCCCATCTTCGAGGCCAAAGGGCGCGGCACGCTGATCGTCGAGCGGCTCGACCAGCCCGGCGAGCGCCAGCAGGTCGAGCTCTCAGGCCGGCAGTACAAGGGACGATTCTACGATTTCGCCGGCACCAGCCACCCGCTTACTCCCGGCGGCACCTATGTCGCGAGCTTCAGCAACGCGCGCATCGTGTTCAAGGTCGACGCACAGGCCAAGGCGGGCCCCGGCCCTGCGGTCGGGCGATTGATCCGGTTCAACTGAGACCGAAAGCTCTTGTCGGTGGCGATCGGACGCCGGACGCGCGACGCGGTTGCCGTCATCGCCATTGCGCTGGCGTGCGCGGGCCTGTTCGTGTCGCCGGCCTTCGAGCGCGGCCGCGGCCTGTCGCTGGACGCGCTGACATGGCTGCACTTCGAGACCTTCGGCAACCGCCACGATGCAGCAGCGAGCCCGGCCGTGGTCATCGCGGTCGACGAGGAGAGCTATCAAGCGCCCCCCTTCAAGGGCGCGCCGCTGTTGACCTGGACCGGCGAGATCGGGCGCGTGATGACGGCCGTCCTCGACGGCGGCGCCAAGGTGGTCGGCTTCGACATCGTGTTCCAGACATCGATCGAGCAGTCGGAGATTCCGCTCGGCGACAGCACCCTTGGCGAGAAGACGCGCGGCTTCGATCGCGACTTCCTGCGCGCGCTCGCTGCCGCGGCCGCCGGCGGCAAGGTGGTGCTGGGCGAGATTTTTGCCGAGCCGCCGATCCTGCCCGCGCCCGGCCAGCGCATCGCGGTGCGCCAGCAGCAGAACCTTCGTCCGCTCAACACCTATACCGACAGCGATGATGTCGTCCGCCGCCATCCGTTGACGCTGTCCGTCGATGGCAAGGCAGTTCCGAGCATGGCGCTGGAATTGGCGGGGCGCGCAACCGGCACCGCGCCGGTCATTGCCGCTGATGGCGTCACACTCGGTGAGTACAAGGTGCCCGGCAGCGTGCCGGGCACCATGACCCTGAATTTCGCCGGCGGCGCCCAGGACATCCCGACGTACTCGTTCGCCGATTTGCGCGCCTGCGCGCTCAAGGGCGACAAGGACTATTTCCGCCGCGAGTTCGCCGGCAAGGTCGTCCTGCTTGGCACCGTCGGGATCGAGGATCGGCGGCTCACCTCGAAGCGCTTCGCGACCCGCGCCGAGGGCGCGCGCCGGCCGCGCTGCGTGCTGGACGAGCGCAGGATCACCGAGACGTTCGCCCGCAGTACCATTGCCGGCGTCTACATCCACGCCACGGCGGTGAACAATCTGGTGCGGCAGGACGCGGCCACCGAGCTCGGGCGCCCAGCGATCTTCGCCATCGCCGCAACCATCGCCCTGCTGGCTGCGCTGCTCGCCCGACTGCTGCGCCCCGCCTCCGCAGCGGCCATCCTGGCAGGGCTCGCGCTGCTCTACACCGCGCTCGCCACCGCCCTCTTCGACCATGCCTACGCGCTGCCCTTGGTGGAGCCGCTCGCGGCCGGCGTGCTCGCGCTGGCTGCGACCACCGGCTATCGCTTCATGGTCACCGACAAGGACCGCAGGCTGCTGCAGAAGAGCTTTGCCTATTATCTCGCACCGCACGAGATCGACCGCATGCTGGCCTCGCGCCGGCTGCCGCAGCTCGGCGGCGAGACCCGCGAGGTCACCGTATTCTTCTCCGACATCGAGGGCTTCTCGCGCCTCGCCGAGCAGATGACGCCGGAGCAGCTCATGGCGCTCACCAATGAATATCTCTCGGCCATGACCGACGTCATCGAAAGCCACGACGGCTATGTCGACAAATACATCGGCGACTCCGTGGTCGCCGTGTTCGGCGCTCCGCTCGACGATCCCGACCATGCACGCAGCGCGGCGCGTGCGGCGCTCGACTGCAAGGCGAAGCTCGCCGAGCTCAACCTGATGTCGACGGCATTCCAGGGCATCAAGGTGGCGCAGCGCATCGGCATCAACAGCGGCGCCGCGCTGGTCGGCAATTTCGGCTCACAACGTCGCTTCAACTATTCCGTCATGAGCGACGCCGTGAACGTGGCCTCGCGGCTCGAGGGCGCCAACAAGTTCTACGGCACCACGATCATTGCCTCCGAGAGCACGGTGACGCTCGCCGGAAACGAGTTTGCCTGGCGCGAGCTCGACACCATCCGGGTCAAGGGGCGCGAGCAGTCGTTGAAGATCTACGAGCTGCATGGCCGCGCAGCCGAGCTCACGCCGGAGGAACAGGCTCTCCTCACCGGCTACGCCGCAGGCCTCGCGCATTGGCGCGCCGGCGAACTGCCGCAAGCGGTCGACTGCTTCGCGCGGGGCGCACCGAGCGATCCGCCAAGCCACTTCTTCGCCGAACGAGTGAAAGCAAGCTTGGCGACCGGGTCCTTGGCCTGGGATCCGGTGCGCAGCCTACAGGAAAAGTGACGCCACGATGACTTCCGCGCGTGCGCACACGTCCGGGCCATATCAGCCTCATCCCGGCCCCATTGCCCCGGGATACCGGCCGCGATGGACAAGCACGGGCAAGGTCGGCTAGACGACACGGCGCCTGTCACCGGCCAACCGACCAGCGAGCCCTGCGACGCATGACCACGTCCAAGCGATATGAGCGGATCGCCTTCGTCGCGAGTCCGAGTGCCGAAGCCCAGGCCGCACTGGCGCAGCTCTCCGCGCTGTACGGCAACTCCGATCCGGACCTGGCGGACGTCGTGGTCGCGCTCGGCGGCGATGGCCTGATGCTGCAGACGCTGCACGACCACATGCGCTCGGGAAAGCCGATCTACGGCATGCATCGCGGCACGGTCGGCTTCCTGATGAACGAGTTCAGCACGATCGATCTGCACGGGCGGCTCGAAGCGGCGCAGGAATCGGTAATCCATCCGCTGCTGATGCGGGCGACCGATGCCGCTGGCGTCGTTCACATCCACCACGCCATCAACGAGGTCTACCTGTTTCGCCAGACGGCGCAGACGGCGCGGCTGCGCATCCTGATCGATGAGCGCGAGCGCATGCCGGAGCTGATCGCCGACGGCGTGCTCGTTGCCACGCCCGCAGGCTCCACCGCCTATAACCTCTCGGTGCAGGGCCCGATCCTGCCGATCAACGCCGCGCTGCTGGCGCTGACGCCGATCAGCGCCTTCCGGCCGCGGCGCTGGCGCGGCGCCCTGCTTCCGAACACGGCCTATGTGATCATCGAGGTGCTCGAAGGCGACAAGCGCCCAGTCGCGGCGGTGGCGGATCATGACGAGGTCCGCAACGTCCAGCGAGTCGAGGTGCTCTCGGACAAGACGATCTCTATGCGGATGCTGTTCGACGCCGGCCACAGCCTGGAAGAGCGGATCCTGAGCGAGCAGTTCGGCTACTGACATCGGGCGCTTTTCCGCGCCTTTTTCCTCCTTCGCCGCCCTGGGCAACGCTTTGTTAACCCGCGGCTCCGTATGGTTAATGCGGGTATACCGCCATCACCGGTGATCCTTTCAGGCCGGCCAAATGTACCGCATCGACTTCAACAAGCTGCGCTTTCTCGTCTGCGACGACAATCCGCACATGCGCCGCATCCTGCGCACGCTGCTGCATTCGTTCGGCGCCCGCGAGGTCAACGAGGCCGAGGACGGCGCGACCGCACTCGAGATGTATACTCATTTCTCCCCCGACATCGTCATCACCGACTGGGCGATGCCGATCTTCGACGGGCTCGAGCTCGCGCAGATGATCCGGCAGCCGGAAGCCAAGGGCAACCCCTACGCGCCTATCATCATGCTGACGGGACATTCGGAGAAGCGCCGCGTCACCGTCGCGCGCGATGCCGGCGTGACGGAATTCCTCGCCAAGCCGATCTCGGCGAAGGGACTGTATCAGCGCATCCTCAACGTGGTTGCCAATCCGCGTCCGTTCATCAAGACCAAGACCTACTTCGGTCCGGACCGGCGCCGCAACACCAACACCGCTTATATCGGGCCGGAGCGCCGGATCGGCGGCGAGGCCGAGATCTTCCAGCAACCGTCACTTCTGGATAAGGCGCGCTCCGCGGTTTAGGAGCGCGGCAGTGAGCCCGCGTTAACGCAATCCGGGGATCGACGCCCAGAGCGCCCAGTTCCTCGGCTATGAATCGGGGCAATGAGTCGATTTGCGTTGGTCGGCATCATCAGGGGATATCGAGATGGCGAAAGACAAGGCCCCGGCGATCCAGGTCAAGACCTACACCTCACATCACGTCATCACCCAGCCCAATCCGCTGAAGCAGGTGCTGCGCCGCGCCGAGGAGAAGGATCTCGACGATCCTATCGCGCGCGCGGAAGCCGCGCTTGCCGGGCTATCCGGCGAGTTCAAGTCGTGGATGGACACCGAGGCCGATCGCCTGACGAAGGCTTACGGTGCCGTTCTGAACAATGGCTTCGACGACGACGCCTGCGAGGAAATGTTCCGCGCCGCCCACGACATCAAGGGCGATGCAGCGACCTTCGGCTATCCCGCCGCTGCCGAGGTTGCCGACAGCCTGTGCCGGATCATCGAGCACGCGCCGGATCTCGAAAAGGTCCCCGTCGAGTTGTTCGAGCATCACGTCAACGCCATCCAGGCGATCGTGCATGACCATACGAAGTACCACAGCCCGACCGTCGCTGCCGAATTGAGCCGCCGGCTGCGCCGCGTCGCCGACGACTACCTGCTCCAGGTCAACCGCAACCGGCCGGAGCATCTCGAAGCGATCCTGGCGCCGAGCCTGGTGCCGAGCGATCAGCCGTAATCGGATGGCGATCACGTAGGGTGGGCAAAGCCGCCGCCGCAAAGCGGCGGCAGCGTGCCCACCATGGATCAGCAATCTCTGCGGCAAGTCGGTTGGCACGGCGCCACCGCGCGCTCGAACGTGGCGATATCTGCGACGCGCCTTTGCCCACCCTACGGCAGCGGACGCGCCTCACGCCGCGATCAGTCCGAACTCCAGCCCGGCCACGAAATCCTCCGCCATCACCTCGTCGCAGAACTCGCGGGCCTCGTCGCGGGCGGATTCGGTGGCGAAGCGGCGCAGCAGGATCAGCAACGGCTCGGCGGCATCACGGTCGGTGGCGCAATGGGTGAGCACGCGCTCCACCATCTTGCGGCGCAGGATCGCTGCTCCGCTCAAGGTGTCGGCAAATCCGTTCTCGCGGCAGACTTCGAGCGCGATGCTGAAGGCGTCGAAGGTGGTGTCGGGAATGCCCGCCTTGCGCAGCAGCCCCTGCAGGCTGGCGCGGCCGCGATCGTTGAGCAGCGCCGACACCCGGGCCCGCGGCATGTCGGCGAGCTCCGACAGCGCGATCTCGAACAATTCGACGTTGCCGGAGAGAAGTGCGCGCAGGATCAGGCCCGCGGTGAGTTGCGAGGTTGCACGCAGATGCTGGACCAGCCCGCGCAGCTCCTCGCCGCGCGACCGCGCCGCGATGGTAATGGTCGAGCGGTCGCGCGCCTCATTGGTGATGCGCCCTGCTTTGTCGGCACTGAGCCAATTCCTGGCGACGACGAACTGCGCCAGTGTCTCGGAGAGCTTGTCGACCAGCGCCGCCCGCGTCGCGGCCGGCAGGTCGTCCAGCACCAGCATCGCTTCGCGGATGGCGGCGAGATGGCCGTGGCGCTCGACGATGCGGTCCCAGGAGAACGGCGCTAGCTCGGCATAGGCGTTCTCGATCAGCTCGAGTGCGGCGGCGGCGCTTCCGACTTCGGCGATCGCGGCGCAGACCGGCGCCGGCAGGCCGACGCGCCGCGCGATCGCGCATTGTGTGTCGGAGTTGCCGGTCGCGACGATGTCGACGAGGTCGGCATCGATCAGCAGCGGCGAATGTTCGAGGATGATGGCGGCGACAGAAGCCTGGTCCGTGGCGAGCGCCTGGACGATGGCGGCCGGCGCCTCCTCCGAGCGGGCGAACACCTCCGCCATGGCCTGACGCACCAACGGCGACGGATCGTCCAGCAGCATGAGGAGCGCGCCCTCCGCGGCGCCGCGATCCTCATCGCAGAGATCCGACAACAACCACGCCCGCGCGAGCGCCCTGGTGGCCTCTGCCCGCTCACCGGCGGGTGCGGTTCTGACCCAACTGAGAAACTGCCGAACGATCATGGTCTTTCCGGCTTACGCAACTTGCAGACAAAGGCCACGAGGGCCTCAACAGCACCGAAAATAAACCACGACGCTTAACAAAGCGTTCACCATAAGTAGCTGGTTTTGTTGATGTTTTGTTAAGGAGGTAAATCAAAACTATATTATGCTACCTCTGAATGTCTCATTTGGCCGTAATCCAACGGGCGAAATGCGGCCGCCGCCGGCAGCGCAAGCCGTGGCGGGAGGTCGAAAATCGTTCTTTTTGATCAATGGTTCAGCGACGAGTGCGGACCGCCTTAGCCGGCACATCAGCCCGAAAAGGTGCCGTGGGGATCGCTGAACAGGTCGAGTCTGCGCTGGCCATTGCCGCCGCCATCGTTACCGCCGCCCTCCGGCGAGGCCGCGCTAGCGACCGATGAGCGGCCCCACAATTCGCGGACGGTCGGCGAGACCGCCTGGCTCGACTGGCCGTCAACCTGGAATAGCGAGCGAAACATCGGGTCCGCCGGCCGGGTGGCGGCCGATGCGTCGGCCGTCGTCGAAGATGCGGCTTGCGACGAGCCGCGCGCATCCGGAAACATCGACAGGAAGGTGGCGGTGTCGGTCGTCGGCAGCGCGCCGCCGCCGGCCGCATTGGCCGCGACGTTCGCCGATGCCCCTCCATAAAGGGCGAGCGCCCCGCGCGTCGCCGAGGAGTTGGCGGCGCCGGCATAGCGCGTGTTCAGCACCGCATAAACCTGGGACACGCTGCGGGCTTGTCCGTCGCGATCGTAGAAGATCGGCCGGTTGGCCGCGGCGGCGCTGGGAAACATCCGCGCGGCCGACGCATTCGGCGTCTCCTGGGTGCTGGTGATCAGCTTCGCGGCGCCGCCGACACCCATGAAGTGCGCCATGTAGAGCTCGGCATCGGTCGGCCGACGGCCGATCTTGCCGGCGAGCTGGAAACTGTTCGATTGCGTGAGCGCAGCGGCCATCGCGGACGACGCCTGCGGGTCGTCGCGCAGCTTCATGATCGCCTGCCGCATTCCGGGATCGCTGACCGTGTAGTCGCCCGACGATGTCCGGGTGATCGCGTCGGCATATTGGCCATAGCCGAGATCGGAGCCGGCTTCCTTCACGGTGCCGAGCCAGGTCTGGTCGATGAACTGGTAGAGCCCGCGCGCTGATGACGTCGAGGCGCCGGCGGTCGGATTGAAGTCCGACTCCATCTTGGCGGTCGACAACAGATATTCGAAGCTGGTGCCGACGCTGTCCGCGGCCTGCTTGATTGCGCCGGCGACCTTCGCCCGGACGCCATCGAGGAAACCGGTGGACGAGGAGTTGGATGCGTCGACCGACATGGGAAGACCCGCTGTTTGCAGATTCGCTGGCAGACGAACGCGCCGGAAACGTCCGGCAAAATGCGGCGGGTATGGTTAATGGCGGGTTAATTCGCAGGGCCCGACCGGGCCAATGAACGACCGGGCACGTCAGGACGCAGGTCGCTGGCCTACTTGCGATAGACCTCGGCGGGATCGAACAGCCTGTCGGCATCGACGAACACGAGCCGCGCGCCACTGCCGTCATCCGATCGCTCGACCTTGCGATAGAAGCAGGAACGGCGGCCGGTGTGGCACGCCGCGCCGACCTGCTCGACGCGCAGCCAGACCGCGTCCTGGTCGCAATCGGTGCGCATCTCGACCACGCGCTGGGTCTGGCCCGAGCTCTCACCCTTGCGCCACAACGCATTGCGCGAGCGGCTGAAATACCAGGCTTCGCCGGTCGCCACCGTCTTGCGCAGGGCCTCCTCGTTCATGTGGGCGACCATCAGCACGTCGCCGCTCACGGCATCGGTCGTCACACAGGTGACGAGGCCGGCCGCGTCGAACTTGGGCAGGAAGGCCAAGCCCTCCTCGCGCTCAACTGAGGATGAAGACACGAAACTCTCTGCTCAACGGGTTGGCAGGCTTACCGTTGCGGCGACCGCACCATGGACAGGAAGCGCGACTGCTCGGCCGGATTGTCCCTGAACATGCCGGTGAAGCGGCTGGTGAAGGTGATGGCGCCGTGCTTGGCGACGCCCCGCACCGACATGCAGGTGTGCTCGGCCTCGATCATGACGGCGACGCCGCGCGGCTTCAGCACCTCGTCGATCGCGGCCGCGATCTGGGCGGTGAGATGCTCCTGGGTCTGCAGGCGGCGGGCGAAGATGTCGGTCAGGCGCGCCAGCTTGGACAGGCCGACCACCCGCTCGACCGGCGTATAGGCGATATGCGCGCGACCGTAGAAGGGCATCATGTGATGCTCGCATTGCGACGTAAACTCGATGTCGCGAATCAGCACGAAGTCGTCATAGCCGGCGGTCTCGCCGAAGGTGCGGTCGAGCACCTCGGCCGGGCACTGGTGATAGCCCTGGTACAGCTCGTCATAGGCCTCGACGACCCGGCGCGGCGTGTCGACCAGCCCCTCGCGGGTCGGATCCTCGCCGATGTAATTCAACAGCGTATAGACCGCGGCCTCGGCCTCGGCCCGCGACGGCCTGGCACGGTCGGGCCGCACGGCGGCAGCGAGAAACTCGGCGGGATCGAGCTCTGCAGCGCGAGCGTCAGTCAGCTTGGCGTCTAACGGCTTGCCCTCGGGCTTGTTCGCACGCAACGTCTTGATCAAAGTGTCCATCTCAACTCCGTTCGACCGGTCGGCGGTCCGACCGGAGTGTCACCGGCACAGCATCACCTTGAGGGCGTCACCTGCAGAGGTGCCACACGCAGGCTTGGCGCCTCTCGCGCCGGACGCCTGTGGATGTGGCTGGAATTCCTGCCAATCGTTTCCATATACTCGCAATATAGGGCGATGAAACCCGGCCGCCAAGGCCGCCACGCCGGTAATTCCGGGACGTCAGGCACATGCTGAACGACATCTACAACAAGCGCATCATCGAGCTCGCCGGCAACATTCCGCGGCTCGGACGGCTGGACCACCCGGACGCCACTGCCACCGCCCATTCCAAGCTGTGCGGCTCGACCGTCAAGGTCGACCTCAAGATGGACGGGCCCGTGGTGACCGACTTCGCCCATGACGTGAAGGCCTGCGCCCTCGGCCAGGCCTCCTCTTCGATCATGGCCCGCCACGTCGTCGGTTCCAGCGCCGCGGAGCTGCGCGAGCTGCGGGAGACGGTCCGGAGGATGCTGAAGGAGAACGGTGCACCGCCGGAGGGCAAATGGGCCGACATTGCCCTGCTTGAGCCGGTGCGAGACTACAAGGCCCGCCACGCCTCCACGATGCTGACGTTCGACGCCGTGGTGGATGCCATCGGCCAGATCGAGGCCAAGACCAACGGCGAGCAGCCGACCGCGGCTCAGGGCTGAGGCGGCACCGCTTCCCACCCGTGCGTGCAGACTGACAGATCCATAGCCCGCATGAGCGCACCGGCATGCGGGAGCGGTCGTCGGCAAGCTCATGATTGGACGCGGAGGTCCGGCTCGCCCCGGCGACGTCGATGCCTATTGCTGCGGCGTCGTGGCGACCGTCGCTGGCGGCAGAGCCTCGGCGGTACGCGACAGTTGCCCCTTGTCGCGGTCCAGCGCCACGGAGAAGCGGTCCTGCTGCTTGTCCTTGGCCTGCGGCTTCGGTGCGAGCTCGGCGACCGGCACGGCCCCCTTCGGCGGCAGCACCTCGGCAACCAGATCCGTGGTCACGACGTTGGTGAGCCGCAGCTCGGCGCGCGACAGCTCATGCAGGTCCTCCCAGGGCGGCACGTTCAGCGCCAGCGACAGCAGATCGCCCGCTCCGCCCATCTCGAAGGTGTATTTGGCGAGACGCCCGATGTCGCGCTCGACGATCATCAGGTCCTGCGCCGTATAGCTCGCCGCCTTGGCGTCGTCGGCGCGGTCTCCCATCCAGATCTGGTGAACGCGGACATGGGCCGTATCCGGAACATAACGCGTGGTTCCAGCCAGCAGCAGGAACACGCACATCGACTCGCAATAGGCCTCGGGCATGACGCGCGGCCGGTCACCCGCGCGGCTCGAACGCTGGGTCATGCCGACGGTGGTGCGCATCTTCAGCCCACGGAACCGGCGGCCCAAGGTGATGGCGTCGTTGACCGAGCCGCCGCTGGAGTCGAGCACCAGGGTGGCCCCCGTCAGGTCGCGATCCCTCGCGAAATCCTCGAAATCCTTCGGCGTATCGCCGGTGACGATCCCGACCGCACTGACCCAGCCGCAATTCGGCTCGCAGGCGACCCAACCGAACCGCATCGGGAGTTTGCGCTCTTCGAGCGCGCCGCCGGCGCGCGCCGTGTTTGACATGATGGTGATCGCGCTACCGACCACCGCACCAAGCGCTGCAACACCAAGTAGCATCCAGCGCAATTCACGCGACCGCAGCAATCTCACGCGCAATCCGTCCCCCTCGTCAAGCTCGGTACGCAGTTCCTCAGTTTTCTCGCGGAAAGACCTGACAACCTGGCCTCAAATCCGTTATTAGTCTGTCACATCCTTGTCGGGAAACGTATCCGGGCAATCACCGACCGTCCAGCTGCGGCGTGCTGCGGCGCCGCTGAAAACCGGCCATTGTTGCATCACATCACCACAAATGAACGCGAGCCGGGTTCCCTGCCGAGGAACCGGTCAAAAGTTCGCACATCCATCTGGCATCGCGCTCATGAAGCACTCATGCTCTGACATCGGCTGCCATTCTGCGCACATCGGGTCGCTGCTGGCCCGACTCCCGCGGCGCGCTGCTCACGCGCTGATCTGGCTGTACCGCCACACATTGTCGCCGCTGGTCGGCTACAATTGTCGGCACCTGCCGACCTGCTCGGTCTATGCCGATGAGGCCATCGAACGCTTCGGACTCTGGGCGGGCGGGTGGATGACGCTCGCCCGTCTGCTGCGCTGCCAGCCCTTTGGCACCTCGGGCATCGACAACGTCCCAACAACGGCTCCCACAGGCGCTCACTGGTATCTGCCTTGGCGCTACGCGCGATGGCGCGGCGTCAACGGCCCGGGCTGATGTGCAGCGCAACAGACGTCGCGCTCGTCAATTGATCTGCAGCACATGGCCCTGGCGAAATCTCGGGCTACGATTATCCTTACGTCACGAGCCGGCGCTCCCATCAGGAACCGCGCTGCCTCGACCTGCATTGATGTGATGCTTCCTTCGGGAGGAAAACAACGATGCGCTGGACAATCAGCCCCAGAAGCAACCGTTCCCGCAAGAGCATCGGTCCGGATCAGGCCGGCCACCACGACGCACGCCAGGTGGATCTACTCTGCATCATCGCTTTGTTGATCGTCATTGTCGGTGCCTGGCGCTATCTTGCCGACAGCACCGCCCTGCCCCCGCCGACGACGTCCTACATCGTGCCCAGCCAGAGCGTGCACTGGTGATATTCACCCCCTACCATCTCGGCCAGAAGATGAAATCGTCGCGCCGCGGCGGCGGATAGAGAGGAACCGGCTCCAGCGGCCGCGGCACGCGCCGGGCGCGCGGCGGTGGCTGGTAATCCGTTTCTGCAGGGGCGCTCGCTTCGGCCGAGACCGTCGCGTCGGCCGGAGGCGATCTCACCGCGAGCAGGACATTCGATTCACGCGTGCGCCAACGATAGCCGATCCCGAATTCCAGCGGCTGCGCACGCTCGAACAGCCTCGCATAGCTCCTCTGGTACATGTCTGGGAATTTGTCGATCGGCCCCGCATAGCGCCCGAACGGCAGGAAACGCCAGGCCCGCGCCTCATAGCTCGCGAGCGGGATGCCGGAATCGTCCTGGATGACGGTGGCGCTGTTCTTCAGCAGCCAGCTGCGGACCCGTGCGAAGCCGTTCTCATGCAACAGATAAGACGCGCTCTTCAGGAGACTGTCGCCCGGCCCCAGCGGCTCGCAGAACTTGAACAACCCGCTGGCCTTCACGCCGGAATCGGAGAGATCAGCGGAGAAGTAGTAGAGCGTCTTCGCGACCCCGTCGGCGCCGGCAAACAGGATGCGCGCGCCCTTGGTCGCATTGCGCGTCGGCGGCTCGTTGTTTCCGTGCAATCCGCCATTCTCGTCCAACCAGATCAGACTGGCCTCGCGGATCGTCTTGCCGGTGCGCGCCAGGAAGACGTAGAGAATTGGCAAGGTCCCTTCGAGTTCGCCTTCGCGCAAGTCGACCTTCATGTCCTTGGTGATAAAGAAGGAGAAACTCAGGATCGATTGCAACGAGCGTTCGACATAGGACAGCGCCGGGCCGATGCTGCCTCGGGGCAATCTGGTCAGGTCCGGGATCGGGCCGGTCGGCTCGAGCGCCACCAGGACATAGGTCGTTGCCTTCGGATGAAAGGCATCGGCATAGAGAAAATCCGGCCCCGAGAAGAAATAGAACATCGCCGGCCGCGGCGCGGCCAGATTGGCATCCGCCCAGGCCCTGATCTTCGACAATTGTCGCTGCTCGAGCTGATTGAAGGCGTTGTCGAAGAACGCCGCGTGCCGCCGCCATGCCGGATCCTGCACGAAGGGCACGAGCGGCGAGCCCGCCGCTGGCGCCATGCCCGCCAGCACCCGCGCCGTATCGTCCGGCGTGATGGTCTGAGCCCGAGCCTCGAAGCTCATGGCAAGGATCAGACATGCGACGGCGAACCAGACTCTCGAGGCCAACAGCATTTCAATCCGAACCCGATGCGAGCGTTGCGGTGATACGGCGCGATCGCGCGTGAGCGAGCCAATAGATCAGCAATCCCGACGCCATTGCGCCTGCGCCGAGCCCTGCCTGCAAGGGCCGCGTCGCGACGAGATAGTACATCATGAAGAAGGTCACGCTGAGGAAGATCAACGGCGTGACCGGATAGCCCCAGGCGCGGTAGGGTCGCGTGAGTTCGGGCTGCGCGATGCGCAGCTTGAGCAGTCCGAGCACAGCGAGAAACGAGCAGGACAAGAGCGAGAACTGGACGAGATCCAGCACCGCCTCGAAGCTCTCCGTGAACAGCATCAGGGTGGCCACCGTGAGCTGGAACAGGACGGCGTAGGCCGGCGCCCCGTTGCGCGAGCGCCGCGCGAACACCGACAGCGCCGGAATGTCCTCGCCCATTGTCATCAGCACGCGCGGGCCGATCCACATCATCGCGGCGATGGAAGGAACCAGTCCGATGCAGATCATCGCGGCCACGAAGCGCCCGCCGGTCTCGCCGAAGATATGACTGCCCGCGATGCTTGCGACCTGGAGTTGGCCCGCGAGTGCGTCCATCGGTGCGGCCCGCAGGAAAACCGCGTTGAGCGCAATGTAGAGCACCAGAACGATCACCGTGCCCAACAGCAGCGCGCGCGGCAAGGTCCGCTCCGGCGCATGCAACTCGCCGATGATGTAGGTCGCCGCGTTCCAGCCGGAGAACGCGTACATCACGAACACCAGTCCGGTCGCGAACGCCGCGCTCGTCACGTGACCGACATCGGTCACGGTTGGCAGGAACGTCACCGGTTGCGGGGTGGCGATGGTGTAGCCGGCGATCAGGAAGGCGGTGATGAGCCCGAGCTTCAGCACGGTCGACAACAGCTGGAAACGGCTCGACTGCCTGATGCCGCCGAGTTGCACTGCTGTCACGAGCCAGACAGCGCCGGTGGCGAGCAGGAGCGGCGGAGCGCCCGGGATGACGGCACGACCATATTCTCCGAACGCCATGGCCGCGAGCGCCACCGGCGCCGCGAAGCCCACCGTCGCCGAGACCCACCCGGCCATGAAGCCGATCGCCGGGTGGAACGCCCGCGTCAGAAAATTGTACTCGCCGCTCGAGCGCGGAAACATCGTGCCGAGTTCGGCATAGGACAGTGCCCCGCAGATCGACACCAATCCCCCGACCGCCCACAGCACCAGAATGGAGAAGCCCGACGGGATGTCCCGGACCTGGAAGCCGAGGCTGGTGAAGACGCCGACCCCGATCATGTCGGCGATGACGATAGCAGTCGCGACCGGAAGCGACACGGATGGAACCCGGTCGCCGTCTGTCCGGCCCCGGCCGGGATCGTCCGCCTCGGATGCAGCCATCTCGTCGAAGGACGCCCGGCGCCCCTTCCTCTGCTTCAGCCCAGGTTCCCGCCGAAGCATTCAAACATCGTTAACGGGCGTTAAATATGACCTTCATCAAGGGTATTTATGAACCGATTTCGGACAGGCTGGGCTGCGACATTGCATTGGGCCGCCAAGCGTCCCACAATCGCGACACGTTCGCGTGGTGTGTCCCGGTGCGCCCGGGGTTGGCCGGACACGATCCTTAACGCGACCTCAATTTCGGCGGCGCAGGTTGAACGAAATCCGCTGGTTGAAGAGCCGTGTTGCGGCTCGAACTCGTCTTTGGGGACGGATGATCGGGGAAGACCATAACATCTTGAGGTCTGTGCGCAGAGGTTGGTGCCTCTGGTGGCGCGCGGCTTTGGCGCTGGCGATCTGCCTTTCGTTCACGCATTGCGGCAAGGCCCCCAATCCCGAGGCGTTGGCCGCCAACGCGTCGACGGCCCAGGGGCTGACCTTCGACGATCGTTTTCCGGCACCTGAATTCAGCGACCGTTTCCCGTCCGCGCAGGAGAGTTTTCGGCTTCACACGCCCTCCGACTTCGCCCCGAAGCCGGCGCCCTCTCAGATCGCATCGCTGGAGCCGCAGCGGCCGGGACGGCCGCAGCGTGAGGAACTGACGACCCTCATCAGCATGAAGTCGTCGGCCTTTCCCTATTTCGGCAACAATCCGGCGTCCGACGCACCGTTCCTGAACGTCAGCAGCGGTGAGCGCCGCGGCCACCGCAGCTTCTCCGGCCGCGTCTACTGGCAGGACCAGACCTACAACGACAGCCGTGTGCTGGTGCACGTCCCCGAACAATTCGATGTGCGCAAGCCGGGCGTGATCGTCGTGTTCTTCCATGGCAACGGCGCCACGCTGGAGCGCGACGTGCGCGACCGCCAGTTGGTCCCGCAGCAGATCACCGCGGCCGGCGTCAACGCGGTGCTGCTCGCGCCGCAGATGGCCGTCGACGCCGCCGATTCGAGCGCCGGCAAGTTCTGGCAGCCCGGCGGCTTCAAGCGCTTCATGGACGAGGCCGCGGCCAGCCTCGCCCGCCTGACCGGCGATCCGGCAAGCGCGAAGACTTTCGCCGGCATGCCCATCGTAATCGTCGGCTACAGCGGCGGCTTCCTCCCCACGGCATGGAGCCTCGAGGTCGGCGGCATCAGCGACCGCGTGCGCGGCGTCGTGCTGCTCGATGCGGTCTACGGCCAGCTCGACAAGTTCGCCAACTGGATCGAGCGCAGCCGCTCCGGCTTTTTCATCAGCTCCTACACGCGCTATACCGCGCGGCATGATCAAGAACTGATGGCGATGCTGCGCAATCGCGGCATCGAAGTCTCCGAAGACATGGACCGGCCGCTGCGCCCGGGCAGCGTCGTCTTCGTCGAGACCGACGAGGGCATCACCCATCGCGACTACGTCACGCAGGCCTGGACTCGCAACCCGATCAAGGATGTGCTGGTCAAGATGGCGGCCGCCCAGCCGCCGATCCGGATTGCGGCCGGAGCCCAGGACATGTCGAACCGCGTGTCGAGCCGCTGAGAGAGCGGCCGCCGCAACGCCTCAGGACTTCGGCAGCTTCTCGACGAAGCCGTTGAAGCAGGCGAGCCGCTCGTCCTCTTCCTTGGTGAACTTGCAGTCGCCGACCGCCTTGGCCTTCATCGCCTTCGGCTTGGCGGCCGGCGGAATGACGGCGTCGTAGCAGTTCAGGCGCTCCTTGGTTCCGTCATCGATCTCCAGGCAGGCCTGGAGCTTGGCGGCCGCCGATTGCGGCTTGGCCGGCGCGGCGGCGGCGGTCTTCGTCCCCTTCGGCTTGACCTGCACCAGCGGTCGGTCACCGACCATCGGCGCGCTCTGGGCCAGCGCAGGGGTGCACAGCAGCACTGCAGCCAGGCTCAACATCATCTTCTTCATGCCATATCTCTCTCATCCGACCCGTGGGCACGCGAGGACGTCCGTCGATGCTACTCGCCGGCCGTGGCAGAATCCACGCCCCAGCAGCCCCCACGACATCGGCCTTTAATCCGGTCGGGCCGGCTTTGCCAAGCGTCAACCCGCTGCTCAGGCCGGAACCGCGATCCGCGCGCGCTGGCGGCTGGCCAGGATTGCCAGCAATGCCAGGGTCAGGAACATCAGTGCGACGTAGCCGGTGGCGCCGAGCAGGTCGCGCGCGAACAGGCTGCCACCGATCGCGGAGCCGATGGCCTGGCCGATATAGAGCACCGAGGTGTTGAGCGACACCGAAGCCGAGGCGAGCGGCGGCGCGGCTGCCACCAGCCGAACCTGCTGCATCGAATTGGTGGACGCAAACCCCAACCCCCAGATGGCGACCGCCACCGCCATGAGGCCGTAGGTGCCTGCCGCCAGCGTCCAGGCCGACACGCCGGCGAACATCAGGCAGGTGAACAAGAGCGACGTCCGGTAGGCTCCCCAGCCATCGACGATCCGGGTTGCGATGACGACGCCGAGAAAGCCGCAGGCGCCGTAGATCGCGAACACCAGGCCGATCTGGTTGGAGTCGGCGCCAGTCAGGCGCTTCAGCAGCGGTCCCATGAAGGTGAAGATCACGAACTGTCCCGACATCTGCAGGGTCGTGACCAGGAGCAGCAGGACCACCAGGCGGTTGCGGCCGAGTTCGGTCCAGGTCTTCAACGCGACCGGCGCGCCCTTCAGGCCGGATGGCAGGCGCCACGTCAGCAGCACGAAGCTGACCGCGCCGGCCGCACCGACCGCGAGATAGGCGGCTCGCCAACCGGAATGACTGCCGATGAAGGTGATCATGGGCAGCCCCACGGCGGCCGCCAGCGACCAGCCCAGGAAGACATAGGCGATGGTGCTGCCGCGTCTCTCGACCGGGCTGATCAGCGCCGCCGTTCCGGCGGCCTGCGGTGTATAGAGAGCGCCGACCGCGAGCATCACGAGGCGCAGCGCGAGCAGGCTCGCATAATCGGGCGCAAACGCCGAGCCGAGATTGCCGAGCGTGAGCACCAAGAGCGTCGCTGCGAGCAGACGGCGGCGGTCGAAGCGGCTCGTCAGCCAGGCGGTCAAGGGCGAGCAGATGCAGAGCACCACCGCGCCGAAGGTGATCAGGAGCCCCGCCGTCTGAACGCCGACAGCAAGATCCGAGGCGAGCTCCGGCAGCAGGCCGGCGGGCGCGAGCACCGAGCAGCCGGTGACGAGATTGCCGAGCATGAGCGCGGTCGGCGCAAAGCGCCCGGGAGCGGATGTGGATGTCATCGCGCCTCAATAGCAGAGAATTCCATGCATTTGCATGAAAATGTCTCATGCCGTCCATGACTTTCTCTCGTCCTGCCTCCTTCGTCCATTCTCGTCAGCGCGCGGGGGCGGACTGCGCCGCCGAGGCCTGCGGCGAGGGAATCTGCGTCCACGGAACCGGCGTACTCGTCGGACGGGTGATGGCCTTGGACGGCGGGCAGCTGTCGGTCAGCATCTTCAGGGCAGATTGCAGGCCTTCGCTGCTCACCGGAAATGTCGAGACATTGCGACGCGCGACATTCAACAGGGAATCGCTCAGCTCGGCCGACGGCATCAACGACAGCGTTTTCACCTGGCTTGCATTCAGGAACACGCCCCAGGTCTCGCGATCGCCCGACCGCCGCGGCGGCGAGAGGAAATTGAGCCGCATATCTCCGCTCGCCATCGCCAGCGGACCCGGCGGCGAGCCGGCCGGCGCGATGCGCTCGACGTCGAGCTCGAAGCGGTCCTGATCGAAGCAGACCATCTGCAAGCGCGTGGTCTGGAACGTGCTCTCACCGTCCCTACGTGCGAGAATGGTCTTGTAGGCAATCCCTCGGCTGGCGGTCTCGAACATCCAGGGGCTTTCCACCCGCTGCCGCCTGTCGAGCGCAAACCGCGCGATCTCCTCCCGCGTCAGGATGCGCATGCTCTCGAACGGGACAGACCGCGCCACCGTCAGCAGACCGGGATCCGCGCCGAGCTTGGTGATGTAGTCGAGCACCATCTTGTCGGCCCGAGCCATCGCCTGCTGCATCGCCTGCGCCCGCATCTCGCGGGTCGGCACGCCGCCCGTGAAGTTCAGGATGACGCGCGGAGAATGCACCGCGAGCGTCGCATCCGCTGCGATGTCACGTGTGGACGCGCCGAGCAGCAGGTAGGGACAGGCCGAATTGCACGTCGCCCCCCGCGTCCAGACCTCGCCATGCAGCTCGCGTCCGGACAGCTTCAGCTTGCTACAAGCTTCGCCCTCCTGAGGCTCGAAGCCGCACTCGCGCAAGGTGGTACGTCCCACCCGCACGGCGGCCTTGCGCTCGCGCAGCATGTCGCCGATGGCGAGCGCCTGCTGCAGATTGCCGCCTGGAGAATTGAAGTAGATCGGCAAACTGCGCTCGCCGATCTGCTTCATGAACTTGCGGAAGCGCGCGGCGGCGCCGCCGTCGATCTTGCCTTCGGCGGCGATCCAGCTGTCACAGCCATGTCCACAGGCGTCCGAGGAGCCCTTGACGAGCGCGAACGCAATCGGCGCCGAGCCATCTGCGATCCGCGGCGACGGGGCGCGGCGCGCGGCCGGCCTGGACTCCGTTGCAGGCCTGGCCGGGGGCCTAGGCTGCGCCGCCGGCTTCGGCTGCAAAGCCTTTTGCTGCGAAAAAGTCTTTTGCTGCGAAAGAGGTCTTGGCTGGACCATGGATCTGGACTGGTCCGCGGGCCTTGTTGCCGCCGGAACGGCCGCGAGCGACGACAGGCTCGACAGCACGCACATGATCAGTGCGGCCCCAACATGAATGCCGCCGCGCCGACAAACGGAGAGCGGCGCCTCCCCTGCAGACTCCATCGCCAAACGCGTCCCCACGCCCCGAACACTTGAAGTTGTATCATACCGGCCCGCGGCGGCAATCTCCGCATCGCCGCACCAGCCGCAATTGGGCGGTTTTCCCGTCCCTCTCCCGGTTGCAGCCTGAAAATCCCCTGCTATACCCCTTGCTCCCGCTTACCTGCGCTCGTTCGCAGGAGTGAGCTCAAGGAGTGACCCATGTCCGATCCGAAATCGCCTGATTCCAAGTCCGACCAGCAAAAGTCCAATTTCCAATACAGCCTCAGTAACCTGAAGCCCGCCACCCCGGTCGAGAAGATCACCATCAGCTTCCCAGACGGCGCCCGGCGTGAATATCCCAGGGGCACCACCGGTCTCGACATTGCCAAGGGCATCTCGCCCTCGCTCGCCAAGCGCACCGTCGCGATGGCGCTGAACGGCGACCTCGTCGACCTCGACGATCCCATCACCGATGACGCCAAGCTCGAACTCGTCGACCGCGACGACCCGCGCGCGCTGGAATTGATCCGGCACGATTGCGCGCACGTGCTCGCCGAGGCCGTGCAATCGCTGTGGCCGGGCACTCAGGTCACGATCGGTCCGGCGATCGAGAACGGCTTCTATTACGACTTCTTCCGCAACGAGCCGTTCACGCCCGAAGACTTCGCCGCGATCGAAAAGAAGATGCGCGAGATCATCGGCCGCGACAAACCCTTCACCAAGGAGGTGTGGGACCGCGAGAAGACCAAGCAGGTGTTCCGCGACAAGGGCGAGGCGTTCAAGGTCGAGCTGGTCGACGCCATTCCGGGCAACGAGCCGATCAAGATCTACTACCAGGGCGACTGGTTCGACCTGTGTCGTGGTCCGCACATGACCTCGACGGGGAAGATCGGCAACGCCTTCAAATTGATGAAGGTGGCGGGCGCGTATTGGCGCGGCGATTCCAACAACCCGATGCTGACCCGCATCTACGGCACCGCCTTCGCCAAGCAGGAGCAGCTCGACGCCTACCTCAAGCAGATCGAGGAGGCCGAGAAGCGCGACCACCGCAAGCTCGGCCGCGAGCTCGACCTGTTTCATTTCCAGGAGGAAGGTCCGGGCGTCGTGTTCTGGCATCCCAAAGGCTGGAGCATCTTCCAGGCGCTGATCGCCTATATGCGCCGGCGTCTCGCCGGCGAGTATGACGAGGTCAACGCGCCGCAGATCCTCGACAAGTCGCTGTGGGAGACCTCCGGTCACTGGAACTGGTATCGCGAGAACATGTTCGCGGCGCAGTCCGCCGGCGACGAGGCCGAGGACAAGCGCTGGTTCGCGCTCAAGCCGATGAACTGCCCGGGTCACGTGCAGATCTTCAAGCATGGCCTGAAGAGCTACCGCGACCTGCCGCTGCGGCTCGCCGAGTTCGGCGTCGTGCATCGCTACGAGGCCTCCGGCGCCATGCACGGCCTGATGCGCGTGCGCGGCTTCACCCAGGACGATGCGCATGTGTTCTGCACCGAGGACCAACTCGCCGACGAGTGCCTGAAGATCAACGACCTGATCCTGTCGACCTACTCGGACTTCGGCTTCGAGGGCGAATTGACGGTGAAGCTCTCGACCCGGCCGGACAAGCGCGTCGGCACCGACGAGATGTGGGATCACGCCGAGCGCGTGATGGCGACCGTGCTGAACGAGATCAAGGCGCAGAGCAACCACATCCGCACCGAGATCAATCCGGGCGAAGGCGCGTTCTACGGGCCGAAGTTCGAATATGTGCTGCGCGATGCCATCGGCCGCGACTGGCAGTGCGGCACCACGCAGGTCGACTTCAACCTGCCGGAGCGGTTCGGTGCGTTCTACATCGACGCCGACGGCGCCAAGAAGGCGCCGGTGATGGTCCATCGCGCGATCTGCGGCTCGATGGAGCGTTTCATCGGCATCCTGATCGAGCACTATGCCGGCAGCTTCCCGCTGTGGCTGGCGCCGACCCAGGTCGTCGTCACCACCATCACCTCGGAAGGCGACGAATACGCCAAGCAGGTGCTGGCGGCGTTGCGGCGCGCGGGTCTGCGGGCGGAGATCGATCTGCGCAACGAGAAGATCAACTACAAGGTCCGCGAGCACTCGCTGCAGAAGATCCCTGCCCTGCTCGTCGTCGGCAAGAAGGAGGCCGAGACGCATTCCGTCTCCGTCCGCCGGCTCGGCCGCGACGGCCAGACCGTGATGCCGACCGCGGAAGCGATCGCCGCTTTGGTCGACGAGGCGACGCCGCCGGACGTGCGGCGCCGTCAGCGCGAGGCGGCGTGAGCTGTCCCGGTTCGTAGCCCGCATGAGCGCAGCGACAGGCGGGAACAGTTTCCCCGGGTGTCGCTTGCGCTCACCCGGGCTACGGGCGCTGCTATGCCGACAGGGTGGCCACGGCATCCGTCGCACTCCCATCCCGGCCCGCCGCCTGCCGCGCCACCTCGGCGCATTCAGCCATGTAGAGGAACATCGTCGCGAGCATCCGCTCGATCGCCTCGCGTCCCCTTGGCAGGATGGTGATGGCCTCGGTGCCGCGGACGAGCAGGCCCTTCTCCTCCGCATCACGCAGCAAGGTCAGCACGTGCTTGCGCGACACCGAAAAACGCGTCGCCAGTCCATTGATGGAGAGCGGCACGGGACCAGCGGGCGGGAACGGCTGGTCCGGCCCGCCCCCTTGGGCCAGGCTGAACAGGATCACCATGCCGGCGGTGCGCTCGGCAAACGGCTCCAGCTCCGGCGCGCCGTCGAGCACCCGCACGCCCGCGATGAAGCGGCGGCCGAGCTCGAGCACGAAGGTCTTCACGAAGGCCGGATCGTTCAGCGCCGCCCGATAGGCCACGGCGGCCGGCAGCACCGCGCTCATCGCGTCGAACTGCACGCCCCACCGCTCGCGATGCAGCGCGATGAGCTTGTCGGTCGGCACCAGCGGACGCCGGCGTCGGTCGAGATTGGAGGCGGACGCGACCAGCCCGGCCGCGCGCATAAGCGCCAGCATCGCCTCGCAGCGGCCGCGGCTGCACAGGCCGAGCCTGACGCACATCTCCTTCATGGCGCCGACGGTGAGGCCGAGCTCGCCATCGCGCTGCTCGGCGAAGTGCAGGTACAGCGCGACATGTGGAAACAGCGCCCGCGCCCGGTCGCTCAGCAGCGCATTGAGGATGCGGTCGCCCCGGTAGAGCCTGACGGCAGCCTCGGTCGACGCCCGCATCGCCGCGGCGAAACCCGGCTCGCGGCGCAGCCGCACGACGGCATCAACTGAAGGTGTCAGCGCTGTCATTCCCACCGCAAGTCTGCTGCCCCGGCCGGCCGCGAGCTGCGGTCTCCAGCGTCATCTTTTTACCGATCCACCCAAATTTCCACAATTGCCACGGCCGAGGCTGGCGGCGGACCGATGGCCGCAGCCAACCAGGCCGGGGCCGCCGTGTGAGGCGAGAGATTGCAGGATTCACGTCACGGCTGCACGGCAGCTTGAGCAGAGCGCGCGCCGCCTGCGGCTGCGGCAACACGCGGTAGAACCGATCAAAACGCCGTTCCGTGGTCTCGTTGCAGGCGAAGGCGCATGCTATCTGTCCCGCGTGCAACCAACGAGACATCACGACGTGACCGATGCGATTGAACTGCTGAAGACCCGCCGCTCCGTGAAGCCGCGCGAGATGAGCGGCCCCGGCCCCTCGCCCGCCGAGCTCGACACCATCCTGACCATCGGCGCCCGCGTGCCCGACCATGGCAAGCTCGCGCCGTGGCGCTTCATCGTGTTCGAGGGCGACGGCCGCCGCCGCGCCGGTGAGGTCATCGCGTCCGTCTTCGCCAAGAACAACCCGCAGGCGAGCGCGGCCGAGCTTGAGGTCGAGAAGAACCGCCTGATGGAGGCGCCGCTGGTGATCGGCCTCGTCAGCTTCACCCGGCCGCATCCCAAGGTGCCGGCCTATGAGCAGGAGCTCTCCGCCGGCGCCAGCGCGATGAACATCCTGACCGCGGCCACCGCGCTCGGATATGGCGGCTGCTGGCTGTCCGGCTGGTTCATGTTCGATCGCGATGTGATGAACGGGCTCGGCCTGAAGCCGGAGGAGAAGCTCGCCGGGCTCATTCATATCGGCAAGCCGACCAAGCCGAACGAAGACCGCCCGCGGCCGGCGCTGGCGGAGATCGTGACGCGGTTCTGACAACGAAGCCCGCAGTCCGTAGCCCGCATGAGCGAAGCGACATGCGGGGACGGTGCTCCCGGGGCCGCTCCGCTCGCCCGGGCTACGCACTGCGCACTCGTCAACCATCACGCTGCCTTCGACGACCGCGCGCCGAACTGCGCCAGCAACCCCGCGATCTCCGATGCCGGCTTTGCGGCGCTGAACAGAAAGCCCTGGACCTGGTTGCAGCCTTCGGCGCGCAGCCAGTCGAGCTGATCCGATGTCTCGACGCCCTCGGCGGTGGTGATGATGTTGAGGCTCTTGCCGAGGCCGGAGATGGCCCGGACGATGGCGAGGCAGTCGGAGCGCTGCGCGAGGTCCTTCACGAAGGAGCGGTCGATCTTGATCTTGTCGAACGGGAAGCTGCGCAGATAGCTCAGGCTGGAATAGCCGGTGCCGAAATCGTCCATCGAGATGCGGATGCCGAGCTGGCGCAGCTGATGCAGCGTCGCCAGATTGGCCTCGGTCTCCGCGAGCAGGATCGACTCGGTGATCTCCAGCTCGAGCCGCTCCGGCGCCAGCGCCGACTGCGCCAGCGCCTGGACCACGACCTGCACCAGGTTGCGGCTGCGGAACTGCACGGCGGAGAGGTTCACCGCCACCTTGATGCCATCGGGCCATCGTGCCGCCTCGTGGCAGGCCTCGCGCAGCACCCATTCGCCGAGCGGCACGATCAGGCCAATGTCCTCAGCCACAGGGATGAAGTCGGCCGGCGAGATCATGCCCTTGTCGGGATGACGCCAGCGCAGCAGGCATTCGAAGGCAGAGATGGCGTTGGTCGCGACATCGACCAGCGGCTGGTAGTGCAGCTCGAACTCGCCATGCGCGAAGGCGCGGCGCAGATCGTGCTCCATGTCGCGCCGCTTCTGCGCCTGGCGGTCCATCTCCTTTTCGAAGAAGCGATGCACGCGGCCGCCGTCCTGCTTGGCGCGATACAGCGCCATGTCGGCGTTCTTCATCAGCTCCTCGCAGCTCGCGCCGTCGCCCGGCGACAGCGCGATGCCGATGGAGGCGCCGATCACGAGCTCATTGCCGTCGATGTCATAGGGCGCGCCGAGCGCCGCGATCAGGCGGGCGGCACATTCGCTCGCGTCGTTGACGCCACTGCTCTGGCTGATGATCACCGCGAACTCGTCGCCGCCGAGCCGCGCCGCCAGCTTGCCGCCATGCATCTGCTGCGTCAGGCGGCCGGCGACCGCCTGCAGCAGCCGGTCGCCCATCGGATGACCGAAGGAGTCGTTGACGGTCTTGAACAGATCGAGGTCGATGCACATCACCGCGATGCGCCGGTCGGCCGCGCCGGCGCCGTCGAGCTCCTGCGTGAGGCGCTGCTGGAAGAACTCGCGGTTCGGCAGGCCGGTCAGCCCGTCATGGTGCGCCATGTAGGCGATGCGCGCCTCGGCGCGACGGCGCTCGGTGATATCGACGATCGCGACCAGCACGCCGTCGCGGCCATCGAAGGTGATCTCTCGGCCATAGGTCAGCACCTCGATCTCGCTGCCATCGGCCTTGCGATGGCGCCAGTCGCGATGAAACAGGTCACCGTCGGCAAGCCGCAACAGCGCGTCATCCAGGCTTTCCCATTCGCCCGGCGGCCAGAGATCCCAGACGTTCATGCAAAGGAGGTCCGCCCGGCCGTAGCCGTAGTGGCCGACCATCGCATCGTTGACATTGAGGATCTGCGCGGTCTTCGCGTCGAGAATGCACATCGGCACCGGATTGGCGTCGAACAGCAGCCGGAACGACGCCTCGCGCCGCTTCAGCGCGGTCACGTCGGCAATGGTCAATGAGATGATGTCGCCAAAGGCGTGGGCGCCGAGCCTGAGACTGCGGGCTTCGCTGTCGAGCTCGAACTGGTCGCTTCGCCCCTGCGTGACGACATCGAACAGCCGCGCCATCACCTCGGGCGTGCACAGCATGTTGCCGCCCTGCTTCAGGCGATGCCATTGCAGCGTCGCCGATGGCAGCCTGAGCAGCTCGGCCGCCGCGCGATTGTGATGGACGACCTGAAAATCGCAGGGCATGCCGACGCTGTCGCGGATGGTTGCGAGCGAGACCACGCCGTCATCCGTCGTCGAGAAGATCGCATCGAGCAGATTATATTGCGCGTCGCGCTCGTTGACATAGGTCCCGACCAGCGTGCTGCCCCACCGCGAGTTGGTCGGCAGCGCCAGGACGTCATAGCTGCGAACCATGCCGTCGCGCACGCAATGCGCATGGGCGAGATAGGGCTGGCCGCTGGCGAGCGCGCAGTTGGCGGCCTCCACCAGCACGGTGGCGCAATCCGGCGACACGGCCTCGACCGCGACGTCCCAGCGTTCGTCCTGCAGCCATTGCTGGACATAGCGGCCGCTGCGCGAAATCTGCAGGCCGCCGTCCCGATTGTTGAGCACCGCGATATGATCGGCGAGACGGCCGAGGCTGCCCAGCATGACGTCCTCGTAGCGCGGCAGGCGCTGGCCGGGCTTCAACGCGGCCTGCCATTTGCGCCTGAGCACCGGGATGTCGTCAAACAGATCGCTGCTGATCGTCGTCAACGCCTTGGTCGTCGCGGCACTCATCATTCCCACTCAATCGCCACCCTGTCGGTCCCGGCGGTATCTGAAGCAGACGCGGCTTTAACGAGCTGTAAATGCATTGGCTTCGCGCGTGGCGCGCAGCCATTGTGACAGTTTTAAGTGGTTCCATGGTTATCGCGCATTAGCGACTGTGACAGCATCGCTTCACGTTCGTCGCCTGTGTCGCAACGGCGAGGTCGATACCGATACGGCATAGATGCGGATGTGAACCTGCGATCTCGCGACAATATCTGCCCGAGTTTTGCTGATCGAACCGCCCTCTTCGAACAGAGGGCGCAGGGAGAGCCGGACCTCGACTGAGGTCCGTGGCCCGCCTGCGAAAAAAATGCAGGCGGCAGGTACCACGGGTCAGCCGGAAACCCGGCCCTCCCTGCGCGATGGCTGAACGGCTGCTTCGCGTTCTCCCTGGTGCGCCGGGCTTTCTGGCCACCATCCCCCGCACGACGCGCGAGCATCGCTGTGAGGTTGATATCAGCATCGGGATATCAGGACCGCGCGACTTGACCGTGCGCAGCGAATTGTTCGTCGGCGCGAGAGACTCGCGCTGCAATCCACCACGCCCACCGCTCCCCGCCTCGCGTCTCGTGACGACCGCGATACGCCCCTCATCTCGAGGCGGGATGCGCGGAAAGATCGACCTGATTTGCCCGACGACACAAGAACTAATAACTGCGACAAAGTAACCCGACGGGCAGATGTGGCACGACTTAGCGAGTCGTGTCGCGCACCACTGCTTCGACAATCACCGCTGTCGTCCCGGCCTTGAGCCGGGACGACACCCGTGGTCAGGCGCGCTCCTGCCAAAAACGCTGTTCTTGCATCAGTCCTCCTCCAGACGGATGCCAGCGTCGCTCAGCGCCTGCATGATCCGCTCGATGCCCTCGGGGTCGACTGTTTTACCCGGGCAAAGTGCGTTCAGCTCGTCGAACGTGATCCAGCCCTTGCGCTCGCCGATCTCGATGGCATGGCGGATGACGTCGGATATCTGCATGCGGCTCTCCCGGAGACTGGCTCTCATAGATAGCGGGGAGAGTCGGTGTCCTTCTGCCGGGCCATTTCGCGTGCGAGCCGCTTACCGCGCGAGCACCTCGACCTCGCCGTCGACGCCGTTGACGACGCTGAAGGAGCGCTCGAACACCTTGCCTTCGTTCTTGGCGATGGCGCGGTAGTCGCCTTCGGACAGCACGACCTTGGGGAAGGCGCCGATCGATTCCTTGATCACGTCGCCGCCGGGGTTGATGACCGACCAGGCCGTGTTGGCGAGCGCCTCGCCGCCCTTGTCGGAGACGAGCTTCAAGGTGATGACCGCGGCGCGATGCGTCACCGTGACATCGGTGAGCTTGCCGGCCTGGACGCGGATGTCGGAGCGCACCACCGAGTTGGCGTCGCCATAGTTGGAGACGATGTAATAGGTCCCCTCCGGCAGCATCAGCATGTCGCCGGCGGCGACGTTCGGCACCAGCGGCGCCCGCTCGCGGCCGTCGAACTGGCTGCCCTTATAGATGGCAAACGAGATCTGGTTCTGCGGGATCTTGCTGGTGCCGACCCTGCCCTCGAGACGCAGGCCCCCGGCCGGCAGCACGAAGGATTCGCGATCGGTCTCCGGCTTCAGGTTCACGGACCTGACCGCGCTGACGAGACCGAGCGCGACATGGACGACATAGGTACCGGGCGGCAGCACGATGTTCGGCGTTGCGCCGCGATCCTCGCGCAGCATCTTGAAGGCGCCGGATTCGTCCGGCCGGTCGGCGAACACGCGCCAGACCAGCCCGCCATTGATGTTCGGCAGGTCCTTGCCGAACCGCGCCGACAGCGACAGCACGCCCTGATTGGGGGCTGCGGCCGGCGGAGCGGCAACCGGGGGGATCGCAGCCGGCGCGCCGGGTGGAATCGCGGCGACCGGCGGTCCCGGCAGCGCCTGGGGTGCCGGCGACGGAATGGGGCCGGAGGGTGGTGCCAGGCTGACCGCTGCCCCGGGATCGGGCACCGAGGCCGGCGGAACCGGCGGCGGCCTGTCGCTGAACAGTTGCGCTGCGGCCGGCGACATTGGGAGTCCGGTCAGCGGGCACGACAAGGCAAGCACAAGCCATAGCCGCCCGCTGCGCCGGAATCTGGTGAACCCGCGACCTGTCGTCATCGTCCTGCTTTTGACCGAAAACGCGGCAAATTCAAGCCTCTACTCAACTGTCCCCGAGGAACCGCATGAGCGGCGTGCGACTTGGTCGCATTCTCCGGCGGTGAGCGGCCGGAGCGCGCAGTTCCGTCCAGGAGAGCGTTCACATCAGCGGCATCCGATGCTTCCGTCGACCCGGCATAAAGGATGCTTCTGGTAGGCTGGTGCTAGGCTGTCATGCGTCATGAGTCCGTTGCCGACTCATTGCACACAGTATGCGTAGGCGTGGAGATCTCGGTGCTGGATATTCTGAAAGGACGCCGTGCGAGCGGAACCGAAGGTTCCGATGTCGGTCTTGGGACGATCCGCAAGCCGGTCATCGGCCTGGCGCTCGGCGGCGGTGCGGCGCGCGGCTTTGCCCATATCGGCGTGCTCCGAACCCTGATGGCGCACGGCATCGTGCCCGACGTCGTGGTTGGCACCTCGATCGGGGCCGTGGTCGGCGGTGCCTATGCGGCCGGCCAGCTCGATACCCTGGAGGAATGGGCGCGCAGCCTGCAGATGCGCAACATCCTCGGCTATCTCGACATTCGCCTCAATGGCTCCGGCCTGATCGGCGGCGAGAAGCTCGCCGCCCAGCTCGAAGCCTCGCTCGGCCGCGTCACCATCGAGGAGCTGCCGATGAAGGTCGCAACCGTGGCGACCGAAATCCGCACCGGTCACGAGATCTGGCTGACCCATGGCAGCCTGGTCGATGCGATGCGCGCCTCCTACGCCCTGCCCGGCATCTTCGCGCCGGTCCTGATCGGCGACCGCTGGCTGGTCGACGGCGCCATGGTGAACCCGGTGCCGGTGTCGGCGGCGCGCGCGCTCGGCGCCGAGATCGTGATCGCCGCCAACCTGTCCAGCGACGTGTTCACGCATTCGACGACGATCTACTCGCATGGCCAGCCGGTCGAGGTGCCGGAGACGGTGATGGAGAGCGCGCCGCCCAAGCGCCGCTTCGGCAGGCTGTTCTCGCCAGAGCGCGCGGTGAAGCGGCAGTTCTTCGGCGGCGGCGGCCGGCCGGGCATCTCGTCGGTGATGGTCGATGCCTTCAACATCATGCAGGACCGCATCACCCGCGCACGTCTCGCCGGCGATCCGCCGGACCTTCTGATCTCGCCGCGCGTCGGACAGATCGGCTGGTTCGACTTCCACCGCGCGGCCGACCTCATCGCGTTCGGCACCAGGGCGGCCGAACGTGCGCTGGATTCGATCCAGGAGACCATCGGCCAGGCGACCGGCGCGGTGACGCCGACCGGCGGCGGAGCGACGACTACGCCGTCTTGATGTACTGACGCAGGGCTTCCTGCTCGGTCTCGTATTCCTGGACGCGCCACTTCACGACGTCGCCGATCGAGATCAGGCCGACGACGACGCCGCCCTCGATCACCGGCAGATGGCGGAACTTGCCGTTCGTCATCACTTCCATGATCGAGGCGACGGTATCCGCCGGCTTGCAGCTCACCACCCGCCGCGTCATCACGTTCGACACCGGCTCGGTCAGCGCCGAGGCGCCGCGCTCGCCGAGCGCGCGGACGATGTCGCGCTCGGATAGGATGCCCTCCATCCGGGAGCCCGACATCACCAGCACCGCGCCGATCTTGCGGTCAGCAAGCCGCTTGGCGGCTTCGGCGAGTGTGGTCTGGGACTCGACGCTCTCGACCTGATGGCCCTTGATGTCGAGAATCGCACGTACTGTCATTGCTCGTCTCCTTCAGGGGCCGGTGTGCCTTCTTGCGCGAGGCGTCGTTGCGGCCGATGCTTCCAGCGATCGTCAGTCAAGCGAGTCTTCAATCAACAGTCTGGCAACGCAACGGATCCAATCCTCCCGATCACGCTTTGGTTGCATTGCACTCGGCAGGCTGGCCTGCGCGGCACAAAATGGCCTGCTTTTGTTCATCCGGAATCGTGCTCCGGTTGCAGTGGACGCAAATGATGAATGAAATCACCTGCGCTCGCAAGCGCAGGATTGCGGCAACTAACGGTCGACCACGTCGGACGGTAACGCAGGCGCAGCATCGTCACGCACATGCGGGGTGGGATCGAACAGCGCAAACAGGATCAGGCCGGCGATGAAGCCGCCGATATGAGCCTGCCAGGCGACGTCGGCGCCCTCGGCGCCGGGCGTGATGCCGCCGATGCCGAACACGATGTTGACGCCGAACCACACTGCCAGAAAGCCGAGGACGCGCGGATTGCGCAGCGCACGCGACAGCGACAACGCCGGAACCCTGGCCGCCGCCTCGGCATCGCCGCGAGTGAACGACAGGAAGCTGCCGCTCACGAAGGCAAAGCGCATCGCGGCCGCCATGGTGCCGGACACCGAGGCCGAGGCGCCGATCATCGGCGCCAGCGCGTGCTCATGGGTGAGCAGATGCGCCAGCGCACCGGCCGCCGCCGTCACCGCCATGAACAGATAGAACCGGGCCGCCCCGAAGCGGCGCGCGAGCGCGCTGCCGAATGGCAGTAGCCACAGCACGTTGAAGCCGATATGCGCCAGATTGGCGTGCAGCAGCGAATAGCTGACGAAGGTCCAGATCTTGGCCGGCGTGCCGCCGGGAAACGCCCCGTCCATCAGGGTCTGGTCGTATCGTTTCGGGACGAAGGCGAACAGGTCGATGATCCAGCCGTTCAACTCGTCCGGCAACAGCACGCGCAGATGGATCACCGCGATCAGCAGGATGTAGGCGGTCAGTGCGCCCGGCAGATTGAGGATCGGCTCCCGCGCCTGCTGGAGCGGCGGATCCTGCGTGAGGTCTGACGAGGAGGAATCCAACGGAACGCACGCCTTCGACGAGAGGAACAGATCCGTCAGATAGGCGGCTTTGGCCGGCCTGTGCAAGCGCACGGCGGCAGAGTTGATGTGCGGCGCGGTGGCAGCGGTGGAGAAAGGGCGGCGGATCCGCAAAAAGAACGAGGGAGGGTCCTGAGAAAACCCTCCCTCCGAGACTTGCCGGCCTCTGCCGCGTCCGGAGCGCCCGGGTTTGTTTTCCCCACCCCGCCCCGTCGCGACGACCAGACTTGTTTGACGCCGCCTGCGTGTACCTCACCGTATCGCGGCGGACCTTCCACCGTCCGGCCGCGATCTGATGAACGCATTGTTAACGATCGCTCGGCGGCCGCCAAGCTCATCGTTAATTTAACCTTAACGCGCGGAAGGCCGGGGGAAAGCCGGCACGATCGCACCATCGGCATGGACGCTGCACCGCCCCTCCTGCGAAAACAAACCAGGGAGGCGCCTGGACGAAAGCGGGACAGCAATGTCCTCCGTGACGTCGAGGGCGCGAGGGATCACCGAGATGAAACATCCGTCCAATCGCGAGCTCTTCGCCTATTGGAACGACAGGCGCGGCCATGCCAAGGCGCCAGAGCGCTGCGACTTCGAGCCGTCGGCCGTGCGCGAGCTGCTCGGCGACATCTTCGTCTTGTCCTGCGACGCCGACAGCGGCTTTCCGTTCCGCATGGCCGGCACGCGGCTGTGCGCCCTGCTCGGCGGCGACGTCAAGGACAGGAGCTTCCCGGCGCAGTTCGCGCCCGCCAGCCGCCGCGAGATCGAAGAGATCACGATGGTCGTGTGCGAGGAGACGCTGCCGGCGATCGCCGGCGTCAAGGCGCAGGGACCGGATCGCACGACGGCGCATTTCGAGCTGCTGCTGCTGCCGTTCGCGACGCGCGCGCACGAGCCGATCAGCCTGACCGGCCTGCTCGCCCCGTTCGAGACGCCGCGAGGCGCGCTCGGACCGCTGGAGATGGTGTCATGGCGCTACATCCATCCGCCGGCCGAGCCGATCGTGCCGCGCGCGCTGCGCAAGCTCGCGCTCGCCCGCGGCTTGATGGTGTATGAGGGCCTGCGCTGACTGCGGCGCGCGTAGTTAGGACTTCTGTGCAGAAGCAACCGCAAATACTCCAATTGCGTTACCGCTAGCGGATTGTCGTAAGGGCCGAGAGTTTCGCCTGGAACCTTTCGCGCACCTTCTCTGCCCCGCTCTTCGGGTCGTTGGCTAAGAGTGCGTTGACGACGACGAGGCCCTTGCGATAGGCGTCGACGGCGTCTTGCAGGGAGCGGTCATCTTTTCCCGGCTCGCTCTGCTCGCGCGCGGCGTCACCGATGCGCTCGTAGCCTTCCGCCAGCTCAAGTTGACGCTTGCTATCGTCGGGAAACCTTCCCGCGAGCTGCAGCCGGATTTGCAGACCGGCATCATATTCCTTGAGCGCGTTTACGAAGTCGTGCTGCCTTCGCCAGGCGCCCCCAAGCCTATCGTGTGTGTCGGCTACGTCGCGCGTCCATGCCACTTTATTGAGGTCCTTTGCGGTGATCTCCTCGCGAATTGCCAGAGCACTGCGGTATCTTTCGATCGCGCCCGCCGGGTCCTGCTCTGCCACCGAATCGCCGATGATGACGTATTGCCGGGCGAGGCGAATTTTCCAGTCGACCTTGTCGGGATCGTCGCGGGCGAGGCCGGCTGAGAGGTCGACTGCCTTCTGGAAGTACTTCAGTGCGTCGTCGAGCTGGTCTTGCATCCTGTGCACTCGGCCGATCTGCTCGTAGATCCTCGACAAATTGGATCGATAGATGTTGTTTTTCGGCTCCCTGCGGACCAGGGCTTCCCGTATCGTCATTGCCTGCTCGTATTCCGCCAGAGCTTCCTTCGGACGATCGTGCGCAGCAAGGACATCGCCGATCCGGGTCCGAGCATCCGCCACGGCCTTCTGCGCATCCGGATCGTTCGGGTCCTGAGCCAGGAGAGCGGTGCCAATCGCAAGGGATTTCCGGTACCAATCCAGAGCGCCCTTCCAGTCCGTATTCAGGAGGCTGTCCGCAATCTTGTTCTCGACGAATGCGATTCTTGGGCGCGCTGCGCCGTCCGCGGGATTCTTGTCAGCCAGCCGCTGCGCAATCCGTAGCGCGTAATCAAGTTCCGCTGCGGATCGCTTCAGGTCACGGCCCTCGAAGGCGTCTCCGAGTCGGAACGCAACCTCATAACGCAGCTTCTTCCACTCGTCGTTCTCGGCGTCGTTCTCGAGGAGCTGGTCAGCGAGGTCTTTGGCCTCTTCGATTTGTGTTAAGGCAGCGTCATGTGCTCCAACCAGCAGGTACACATCCGAGAACTTCGTCAGCAGCTTGGCGCGATACTCCATGACTTCCGGCCGATTCTCGACGGCACCGAAGATCTTCTCGGCGCCGCGCAGCAGCCGTTCAGCACTCGAAACCTGGATTGCGCCGGTATTGAGCTGATCCTGAATTACATCGAGCACGCTCCCGACGACGGAAAATGCACTTTTCGCGCTCCGCAGCGCGGATTGCTCCTCCAAATCCGCCTTTCGCCAGCCCCACACCGCAAAAACGAGCAAGGCCGCCATGACAATCAGCGCGCCGTTCCTGGCGCGGGAATATCGTCGCGCCTGCAGCTCGTTGTGGGCCCGACTGGCCGCCACGAGCTCCTTGAGCTCCGGCGCGCCCTCCATGTAGGACGCCGCGTCGTCCAGAGCGGCGCCGGAGAGCAGATAACCGGCGTCGAAGCCGGATGCCTGCCAGCGCTGCGCCGTCGCGATGAGCTGCAGCTTCGCCTTGGAGCGGTTCCGCTCGTCCTGCAGCCAGTCGCGCAATCGCGGCCAGCCGTCGATCAGCGCGCTGTGGGCCAGATCGAAGCGATCGTCGTCCCAGCCGACGCCTGGGCTGCGCCGGATGAGCTCGGCATCCACATATCGCTCCAGAACATGGTCGACGCGACCGGCAGGCGCGATCTGCACCAGAACGTCCCGCCGCACCCGGCGGCGGATGAACCCCTCCACGTCGGGCTGCACCAGTTGCAGGAAGACGCACCTCGCGGCCACCTGGTCGTCAGACGTCAGACCGGCGTAAATCGCTTCTGCTGTACGGATCAGAGCGTCTCGCGGCTTGCCCACCTTATGATAGGCTTCCCAGGTGATGCGGTTGCGCTCGCGCTGGTCCCACAGCCTTCCAAGGGCAAATTGCAGCATGGCCAGCGCGCCCGCATCGCCGGCAACGCTCTTGGCGAGGTCCTCGACGATTCCCTCGTCGAACTTGAGCCCGACCGTGGTGGCCGCGCTCTCGATGATGTGCTGCACTTCGGCAGCGTTGGGCGGCGCAAGCGAGAAGCGCGCGGCCGGGTTCTCCCCGAGTGACTTGAGCGCGGCGAGCTGAAGCGCCGGTTGCTGGTACCGCTCCTCGATAATGAGGATGGTCCGGTCCGGCTGGCCACGCGCTCCGACCAGTGCCTGAACAAAGCCCTCCCTCGTCTTCTCGTCCGAGCAGATCGTAAAGATCTGCTCGAGCTGATCGACAACCATGATAACGGGGCGCCCCGGAAATACGCCGTCGAGCAAGGCGCCAAAAAGCTCTGGCGAACGTTCGAGCTTCTGCTTCTGCTCGGTGATCCATGTTTCGAGTTTGGGTAATGCGGGATTGGCAGCCGCCTCATATATGCTCGTGAGCAACGCGGCGAACGGATCTGCTCTCGGAACTACGACCAGAACGAGCGGGCTCTTGCCTTCCCCGGCAATCTGCGACTTCATCCTTGGGATGGCGCCGGCCATTACAATCGATGTCTTGCCGCTTCCCATCGGGCCGGTGACGAGCACTACTCGCTGTTCGCGAAGCTGCTCCAGAAGTCTTCGGACAGCCTCCTCTCGCCCGAAAAAGCGCCCTGCGTCGCCTTCGTCGAACGGGTTCAACCCTATGTAGGGATTAGCGGCGCTGGTGAGGTCCGGGGCGTGCGATGGGTCGAAGGGGGCGAGGGCGGGCAGCGTGGCAGAGAGAGCCTCCCGATCGCCGGCCGAAAACTGATACGACGTCCAGTAGGTAATGATGTTCTGGGCGGCCTCGCGGTCGGCCGGCGAATCTATCCATCGTCCCGCCGCCTGCGCCCGATCGACGAACTTATGGACGTCGGCAAGCAGATCTTGGTCGTTCTCTCGATCGCGGGCCGCGCGCATCAACGCGATGTGTTCGGCGCGCAATTCGGTTAGCGAGGTGAATGTTGACGGCACCGGTCCTGAGGCTTCCGGCGCAACTTGGTGATCTTTCGACATGGCTCACACCTTGTCAGACAGTTCTCGCAAAGGCTCACGGATCTTCAGGATGTCTCCACACTGCGCCTTGAGATCTCGATCGACATTGAAGAAGTGAAGAAGCGCCGTATCGCGGAATAGTTTGAAATTTCTGCGCAGCGTGCCGAAATTGGTAACGTGGCTAGCGATCGTCTCGTCGACCCGGCTGGCGTACTCCTTCGCATCCTTCGCCCAGTCCGCTTCAGCCTGCGTGGATGCGATCTCGTCGACGCGCGACTTGATCGCCGGCCAGAATTCCTTGAACAGGTCGAGCGATTCCGGTGTGTTCTTTTCGATGTTGTCTTCGGCCTCCCAGAAATCCTTCTCGATTCTCTGCCATTTGTCGTGTTCCGCAACCCGGCTACTCAGTTGCGACTTGATGTTCCTCAAAGATGCGATCGCCTCTTGAAGGTCGGCAGCCGACGCATCCCCTGCCGGTTTGGCGGCGACAGCATTGGCGAGGATTTCGCTCAGCTCTCGCAACGGGAGCTCTTCGGCATATCGGTTGAGCGATGCATTGACCCTGCTCTGTTCGGAGACGATCACGCTCCGAAACGGGAACACCGCAGTGATCACGTCGTGCGTATCCTCGTCGCGAACGGCCTTCCGCAATTTCGGAATCGCCGATTCGAGCTCCTCTATCCAGCCCCGCACATGCGTCCTATCGGCGCCGACCTCCGGGAGCAGTTCGGCCGCCTCGCGCACGCGGCTGCAGATTTTCGCGAGGTCGATGACGTGTTGTTGGAGCCCGAACGATGCTTGCGGATCGCGCCCCAGTTCCTTGGCACAATCGATGATCTCGCGGTAATGTCGCAATTGGATGTCGTGCAGGCAATCGTGCAGCTCCTTGTAATGAAAAAGAGCGTCGATTCTGCTGCTGACCTGGTCGAGCGTTTTGCGCGAGGCGGCGACGACGGAGCGTATCCCGGCGTCCTCCTCGACTTCCCGACGCAGGCTATTGATCCCGGTGTTGAGTGTCTTGACGCTGGCCGGGGTGGAAATGCGATCGAGGTGCTCGTCGACAACCCTCTGAAGGGCCTCGTTGGACTGTTGATCCTCCCAGTTCTTGATGCCATTGAGCAGGTCGAGAAGCCGGCCGTCCCCTTCGACCATATCCAGGAGATCGAGGACGATGTTCGGTTTCGGCTGATCCCAGGACAGTCGATTGAAAACGACTTTGCCCATCGTCGTGCGAACCAGGATCTTCAGATCGTTCATGTTGAACGCATCGCAGATGCCATGGAGCAGCTTCTTGTCCAAGAGAGAGTCCGCCCCTTTCGCGGAGCCGGCAGCGTCTGTCTCGACCATGGCCTCTACGCCCTTTCACTTGAAGCGAAGCGGACCCAGCGCATCATGGCGCCTCGAACTCGATCTTGCCTGCAAGCCGCTGGCGGATCATTCCAATCGGAATGCCCTGATTGAATTTCGGCGAGCCCCAGGCAGGGTCGCCCATGTGATGCATCGCAACCAGCGACCATTCCATATTGAAGCACGGGGACCCCGATGAGCCTCGGTCGCTGTTAGTGGCATAGCGAACCCGTGTGCCGTTGCCGTTCACGCCGAGCACAGCTTGCGTGTCCACGGCGAGCTTCAAAGGGCTCCCGTCCGGATGTTGGGCTATCAGCAGCGGCATGTCGATCTCAAGTGGCGGCTGTGTCTTGGGCATTGCGATCCAGCGCCGTCGCGGGGCACCGGAGCCGGCGTTCTTGTCGATCGGTTCGTTGCCGATGGATCGCGCCAAGCGGGCGAGTACGAAATCGAGTTCGTCGACCGCTGGAAGATCTCGGTCCGGCTGACCTTCGGCCTCGGCCTGGCTGTAACGCGCAAAGTCGATGCGCCAATCCGAATCGTGCAGCGGCACGACAACTCCTTCCGAGCGCGAGCCATCGGTGAGAACCTTGTAATCAAAATGGCAGGCGATCGCGGCCGGACGTGCCGTCCCCTCGATCGCGGACTCGAGCACGTGATAGTTGGTCAGGATGAGATCCGGTCCGATCAAGAAGCCGGTTCCCATCGCGTTGCCGTCAAACTCAATGCGGCAAACTTGGCCCTCGATCTGTGCCATGCATCCCCGCCACACGCCCATATCGAAGGTCTTAAGTCGCGGACGCACGATCGCTTCGAGGCCGCTTGCGGTGGCACGCTCGGGCGCCGCGGTGACGGACTTGCCCGCGTTCTGTACCGACATCGTCGGCGCCATGCCGAATTTCTCGTAGAGGCGTCGTATCTTCTCGTGGTCAGGCTTCGTAAGATACGCAGCGCGGGCCAAATCGACGACGATCGTCGCGCCCTTTCGCTCCGCCCAGTCGATCAGTTGAAACGCCACGTAGTTGTTCGGACCGGGTGTAACAATGTCTTCCAGCCGTTCGTTTAATCGAACGCGGACCATCATCTCCAATTCTCTAGGATTGAACGCTGCGACAAGCGCTTCCTGGAACTCGCCGAAATCGATGCCCGGTATCATCGCACCAGATCCTGCGCGAACTGAGGTGCCCGCCCGGCCGACGACCGGCACACGACGTCTCGTTGAAGCCGATGGGCTCGTCATCTCGGTGCCCCTCATTGCTCCACAGAACAATGTGCTGCGCTCAAGCTCTACTTTCAAGAGCGTTGTTGACGGTATGTAACCTCCCGCTGAAGTCACCGGAGGGACGGGAGGCCGCCAGATCCGGTCTGGAGAGTGTGGATCTTGTCGCGACGACCTGTGGTCGCATCGCATGCGGGCCACGCGATCGGGGCTACGTCCCGCGCCTCACCGCGAGCCGGTCAGCGGGGTGAGCCGACTGCCGTCGGGAGCGAACGCGGCGACGTGATCCGAGATGACGAACGAAGTAAGATCGCGCCCGACGACAAGCGGGCCCTGATAGGCCGTGCGCGTGCGCGCGACCAGCGCATCCTCCGGCACGTCCTGGACCGGCTTCACGGTCGCAAACACGATGTGCGAGTAGACTGCGAGCTTCGGCTTCGCCTCGCTGAAGATCCTGCCGGCCTCCTCGGGCGAGGTGTGGTGGTCCTCGATGGCGCGGTAGTTCGGGTAGGATTTCAGCAGCTCCGGATCGATGACGGCGACCTCATGGATCAGAAGATCGGCACCCTTCGCCGCCTTCTCCACCCGCGGATCGGGCTTGGTGTCTCCGGACAGCACGACCTTCTTGCCGTCGAACTCGACGACATAGCCGAGCGCCGGCTTGATCTTCTCGCCGTGATTGACCTCGATGGCGCTGACCCTGACGCCGTTACGCTCGTAGACGACGCCCGGCCCGATATCGGCCGCGGCGAAGGCGACGCCTTCGGGCGGATAGTGCTCGTCATCGATGCGGATGCGGATGTCCTCGGAGAAGGCTTTGGTGAGATTCTCCGTCATCGCCACTGTCCCCTTCGGTCCGAACACGACCATCGGCCCCTTGCGCGAGGCCCAGGGCGTGCCGATCCATCCGCTCAGCCACATGTCCGGCAGCCCCACCACGTGATCGGAATGCAGATGGGTGAGGAAATGCGCGGTGATGCTGCCGAGCGGGATGTTCTTCTGGAACAGGCGGATCGTGGAGCCGCGTCCGAGGTCGAACAGCAGCCGCTCCGGCCCGGCCTCGATCAGGGTGGAGGCGCTGAAGCTCGACAGGCGCGGCGTCGGCGTGCCCGTCCCGAGCAGGGTCACCTTCATCTCGGCCGCCGCGGCCGGCGACGATCCAACCGCTGCGCAGACCACGACTGCCACGGCTCCCAACCAACTCCGCATGAACGTCTCTCCCGTCTTCACTGGTGTCATTGGCGCGATGCCGCGCCTGCCCATTCTATCAGCTCGTCAAAGGCCGTGGCAGCGTGCTGCAGGAGCACAACGTAACGCTGAATTAACCGTGCAGGACTTAGTTTCAACACTGGATCATCCGGCACGCTAAGAGCCGGCTTTGAGTGGCGAAACATGGCGTTGCCGAACAAAAAACTCTCTCTTCCGGCCGCCGAGGAGCGCCGCCGTTTCCAGCGGGTCAAGGTCCACCTGCTCGGCCGCTACATGCTGCCGGACCGCCGTGAGTTTCCCTGCCAGGTGATCAACATGTCGCCGGGCGGCCTCGCGCTGCTCGCGCCGGGCATCGGCAATGTCGGCGACCGCGTGATCGCCTATCTCGACCATATCGGCCGCGTCGAAGGCAAGATCACCCGCATCATCGACAACGGTTTTGCGATGACGATCGGCGCCACCGCGCGCAAGCGCGACAAGCTCGCCGCGCAGCTGACCTGGCTCGCCAACCGCGACATCCTCAACCTGCCGGAGGATCGCCGCCACGACCGTATCATTCCGCGCAACCCGATCGCGGTGCTGACGCTCGAGGACGGCACCAAGATGACCTGCCGCATCATCGACATGTCGCTGTCGGGCGCGGCGATCGCGGCCGAGACCCGGCCGCCGCTGAAATCGCAGGTCATGCTCGGCCGCGTGCAGGCGCGCGTGGTGCGAAATCTCGAAGGCGGCTTCGCGATCGAGTTCCTGCACGCCCAGATCGCCGAAACGCTCGAAGACAGCGTTACCGCGCGGTAAAGCCGCAAGCCTCTGAAATCCCGCAACTTCACGGAGAACACGGCGTCCGCCACCGCGGGCGCCGTGTGGCGTTCGGCCAGCGCACAGGTGGTCCGGCGCGGTTAATGGCTGGCGGGCAAAGCGCGGCAGACCCTGCAACGGCAGCGGTTCCCGGCTTAATGCCGCGCATTCGATTCAACCCCGAACGATTCAAATTTTAGCTAAGTTCGATTCAAGTGAAAGTCGAATAAGCCCTTTGTTTTACTTGGATTTGCGTCAAATCCATCGTGGCGATTTAGCGGCAGCGAAAAATCTTTATGAGACACATGGTCCCAACGAAAACGGGGGGCCAAAAATGGTCAAGCGGACGGGACAGGCAAAAGGGTGGGCGGTCGCAGCCTTCCTGATGGCGATGGGCGGGATGGCGCATGCCGGCGATGACCGGGTGCTCTATGCGAGCCTTGGCGACACCGCACGGGCGCCGATCGGCTGGGTCGAGTTCTGCACCGAGACGCCCGAGGAATGCCGCGGCGGCGCGTCGCAGCCCCGCGACATCGTGCTGTCCCAGACCGCCTGGCGCGATCTGCTAAAGGTCAATCGCTGGGTCAACGAGAACGTCAAGCCCATCACCGACATGGACCATTGGGGCGTGGTCGAGAAATGGTCGCTGCCGACGGACGGCTACGGCGACTGCGAGGATTACGTGCTGCTGAAGCGCAAGCTGCTGATCGATGCCGGCTGGCCCCGCGAGGCGCTGCTGATCACGGTGGTGCGCGACAAGAAGGGTGAAGGACACGCCGTCCTCACCGTGAAGACCGACAAGGGCGAATACGTGCTCGACAATCAGAACGAGAGCGTCGTCGCCTGGACCGAGACCGGCTACCGCTTCGTCAAGCGGCAGTCGCAGGGCGATCCCAACGTCTGGGTCTCGCTCGGCGACGGTCGCCCGGCAGTGGCCACCGCCAGCGCAAGAGAACGCTAAGGCGTCCGCGAACGCTGATCAGAGAGGCGAGACACGAATTCGAGTTACGCGACCCGGTCACATCCCCACCCCTCCCCGTCCCAGACCGGTTCGCGCGCGGCCAGGCCTCCCCCAAGGCCTGGCCGCAACTTTTTTGAGCCAGCCGAAATTCACGAAAACCGCTTGAATTCCACGGCTTGGCAGCACCGTTCCGGTCCCGCTCGCCGGTCCCCCCGTCACTTCGGCCGCTCGGGCCAGGCCCGACTGACCTGATCGCGCAGTTCCTCGAGCCCGCACGCGAGGCGCAAGTCCATCGGTATACTCGTTTTTTGAGGAACTCGCGGCTGCTGCAGCCCCACAATCCAAGATCAGCGATGTTCCGCATCAACACGCGAAGATTGATCGCGCTGAGACTGTGGTGCTAGAGTGTTTCCACTTTAGCGCGGGGCATTGCTATGGGGATGAACCTCGATGCCGTGATCTACTTGCAGCGGAACGGACATCTGACCGGCAGCAAAAACAGAATTCTCGATATCGGGCCGCAGACCATCTATTTCGCACGCGCCGAGCAGATCACGGAAATCGTCGAGCGCCTGGGACAGCCGCGTCCTGACGCAATAACCGTTGATCGGCTCGTCCACTTCTCGACGCCAAGAGCGGACGAGAGAACGACGATGCTTTCCGAGATCACGGATCTCGCAAACATCGAATATGAGGCGATCGATGTTTGTCCCGGGCTGAAGAACACCAACATCCTGGATCTCAACTTCGACGAACTCCCTTCGCAGCTCCGTGGCCATTTCGACGTGGTTCTCAACTTCGGTACCACCGAGCACATCGTCAATCAGTGGAACTGTTTCGAAGTGATGCATGACGCCATGAAGGTCGGCGGCGTGATCTACCATCAGCTGCCAGCGAGCGGCTATCTCGACCACGGATACTTCTGCTACACGCCGCTCTTCTTCCGGGAGCTTGCCCAGGCCAACGGCTACGAGATCGAGTGCCTCGCAGTCACCCATGCGGGCGAAAACCGGATCGACGCTCTCGGCATCACTTGTCTCGGCGGCGATACGATGTTGAATGAGCCGGCCCATCTCGCCGACAACAATCGCGTCCCCCAGCTCAATCTTCACGTCATCCTGCGGAAGACGATCGACCAGGCGTTCCGCCCCTCGCTCGAGATCGCTACGACCCACAGCCAACTGAGCGAAAGGATGCGAGCTCGCTACAGCGACCTCCTCCAGTTGCAGGATCGCATCGAGGCGCTTGAGTCGGAACTCGGCAGAACGGTGAGCCCCCGCCTTATCCGCTGGCTGCAGAAGAACTACGCTCTGCTGCGTGGGAGCGGGCGCGCGCCCGTCCGGCTGCCATAGCGAAAGGTGGCCTACCGTTTCTCGAATTGTGATGCCAGAGAAGCGTAGCTGGCATCAGTATCTGCCATCGGGCGCAGCCGCGCCTTCAATCGACCAGGCCGTGGCAAAGGCTGCGGCCAGGATCTCTCGCGCGTCGGGCACGATCGACTGTCACCGTGAATCTCTCGACGACGCCGTGCTGAGAGCAGGCCGAGATGCAAGCGTCCGCCGTTAGAGGCCAGCGGCGATCTCGACCGTCCCAGCTCCATCACCCGCCAGGAATCACGGAGGCTTGAGCCGGCAATGGACCATTGTTCAAGCACGTCTGCGGCAGTCGGTCGAACGCGCGAACAAACTCCGAGGAGAACCGCTTCGAGCTGTCAAATGACAGATGAGCCTCGTCGACGAAGGTGAGATCGTCGCCGGTATCAGCATCGATATACATCGCCCCGATCGTCTCGGCGAGTTGCTTGGTCGGATCCGGCTTTGGCCAGATTTCGGTCGTCGGCATCGGGACCAGGACGACACAGTCGGCAGGCATGCCAATTCGCTTCAAGAAGTTGTTTGCCTCGATCGCCGAGAGCGGCACATTGACCTGAAAGTCCCGCAACTGGCTCCGACGAACTCGCGGGCGCTGGCGATCCGCCATCAGCACATCCCGCCAACGAAAATAGCCATCCACTGAGGATCTGAAGGCCGTCGGCGCAATTTCGCAGTCGACAAACCGTAAATTGCACAGGGCTGGCTGGGCCCACATCTCCCCCTTCTTGACCAGAGCCCGCCCGAGCTCCCATCCATCATGCAGCGCGGCCAAGGCGGGCTCGCTTACCCGATCGTTGAAATAGGGATCGACACCAATCACCAGCACACGCGGACGCAGATGGTGCTTCACCGCAAGCGCAGAGAAGAACGTCTGCTGGTCCTCATAGCCGAATCCGAAATTAAACTGCCGTAGACCGCGTGCGGCAAAATACGACCGCACTTCGGCCGTGCTGAAAGCAAACATCGTGCGGCTCGACCCAGTAAAGACCACATCGGCTGCCTTCAGGTTGGCAAGCGCCCTGCGCTCGATCCCGAACCAAAACGCAGCATGCTCGAAGTCGCCAAATCGGCGCGCACTGCAGTAGCTGATGAACTGATCAGGCTCCGGCGCCAGCTTGCATCCGGCGATCGAGATCCCCCTGCCGCCATATGCGATCGGAGCCGCCAGGCAGCCCGATACAATGACCATGGCAATATAGATCAACAACCAAAGTTTGTGCCCATCACGCACGCACGCGCCCCCCCTCTGCCGGCCGGAAAAACGGTTAGCAAATACCACATGGCTCGCCATCACGCGCAAAAAATCGACTTAAGATTGAATTCAGAGTCTAACGCAATCAATAACGGTATTTTTATACTTATCTAAGCCGAGTTTCCGGCAAGCCGGGGTGAGCTGCCGGAACAAAAAAAGCCCGGCGGCGCGGGGGTCGCGGACTTCGTAGTTCGGCGTCTTGCCGTGGGTCGCGGACGGTGGGAGGCACGTCATCGCCTCGCGTAAGGTCGTCTCGATGCGCAACTTTTTTTGGCCTTGCTTTGACGATATGTCGCAGGCGGGGCGCGGCAATGGCCGGCCAACCTTGTTTTCCCTCGACCGTCGGGTTTAGGTTGTCGGCATGATGATGATCCTGCGAAGCGCGACCCTGCTGGCCGCGGCCCTGACGCTGGCGAACTGCTGCATGTCCGGCACCGGCTGCTCGGGACCGCTGGCCTCGGCCGGCGCACCTGCAGCCACGCCGGCGATGGCCGCTGCGCCCGCCGTGATTGCCGCGCAGCCGACGAGCGCTGCGGCCGACTGGGACGGCCGTGTCGCCACCTCCGACGCCGACACCGAGATGGCGACGGAGCCGGACATCGGCACGCCGCGCAAAGGCGCCAAGCGCCGTGGCGACTCGCGGGTCGACGTGATGTCCGCGCAGTCGAGCTCCGGCTATCGGGGCCGGATGAGCTGGGAGGAGGAACAGGCGGCCGACCTCGCCGACGAGGCCCGCCTCAAGCAGAAGCTCACGATCTGCCGGAACTGCAGCGCAACGCAGTAAGCATCTGTCCCGCCGCATTTTTCGGCTGGTCGCGACCGCCGCACGGAACCGGCATGGTGCATGGCGCGGCGGCGCGCTTTCGGACTTGCAGGCCTCGCTTTTGTCGGATTTCCTAATCAAACCTTGACGACTTGGTTCGTCCGTCAGACGCTCGATTTGCGGGCTGGGCGAACAGCGTTCTCTGCTCGAGTTTTCGCCTCTCCCAGTTTTCGGGAGGAGCATCCGAAGCTTTTTCAATTTGGGTGGTTTCGTGATGAATCCGGTGACGCGCGACACCAGACGCTACCCCGAGAAGCTCAGCCCGAGCCCCGTCAAGGGCGCCCAGCCGATCGCGCTCGCAGCCGCGACGCTCGTGGTGCTGGTCGCGGGCATCGGCGGCATCATGTTGTGGCGTGCCCATGGGGGCGCGCCGGAAGCCGAGCGCGGCGCGGTGACGCGGCAATTGCAGGCGCGCACTGTGCAGGCGTCCGAGCAATTGGTGGAGAAGACCAAGGGCCTGGAAGCCACCCAGCAGGAATCGATCGATCAGCTGCAGATGATGCAGGAGCAGATGCAGAGCATGCGCCGCCTGCTCGCCGCCCAGCAGGCCGACACCAAGCGGCTCTCGGACCAGGTCTCGACCTTGAAGGACTCCATCGACGGCCTGCGCCAGTCCTTCGCCAGCACCCAGAGCTCGGAGCAGGCCGCGCCGGCCCCGCGCAACCGCAGCATCCGCGCCCGCGCCCATGCCAGCCGCAGCGGCCATCGGCATCGCCGCAACCGGTCCTGATATGGCCGGTCCTGACACCTGCTCGTAGAATTTCCCGCCGAATTTTCCCGGCCCCTGTGAAGTGCTTCACAGATTGAAACCGGGAGTCACGCCATCCTGCCTTCACCGGATGGCGAGCCAATTTCAGGATGGCACAGGGCCAATTTCAATATCCGGGGCTGGCAAGGTCGTTGGCGCCATACTGCGCCGACGGCCTTGTTCTTTGTGGGATCGCGTTCGACCGCCCGGAACGGACCCGACTGCCGCGGCTCTCCGGCTGGTGACTTGCTTTTCCCAGCCAATTCTCGGCTCAATGCGCCCGCAAGACGCAGAGGAGCCCCCATGTCCGCCGATCCAGCACTGACCTCCGATGTCATCGGGCTGACCACGGTCGCCCCCTTCTCACGCCGCGGCTTCATGACCGCGTCCGCTGCCGTGACGGCCGGCTACACGCTGGCTGCCGGCCCGGTGCGGGCCGAGGTCATCACCACCGACAGCAATGGCCTGAATGCCGGAGATGCGAAGATCAAGGTCGGCGACCGCGACATGCCGGCCTATTTCGCCCGCCCCGCCAGCGCCAGCAACCCGCCCGTCGTGCTGGTCGCGATGGAGATCTTCGGCCTGCATCAGTACATCAAGGACGTGACCCGCCGTCTCGCCAAGCTCGGCGCGTTGGCCGTGGCGCCGGACTACTACTTCCGCAGCGGGACCGACCTCACCAAGATCACCGAGATCAAGGACCTGCTGCCGATCGTGAATGCCAAGCCCGACGCGGAGCTGATGTCGGACCTCGACGCGACCGTGGCCTGGACCAAGTCGCAGGGCGGCGACAGCTCGCGCCTCGGCATCGTCGGCTTCTGCCGCGGCGGCCGCAACGTGTGGGAATATGCGGCGCATAGTTCGGCGCTGAAGGCGGGCGTCGCGTTCTACGGCCCGCTGATCGATCCGCCCAATCCGGCCTGGCCGAAGAGCCCGACGCAGCTTGCACCCGAGATGAAGGCGCCCGTCCTCGGCCTCTACGGCGAGGCCGACACCGGCATTCCCGTCGCCAGCGTCGAGGCCATGAAGGCCGCGCTCGCCGACAACAAGAAGACCGCGGAGTTCAAGATCTATCCCGGCGCGCCGCACGGCTTCCATGCCGACTATCGCCCCAGCTATCGCAAGGACGCCGCCGAGGACGGCTGGGTGCAGATGCAGGCGTGGTTCAAGAAATATGGCGTGCTGAGCTGACGGCCGCCCGCCCGGGCGAGCGAACCGGGTAAGACTGCCCCCGCAAGACGTCCCGCATGTCGCTTGCGCTCATGCGGGCTCGGGGCTGTCGGCGGTTAGCGCAGGCGATGATCGTCGCGACGGATCTTCGCCAGCTGCCTGCCGCCCTGCTCGAGCTCCCAGGCCATCCAGACCAGCGCTGCGCCCAGGCCGACGACGACGCCCATGAAGACCAACGTGAGTTCAGGGGATGTGAGTGTGTTCATCATGCCTGGATCCCATGCAAGCGTTGCGCCAGCTACTTCTCCGCTGCGCGCCGCCGATCGGAGCGACAACAAAAGGTGACGAGATGTCGTTAAGGCGAAGTGACCGGATCGGCCGGTCACCTCGCCCAAGCTTCATTCACACACCTCGACGTTCCGATAGCGCCAGCCGTGCGCCGTGCGCACGCGCTTGCGGGCGACGTAGCAGCCGCCGAGATCTTCGTAGGTGTACGGGTAGTAGTAAGGATAGCCTCCGTAACCGTAGTAGCCTGGATAGCCGAAGCCGAACCCGATTCCGAAGCCTGGACCAAAGCCATGATGATAACCGAATCCGTGATGGAAACCGCCGCCATGAAAGCCGCCCGGCCCGCGCGCCGATGCCATGCCGGGCACCATCGCCGCCGCGATCACGGCACCCGCCAGCAATCCCATCAATCTCTTGCGCATCGATCCGTCTCCAAATTCAACCGGCATGACAATGTCATTGCACTCGGTACTCTCAGCCGGATGTCTCTAAGCCGAATTTGGAACGGCGCGGGGGCAACCCCGCTCACATCTGCGCGATCTCGATGTCGTTGCGTGACGTCCGGAGCCGCGGGCAATATTCAGCAACCGCGGCAGATGCTCTTGACCTTCCGGTCGACCGTCTTGTTCTCCTGCTGAATCTGCTCATCGGTCGCATCACCGGCGCGGTTCGGTCCCGTTGCCGCGGTGCCTCCCGCCGCTCCACGACCCGTGCCCGTCGTGACGCCGGAATTGCTCGACCCCGACCCGCTCGCGCCGGAACCGGACGACTGCGCCGTGCCGAGGCTGTTAGTCCCGTTGGTGCCTGCCGCCCCCGGTTGCGACAGCCGCGAGGGATTGTTGCCGCTTCCGGCTTCGTTCTGCGCGTTGCCGAGACCGGCGGCGTTCCCTGATCCCGCGGCGATACCGGTCGTGCCGGTGCCGGCGGCCCCCGCACCCGGCGCGCCGCCGCCAGCGCCTCCTCCACCGCCCCCACCGCCTTGCGCGAACACCGCTGTGGGCGTGCTGAGGCCTGCAATCACGATCAAAGTGCCCAACGAAGATCTGGCCATGTGACCGTCTCCCTTTACGCTTCAACCCGACCGGGCGGACCGCGTTCCGGAACGAATGTTGATCGGAGAGGATTGATGGGGCGAGGAGACCGAGGAGCCGTGCGCAAGCTGATCGCCTTCGACGAGGACACGTTCGGCAAGCTCAAGCAGCTGGGCCGCGATCAGATGCTGAGTCTGCAGGATCTCGCCGACGAGGCGTTCATGGACCTGTTGGAAAAGCACGGCGTACCGGCGGATCTGAAGGACGCGCTACGCAAGAGCGCTGCGGAGGATGGCGATGGCGCAGGCAAGCCTGCGCGCAAACGGAAAAGCGAGACCGACGACAAGTCCAGAAACCAGTCGAAGCGCAAACCGAAGCAGAGAAGCAGGGCATCAGCATGAGCACCGACCCCGATCCGTTCGAGCAGGGCGAGCGCGCCGCGCGCGAGAACATTCCGGCCGAGGCCAATCCCTATCACGACGGCAGCGAGCAGCATGCGCTGTGGGCGAGCGGCCACGAGCGTGTCGCCAGCGCAGCCGAAGCTGGCGAGTCCGAAGGGACGTGAGGGATCTCCGATAGCCCGACAGTTCGATCGGCGGCGAGGTCAGCCGATCTTCTTCAGACCCTTGGTATAGCGCGGTCCCTTGGCGACATAGGCCTTGGCTGCGATACCCATGCGCTCGACCTGCGCCGGCTCCAGCGCGCGCACGACACGCGCGGGCGCGCCGATGATCAGCGAGTATTCCGGAAAATCCTTGCCCTCGGTGATGATGGCGCCGGCGCCGACGACGCTGCCGCGGCGGATGTGCGCGCCATTCATGATGATCGAGCCCATGCCGATCAGGGCGTCGTCCTCGACCGTGCAGCCGTGCAGGATGACATTGTGGCCGACCGTGACGTTGCGGCCGACGCGCAGCGGAAAGCCGGGATCGACGTGGCAGGTGGCGTTGTCCTGGATGTTGGAGCCTTCGCCGATCTCGATCGAGTCATTGTCGCCGCGGATCACCGCGCCGAACCAGACGGTGACCTCCTTGGCGAGCTTCACCCGGCCGATCACGGTGGCATTGTCGGCGATGTAGTAGTTGCCGTCCACCGGCAGCTCGGGCGCCTGCCCGTCGAGTTCGTAGATGGCCATCGAGGTCTCCCGTTCGCAGGTGACCTTGGCACAGCCGCCAGAGCGATTTCAAGCAACCGCGGCGGCGGCGCCCGGCACGGGAACTAGGTCAGCACGCCCGCGGCGCGCAGCGTCATCACCACGAAGGTGCCGGACATCATGCTCCAGAAGCCGGCGATGACGGTCGCCAGCATCACGAACTCGAAGCGGCGGCGCTCGATGCGCGCGCCGCGTAGCGTGTTGCGCATGATGATGAAAGGCGCGGCGAACACCAGGAACGGCACCGCGGCGAAGCGCCGGGGCGTGACGCCCTCCTGCAGCAGCTCGAAGCCCGGCGGACGTTCGGCATAGGCCTGATAGCCGCTCGCCAGGGCACCGGCCAAGGCGAAACCGATGAGGAGCGAGAACAGGGAATTGAACGCCTCTGCCGACATCGTACGCACTCACACACTTGCAGAACAGCCCGATGCTGGTTTGGCAAAAAGTGCTCGCGCCCGCCACATTATCCTTAAGGAACGGTTAACGGCGGCCGCAGCCGGTGCGCGGCTCCCTGCAGGTAAGTTTCTGCGGAATGCCGCACCGCCGTGGCATAGTCGCCGCTGATTCGGCCTTGAGATCCCCTGCCCGCCATGACGATGTTTTCGGTCCGCAGTGCCCGCCCTTCGAACGGACATGGCCATGCCGTGCCGATCATCCTGGGCTGCGTGCTGGCGGCGGCGGCGATCGCCCTCGTTGCCTACCTGCTCTGGCCGACCTGGCGCGCCAGCACCTTCAAGGGGCCCGAGCGCCTGCCGGTCAGCATCGGCAGCACCGTGTTCAACGTGCCGGCGGCCGCCATCCGGGTGAAGGTCCAGCGCCACACCGGCCCGCAGGAGCGCGTCGATCTCGGCTTCGAATATCCCTCGCTCACGCCGCCTGAGGCGCCGCATCACGTCAGCGCCGACCAGATCGATCAGGCGCCGCACCCGATCGATCGCATCTTCGTCTCGATATCGGCGCATCACGACGCGATGTCGCCCGAGACGCGACTGAAGACAATCTATCCGCGCTACCTCAATCCGGCTGCCGTGTCGGTGCAGGACGGGCTGAGCATGCGAAGCTTCCGCGCGGGCACACCGTACGACGTGGAGGATCTGTTCACGGCCGAGCAGCCTTTGCTGGTCGCCCGCTGCACGCGTGACGCCGCCACGCCCGGCATGTGCCTCAGCGAACGCCGCGTCGAGGGCGCGGATCTGATCTTCCGGTTTCCGCGCAGCTGGCTGTCACAGTGGCAGGACGTCGCCGCCGCGATGGAGCGGCTGACGGCGCAGATGCATGCGACGAAGTAGTCAGTCGTAGCCCGGATGAGCGCAGCGATATCCGGGGTCTTTCGCCCAGCGCGTGTGAACCCGCATGTCGCTTGCGCTCATGCGGGCTACGCGCTCTAGGACTTACTCCACCAGATCGTCTTCCAGGATCGCCATCTGGAACTGGAACGAGCGATCGTCGTCCTCGTCGTCGACGAACAGCACGCCGATGAACTCCTCGCCGATATAGACTTCGGCGGAGTCCTCCTTCTTCGGCCGCGGCACTACACGGATCTTGGGATTGCCAAACACGCGCTTCAGATACGCGTCGAGCTTCCTGACTTCCTGAACGTCCACGGTGATCTCCAATCGACAGCGAGGTTTGCGGATGATGAGGACGTTGCAGCGCGAACGTCCGTGTCCTTGTGATTTCGACATTCCGGCCCACCGATCGAGGCAAGACGAACCGGCGATGTCGAACGACCTGAAAGGGACGCCGTGGATCTCACATTCACTCCGCCAAGACAAACGGCGGATCGTCAAATCCACAGACGCCGATGTGTTGGCACGAATTTCCCTGGATGAGAAGGTCTTGACTTCGCTGTCGCCGACGCGCTCGCGGCTCAGATCCCGATCGCGTTGATCATCTGATCCATGGTGCGCGACGGCTCCGCACAACCGGCCTCGCCGACGATCTTCGCCGGCACGCCTGCGACGGTGACGTTGTTCGGTACCGGCTTCACGACGACGGAGCCAGCAGCGATGCGCGCGCAATGACCGACTTCGATGTTGCCGAGCACCTTGGCGCCGGCGCCGATCAGCACGCCATGACGAATCTTGGGATGCCGATCCTCATTCTCCTTGCCGGTGCCGCCGAGCGTCACGCCATGCAAAATCGAGACGTTGTCCTCGATGATGGCCGTCTCGCCGCAGACGAAGCCGGTGGCGTGATCGAGGAAGATGCCGCGGCCGATGCGCGCCGCTGGATTGATGTCGGTCTGGAACACGGCCGAGGAGCGGCTCTGCAGATAGAACGCGAAATCCTTGCGACTCTTGCGATACAGCCAATGCGCCAGCCGGTGCGTCTGCAGCGCGTGAAAGCCCTTGAAGTAGAGCAACGGATCGATGAAGCGCGAGGTGGCGGGATCGCGATCGTAGACGGCGACGAGATCGGCGCGAAACGCATGGCCGAGGTCCGGCTCGTCGCGCAGCGCATCGTCGAAGGTCTGGCGGATCAGGTCGCCCGACAGCGCGGAATGATCGAGACGATCGGCAACCCGGTGCACGACCGAATCCTCGAGCCGGCCGTGGTGCAGAACGGTTGAATAGATGAAGGTCGCGAGTTCGGGCTCGCGGCGCACGATCTCTTCTGCCTCGTGGCGGATCCGATCCCAGATCGGATCAAGCGTCGCCAGCTTGCTGCCCTGCTGCGGATTGGTCTGGTGCATAGCCATGGCTGCTTCTCGCAGTTTCAGTGGGCGGGCCTTATAGCACGGCGCTGGGAACGATGTCCTCCGCGGGCTGCGCGAGGCCGGCGATCCATCCCAGCCAGCCCGCCTCCCAGAGAACACGGGATTGAGACATTTCCGTTACGCCCCGCCGGTGACGTCCCGGTTGCGCCGCCATGCCGTTCGGCACCGCGTCGGCTCAAGGTGGGCAGCCGGAACCCGAAATCAAGACGATCGTGGCGGAAGAAGCGGCGGACACCGCGGCTGCGGCAAAAGGAACCACCCGGGCACAGAAGGCCGACCATTCCCCCGTTCAATCCCGGGATCGGCTTTACCATCCATCGCTCTGCGTCTACTAGTGAATATCGCCCTGACCATATTGCGGCCATGGTGCTCCTGATCGGGGGGACACGGGTATCAGTAACACTCAGATCCTGGACGAACGCACGACCGAGGCCGGATCGGCCTGGCTCCCCGTCATCGTCATCCCGCTCTTCCTGGTCGCGCCGGCGCTGTGGAACGGCTACCCGCTGCTGCAGTGGGACACCGGGGGCTATCTCGCGCGCTGGTACGAAGGCTATCTGGTGCCGAGCCGCTCGACGGTGTTCGGGCTCTATCTGCATTGGGGCGAGGGCTCGAGCTTCTGGCTCAATCTTGGTCTGCAGGCGCTGGCAACGCTCTGGATCCTGCAGCTCACCTTGCGCGTGTTGGGACTGGCCCAGCCGCTGCGCCTGCTCTGGATCTGCCTGCTGTTGGTCCTGACCACCGCCCTGCCCTGGCTCGCCAGCATGCTGCTGACCGACATCTTCGCCGGGCTGTCGGTGCTGGCGCTGTACATCATGGTCACGCAGGCACGCCGGACCTCCGTGCTGGAGAAATGCGCGCTGTTCGGCTTCGTGGCCTTCGCCTCCGCCACCCACAGCGCCACGCTCGGCGTCCTGTTCGGCCTGTGCTGCGTCGGCTGGATCGCCTATCCCCGGCTGCGCCGGCAGATCGCGCTCTCGGGCCTGGTCCAGGCCAGCATGACCATCGTCGCGGGGGCGGCGATGCTGCTCGCGGCCAACTTTGCCCTGTCCGGCCAGCTGGCGTGGACGCCGGGCGGCACCGGCGTCGCCTTCGGCCGCATGCTCCAGGACGGTATCGTGGCGCAATATCTGAAGGACCATTGCGCCCGCCAGAAGCTGAAGCTCTGCCCCTATCGCAACGAGCTGCCGCCCACCGCCGACGACTTCCTGTGGGGCAACAGCATGTTCAACAAGCTCGGCCGCTTCGAGGGCATGAACGACGAGATGGGCTTCATCGTGAAGCAGTCGCTCGCGGCCTACCCGCTGTGGCAGGCCAAGGCGGCGGCGATCGCGACGGCGGAGCAACTGGTTCACGTCGCGACCGGCGAAGGCACCAGCGGCTGGGTGCCGCACACCTATGGCATCATCGAGCGCTACATCCCCTCGCAGGTCCGGGAGATGCGTGCGGCGCACCAGCAGCATTGGGAGATCAATTTCGCCGTCGTGAACTGGCTGCACGTGCCGGTCGCGCTGGGCTCGATGCTCGCGGCAGCAGCGATCGCCGCTCACGCGATCTGGCGGCGGCGGCGCGACGACGTCGCCCTGCTCGCCAGCACCGTGACGCTCGCGCTGCTCGGCAACGCCGTGATCTGCGGCGTGATCTCCGGCCCGCACGACCGCTATGGCGCGCGGCTGGTGTGGATCGCCACCTTCACGGCGCTGATCGCAGCCGCGCGCTGGTTCGGCGGCGAGCGTGCGGACGTGCCGACGGCATGAGGGCCCCGCAGCCCGCATGAGCGACAGCCGAAGCCGCGAGGCTTCGGCGAAAGCGACATGCGGGTTCACACGCGCTGCTCCTGAGAACCCGGGGTCGCTCCGCTCGCCCGGGCTTCGCGTTCAGCGCCGCGCCAGGAAATCCACCACGCCGGCCTTGTAGACCTTGTCGCCGACCGCGCGCATGTGATCGCGGTTGGGAATGTCGAGCACCTCTGCGCCCGGGATGAGCGCACCGAGCGCGGGCCCCGAGCCCGACACTTCGTCCGTCGTGCCGACCGCGACCAGCACCGGCACCGCGATGCGGCCCGCCTCCTCCCGCGAGATCAGGCCGCGCGAGCCGCGCATGCAGGCGGCCAGCGCCAGGCGGTCCGAGCGGGTCTGGTCGGCGAAGGCGCGGAAGGTGCGGCCGACGGGATCGGTCACGTCGTCGATCGACGGCGCCTCGAGTGCCGAGGCGACGTTCTCGCCGGGGCCGCCGCCCTCGATCATCGCCATGCCGATGCCGCCGAAGATCGCCGAGCGCAGGCGTTGTGGCGTGCTCAAGGCAATATGCGCGGCGATGCGGCCGCCGAGCGAGTAGCCCATGACGTCGGCGCTGGCGAGGCCGAGATGATCCATCAGCGCCGTGACGTCGCTCGCCATCGCGGCGATCGAATACAGCGCGGGGTCGTAGAGCTTGGCCGAATCGCCATGGCCGCGATTGTCGAGCGCGATCACGCGGCGGCCGTCCTTGCGCAATTCGGAGATCCAGGACGGATAGACCCAGTTGACGTTCTTGGTCGAGGCGAAGCCGTGGACGAGCACGATCGGATCGCCCTCCCCCTCGTCGATGAAGGCAATTTCAACAGCGCCGTTGTGAAAGCTCGGCATCGGTCGCGGATCCCGGAATGTGCAAGGATTGATCTTGAGCCGCAGTCTAGCCGCAGGGCGCGGCCGCGACCAGTTCGGGACGGACCGCAGCGGCCTGCATCTGGCGCAGGCGGCGCCGCTTGCTCCGGTCGAGCCAGGCCTGGGTGGCCCGCTCGGCCATCGCCTTGAGCGAGGCGACGAAGCTGAGCAGCGTCATCAACGCGCCGAACAGCCACAGCGCGAGATTGAATGCGCCCGCGGTCAGCAGCAGCGCGCCGCGGCCGAGCAGCTTCAGGATCGCGCGGGTCTGCCCGCCCTTGGCCTCGGCCAGGCGGGCCGCACGGGCAATGTCCTTCGGCCCTTCGGCGAGCTTGAGCGAATCGAGCGCGCCACGCGTGCCGGCCTTTTCGGTGATGCGGCCGACATCCTTGGCGAGCCGCACCAGCGCGCCGGCCTTCTCGGCGCGGAACGCAGCCCGGATCGCGGTCGCGGTCTGGCCCGGCCGCAGCACCGAGCCCGAGGCCACCGCCTGCTGCAACAGCGGCGCATCGACAACCTCGCGCGCCGAGCGCCCGGCCCAGGCGGCGAGCCCCTCGCCGAGCCGGCCGACTTTCCTCGCGTCCTTGACCAGGGTGAGGCCCGCCCGCACCGGCGCGGCAGTCCCGACCGAGGCATAGGTCGCGGCCGTGACGGCAAGGCCCGCAGTCGCGAGACCCAGCACCAGCCGGTCGGTCTCCTCGCCCATCACCAGGTGCTTGCCTTCGCGCACCGCGTCGCGGATGTCGCCGAACACGAAGAGATCGCCCGCCACGGTGCCGGACAGGCTCGCGACGTCGTCGGCCTGGCCGGTGACAAGCCCGCTGGCGAAGCGCTTGGCGACACTCCCCGGCGCCTTCTCGGCGGCCACGGCATCGCTCACCCGCTGGATCAGCGCCTCGTCGAGCGCAACGCGATGATCCTGTGCGAGCGCGACGAAACTCTCGGCGAGATCGGGATCGCCAGCCGCGAGCGCATCCTCGATGTTGCGAGCAATCCGCGCCGGATCGTTCTGCAGAACGGACGCGATCTGAAGCTCCGACAGCCTCGCCGGATCATCCTGCGCCACGATGATGGCTCCGGCCCCATAGGCGTGCGGCCATATCGCAGCGCCGACCGCGGCGCTGACGGCAAGCCCGGCCAGCGCCAGACTGATTCCCAGCTTGATTCGCTTCGAGATCACGCCGCCTTCACGTTGTCGCGGGGACGATGCCGAAAGACATAGGATGTCCTGTGCCTGACACAACGGCCCCGACGAAAGAAGGGCTTCTCGGCGGGCCTGAGTTTGTGTCGAATCCACAGGCCACAACATAACGGCGTGCGTTGCACCAAACGCGGGTTCCCAACACTAGGAATTGGCCTTAAGGCTCAGTATGGTCGCGCCGTTTTCGACGCGTGCGGCCCTGCGACCTCAGTCCCGTCCTGCTCCGTCGTGCTGACCGCATACGCTCCCGTTGCCACGCGAGGTGATACCGATGGCCGATAACATCGTCCCGCATTTCCACAATGATGCCGGTGTCCCCGTCATCGAGATCGGCTCGCATGAGTTCATGTGCGTGGGCGCCAATCCGCCGTTCGATCATCCGCACGTGTTCCTCGATCTCGGCAACGACAAGGAAATCATCTGCCCGTACTGCTCGACGCTGTACCGCTATGCGCCGGACCTCGCCGCGGGCGAAGCGCGGCCGCCGGAATGCGTATTGAAGGACGTCGCCTGATCGGCGTGTCGTGGCATCGCGTACCGTCTATGTGGCTGGAGCCGGGATTGGCGGCCTGACGGCTGCGCTCGCGCTCGCCACCAAGGGCTTCCGCGTCGTCGTGCTGGAGAAGGCCGAACGGCTCGAGGAAGTCGGCGCCGGCCTGCAGCTGTCCCCCAACGCCAGCCGCATCCTGCTCGATCTCGGCCTGGGGCCGCGGCTGACCGCGCGCGCCGTGGTGCCCGACGCCGTCAGCATCATGAGTGCGCGGGCCGGCGGCGAGATCGCCCGCCTGCCGCTCGGCGAGGCCGCGAGCCAGGCGGCTGGCGCGCCCTATTGGGTCATCCACCGCGCCGACCTGCAGGCGGCGCTGGCCGCGGAGGTGATGGCGCATCCGGACGTCGAGCTGCGGCTCGGTTGCCAGTTCGAGGACGTCGCCGCCCACGCCAAGGGCCTGACCGTGGTGCATCGCCGCGGCAATGAGCGCCGCCAGGACGTGGCGCTGGCGCTGATCGGCGCCGATGGCGTGTGGTCGGCGGTCCGGCACCATCTGTTTCCGCAGGTCCGCGCCGCGTTTTCCGGCCTGATCGCCTGGCGCGGCACGCTCGACGCCCGGCAATTGCCACGCGAATTGACCGCAGCACGGGTGCAGCTGTGGATGGGTCCCGAGGCCCATCTCGTCGCCTATCCAATTTCTGCCGGCCGGCAGGTCAACGTGGTCGCGGTGGTGCCGGGGACCTGGAACCGGCCGGGCTGGAGCACGGAGGGTGATCCGAGCGAGCTGAAGGCGGCGTTCGCCCCACCGCGCTGGCCTGCGACGGCGCGCCTGCTGCTCAACGCGGTCGACGGCTGGCGCAAATGGGCGCTGTTCGGCGTCCCCGAAGGCATCGAATGGACCGACGGCAGCGTCGCGCTGCTGGGCGATGCCGCGCATGCCATGCTGCCCTTTGCGGCGCAAGGCGCGGGAATGGCGATCGAGGATGCGGTGGTGCTCGCCAAGAGCCTGAGCGAGGCACGCCCGGACGGTCCCGGCGCGATCCCGGCTGCGCTCAAACGCTACGCCAAGCTGCGCCGTCCGCGCGTCGGCCAGGTGCAGCGCACCGCGCGCAATCAGGGCCGCCTCTATCACATGACCGGGCCGCTGGCGCTGGCCCGCGACCTCAGCATCAAGGCGCTCGGCCCGCAGCGCCTGTCGGCGCGGCAGAGCTGGATCTACGACTGGCGGCTATAGATTGCCGCTGCGGCTGCGGTCAGTAGACCGAGCCGTCGCGCGGCAAGATCGATGGTGCGCCGGAATTGCTCGAGGCCATCGGCCGCGCATTGCGCGCCGGCTTGACCGGCTTGCCACCCTTCGCGGCCACCGGCGCCGGCGGCGTTTCCACGCATTTGTTGCGGCGCCAGGCCTCTTCGGCGAATTGCGACTGGCCCCTGATGGCGACATAATCGTTGCGATACGCGACCTCGGCGACGATGGCGCCGCCGGCTCCGGTCTCCGCCTTGGCCATCAGGCCCTGCAGCTCGGCCGCGCGCGCCGCGAGCGCCTTGCGCTCGGCTTCGAGCTGCTTGCAGTCGTAGAGATCGTATTTGGCGGGATCCGCGAAGGCCGTCGACACGCTGTCGCTCATGCCTGCGCAGCCTGAGAGCAGCCCACCCAACACGAACAGTCCTGCGGCGAGCGCGAGGCGACGGGAACGAAGGCGATCGGTGGTCATGCAGCCTCGATCATGCGGCGGCCTCGAGACGTCGACGCGATTGTGGGCCGATCGGCCGCGAACGGCGGCAGTGTTCGCCTCTGCGATGGTCTTCGGATTCGTCACGCTCACCTCGCCCTGCGACCGGTCCGCAAGGCATGCGGATCCGAATCGTTTTCTCGTGATGGGTCCGTGCCTTACAACGGCCGCTTCGTCCATGTCTTGCACCACGTGATCCCAGACTTGGCAAAGCGCTTCAACGCGAAGGCATCTCAAAGCAGCTGGTGACGGCCGGATTGAGGCTTTACCAAGGCGCTCTCGCTGGCTTAAGCAGAGGATGAGCTTCAGAGCCAAAGTGCAACCTCGTCCGGCCTCGCCGGATGGTGCGCCAGGTCTCTGAAATCAAAGCGCGGACGTGGCGGAATCGGTAGACGCAAGGGACTTAAAATCCCTCGATGGCAACGTCGTGTGGGTTCGAGTCCCACCGTCCGCACCAGCGCTATGCGCGCCTTCCTTGACCGCCCTGCCCGGCTCAGTTCAACGCCGCCAGCCGCTCGAGCTCGGCGAGATCGGTGACCTCCAGCGTGCCCTCCGAGATCGTCAGGATCTTGCGATCGCGAAACAGCGCCAGCACGCGGCTGACATGGACCGATGTCAGGCCGACGGCGTCGGCGATGTGCTGCTGCTTCAAGGGAAACGGATAGCGGTGATTCTGCATAACGCTGTGCGCCGCGACGCGCCGCATCAGGCTGAGCAGCAGATGTGCGATCCGACGCTCGGCCGGACGCTGGCCGAGAACGGTGATGAGCTCGTAGGAGGCCCGGCCGTTGTCGCCGAGAGAGCGGAACACCTCCATCATGACCAGCTCGTCGGCGCGACACTGCTTGCGGACCTCCTCGCCATCGAGCCGGCTGACCTGGACCTGGGTCAATGCCTTGGCCGAGAAGCTCATGCCTTTGGCGAAGATCGCCGCCGGCGAGAAGATGTCGCCCGGCAGCAGGAAGCGCAGGATCTGGCGGCCGCCATCCGACAACTGGATGTAACGGAATGCCCAGCCGGTGCAGAGCACGAGCACATCGTCGCGCGCCTCGCTCTGGCATTTGATCTGCTGGCCCGCCCGGACGGTGAAGAACTGCTGGTGGAGCCGTGGCAGCGCCGACTGCTCCCCGCAAGCATTGAACAGCGCGGCACAGAATCCGGAATTGAGGTGAGTGCAGGAGACGCAGCGGGCGGCTAGATCGGGGTCTGATCGCAGCATCAAGGGGGGTGCTTGTGTCCAATCTGTCCGCAGGGCCGACTTCGTCGCGCGGCCGTCGGCACGCAGCGGCGGCCGCTCCGAGTGAGCGGATGCCGAAGCCTCCGGCATGCCTGACAGCTAAGATGGAACCGGTCCGCAGCGATATAACTTGGATTAATGACGTGGCTGAAAGTCGCGCATTCGTCCGCCCCAGCGGCCTTCACGGCGCGATCAGTCGTTTGGACGCGGATCTCACGCCCAAGCAATGACCGACGCGGCTGGCGCCTACGCAGCCTGCGCTCGTACCATCAGCTCCGCCATGGTGGTGGACTTGAAGCTCGGCCGCCCCTCCAGCCGGTCGATCCAGGCGACGAGATTGGAATGGCCGGCGGTCAGCTCCGTCCAGTCCGGCGTCAACGACAGGAAGCTCGCCTGCGGCGCGGCCTGCAGATCCGCCAGCGACAGATGGTCGCCGACCATGAACGGCTGCTCGCCGAGCAGCCGCGACAACTCCGCGATGACGGCTCTCGCCTGCGGCGCGCGATCGCAGCTTCGTCGGTGGTCGTACCGAAGAATTGCGGACCGACGATGCGCTGGAAAATGATGACGTTGCACACGCCCTGGAACAGGTACCAGTCGCTGATGTTCATCACCTGGTCCATACGCGCGGCCGGATTGACTTCCTCGTCTACGCGCAGCAGGTTACAACCTTTGCGGGACGAATTGTACTAGCCAAATGCATCGAGTGGTTTTCCATTCGTTCGGGACGTGGGACCGGGGGGCCTCACCTTGCGCACAGTTTTGCTTGCTACTGCCTCGGGATTGATTGTTTTTGCATGCGCCGCCAGTAGCTGCGTGCAGGTCCCGCGCCGGGATGGGATCGCTGCCGTGGACGTCAATGCTGTCGTCAAACGGATTAAGTGCGACCTTAACAGGGCTGTTCTGGATAAGGCGTACTCACTCTTCCCGGAAGAAAAGCTACCCGAACGGCGGCAGCCCTTCCTCTTTTTGCGCTCGTGGGCTGCCAAGATTCGACTGACGGTCGCCATTGACGATAGCTTCCAGATCAATCCGGGAGCCTCGTACACGCAGCCACTCCGCACCGTGAACAATGTCGCCCAAACCTTCACGATCGGCGCGGGAGGTGGTTTGACGACGCAAGCGATCAGGCAGGAGGACGTAGAGTTTCTTATGTCGTTCAGGGATCTCGATGCGGAGAACGACAGCGGACGTCTGAAGACCGGGCTCTACGACTTCTGTCGTCCCGATCCTGGATTGCTGCTCGAGAGCGATCTGGGTTTAGACCGTCTCATTGACGCGGCTCTCAAGCCGGTCGAGACCGGCGTTTTGAGACCGGGCAACAATTTTGGACCGGGCGCATCGCCGCCGCCTGCCATTCCCAAACTGGACCTCCCGACAATCGTTGCCGAACGGCGAAAGGTCGATCCGAAGGCCATACCTGAGGATTCCATACGAACCATTGCGGGCCAGTCCGAAAAGATGAGGCAATTTTCAACTCAGCTCATTCAGAAATTCAACATTCCAGAACTGGCGGATAAGACCACCAAGGAGCTGACGGAGGCACCGTCGCCGAAGAATGAAAGCGCGGAACGGATCAAACAGATTCTTGCGAACTCGGCCGAAGCGACCCGCATCGAGACGAAGACACAGGCCATCATAAACAATGTGGTGAAGCCTCGTTACAGTATTGCGCAGGGAGCGCTCGACGGATCGTGCCTAAAGCCGGTCGCTGAAGCGCAGTTTGAGGCCATTGCACAATCAGCCAACGTTTCGACGTTCGTTATCAACATCGACAAGGCGGCCGAACTCACTTCTGATCATCCGAGCGCAGCGCCTCCATCTAAAGCGGACGAGGAAAGATTGAAGGAAGCCGCGGAGCAATCCGCGGCTGATCTCAAGAAATTGATTGAGGCCCGCGACAAGGTCATCGTCGCCACGAATACGATGAGAGACGCCATGCTCACCTGTTTGGTTGAGACGAAGAAGATACAGGAGGAAAAGAAGAGAGAAGGCCCGGCGGTCTTCGATCCGGTGTCAACCATAAGTGAAACAGTCAATTTCTATATAACGCTGACGGGAAGCGTCACACCGACCTGGAAATTGGTGCGGGTGACGGCACCCACCTCGGGAAATTTCCTCTCAGGCACGCGCAAGGATACAAATACTCTGATACTAAGTATGGGTCGACCGACACCTGGATCCAGCGCCGGACCTACGTCCGCCATCGACCAACAAATTCTCTATTCGATACTCGGACAGGCGATCCCAGCATCGAGGCCGTAGCGCCATTTCTCACGCGCCAGCTTACCATCGCGACGCAGAGTGTCGTTAATGGCCCTCGATGGCCAGCGTCGTAGCGATCGCGCCAATAGATGAAGCGGGTGCGGGGTCGCCTTCACCTCACCGAAAACCCATTCTGGCGTGCTCCTATTGCGTCTCAAACCCATTGCACTCGACGTCACTCCTTGGAATGACTTTGACCTCTTTCAGTAAACTTTGCAGTTTGCCTTGTCCGACGAGCCAACAAATATCTGCAATGTCTTTTCGGGGTCCGCGTACGTTCGCAAGATCGAATTCTCGCCATCGATACCGGCCGTGGCGCTCAGCTTGCTCTTCGTCAAATCTGGATCTCCGACTGTCCTCGCTGCGTACTTGTCCAACTCTTCTCCACACTTTACGCGCGGATTGTAGAGAGCAGGCCGCACCAGTCCAATGCGCTTCTGCAGCGCATCGCCAAACGGCGAGACATATTGCGCATCCCATATCGGGAAGGATTCGAGATGCTCCATGAAGACCCCTTACGGAAACTCCGATATCGTCGCTGAGCTGTCGATCCAGGCCCTCCTTCTTGGCGCCACGAAACCAAGGGGGAACGAACTCTTCAACAGGCTGCCCCGGAACCTCTCCTCCGGCCACATCACCGCGCGTGCGCGGCGACAATCAAGGTGAGAACTCCGCGACGATGAGGATGAGAGAGCCGACCTGGCGAAAGAGCAGTCCTGCAGCCTCGTTCGGGAGGCCGATACGGCCCGGCTTTGTCCCGAACAGGACAGCGGACTCGGATCAGCGGCGCGATACAAGCTGACGCCCGCCTGATCCGACGTGAACGCAACGTCGCTCCATCAGTGATCTGATCTGCAGTGATCTGATCTACGGCTCCGGCGTGGGGCAAGCCCTGCTCGCCGATGACGGCGCGACCGGCGGCTTGTTCCGCGGCGGCAGGCCCGCTCGGCTGGTCGCACCTAAACGACCTGCGGAGGCTACGCCGCCTGCGCTCGCGCCGTCAGCTCCGCCATGGTGGTGGATCTGAAGCTCGGCCGCGTCTCCAGCCGGTCGATCCAGGCGACGAGGTTGGGGTGGCCGGCGGTCAGTTCCGCCCATTCCGGCGTCAACGACAGAAAGCTCGCCTGCGGCGCGGCCTGCAGATCCGCCAGTGACAGATGGTCGCCGACCATGAACGGCTGCTCGCCGAGCAGCCGCGACAACTCGGCGATGACGGCTCTCGCCTGCGGCATCGCGCGTGCGATCGCGGCTTCGTCGGTGGTCGTGCCGAAGAATTGCGGGCCGACGATGCGCTGGAAGATGATGACGTTGCAGACGCCCTGGAACAGGTACCAGTCGCTGATGTTCATCACCTGGTCCATACGCGCGGCCTGCCTGACGTCCGCGGGCGTCAGGGCCGGCTCGGGCAGCATGCGGTCGAGATAGCGCAGGATCGCCTGGGTCTCGTACAACACGAAGCCGTCATGCTTGAGCACCGGCACGCGCCCGAAGGGATGACGCGCCAGATGCGCCTCTCCCTTGGAGTCCCCCGGCGCCAGCGCGGCGAGCCGATACGGCGCGCCCTTCTCCTCCAGCGCGATCAGCACGCTGCGCCCGAACGGGCTTCCCGGCACGGAATGGACCACGAACTCGGACATCACGGTCTCCCCACTCTTATGATGATTTGCTCAGGATGACGTCGGCGGCCGCTCGACCTCGGCCACGAAACGCTGCAGCAGCCCCGGCCAGCCGCCTTCGACGTCCCGCCGCATCGATGCGCCGGCCTCGCTGCCCATGGTTTCGAACTTGTGGTGCAGCAGCTCGACGCGGGTCACGTCCGCGCCTTCGACGACGAATTGCACATCGACCTCCGAGCGCATCGCCGCGTTCGGCTTCCACTGCGCATCGATCTGCCACAGCATGACGAAGCGATGCGGCGGCTCCCATAGCGTGATGGTCGCGACCGTGGTCGCCGTGCCGTCCTCGGCGATCTCGAGCCAGCGACCGCCGAGCTTCGGCTCCAGCAGCACCTTCTCGATCGGCTTGCGGCCGACCCCATGCGTATGCGGCCACCAGCGCGTCAGGCCGCGCGTGAAAACGTCGAACGCATGGTCGATCGGCGCCCGGACATGGACGAGCTTCCGAACCGGCGCGATCACGGCACCCTCACTCATCGATCCTCCCTTTCGTCTGCCGATGCGTGCGCTCCGCCTCGATCTTGAAGGCGAGCAGTGCGTCGTCCCAGAAGCTGTCGAGCCAGTCGCGGAGCTCGGCCAGCCCCTCACGGCGCAACGAGTAGATGCGCCGCACGCCTTCGCTGCGCTCCTCGACCAGCCCGGCATCCTTCAGCACCTTCAGATGCTGCGATACTGCCGGCCGCGACACCGGCATCCCGGCCGCAATCGCATGGACCGGGCGCGGCCCGCCGCGCAGCCGCTCGAGCACTTCCCGCCGCGTCGGGTCCGCCAACACGTTCAGCGCCGTTCCGTAAGCCATAGCTTACTGTAAGCTGCGACTTACATAATGGTCAAGGGCGGCAGGTCGGGGAACGCGAGAGCCTGATCCAGCAGATCTCGCCACCACCGGTTGCAGGAAGAAACCCGCCATTAACCACAACCGACGAGGGTGGAACCAACGGCCGCCGGCGTCCGGGCCGGTCACTGCGTGTGACCTCGTTCAGGCCAGCCGGGCTCGCCATCAATGAGAGGCACGATGCTGGGATTCCGCCGAAAGAACGAACCATCGGACGCCCCGCTTGCGTCCGACACCTCCGCACACGACGCCTTCCAGGACGCGCTGGCGCAATGCCTCGGCGACTGGGCGGACGGCAAGCTCAATCGCGATGTCGCAGGCGTCGATGCTGCCGCGCTGCACGCCAAGCTCAAGCCGCAACTGATCGAGGCCATCCATCGTCTCGGCACCGCGCTCGCGGCCCGCGCGTCCCAGGATCTCGATTCGGTCGTCGACCTCTGCATCAACAGCAACGAAGCCTCGATCGGCGCGGCGCGCCTGATCGGCGCCTCCAACAATCAGTCCGAACGCTGCCAGAGTCTCGCTTCCGCATCGGTCGAGATGCAGGCCTCCGTACACTCCATCCGGTCGACGTCTACCGAAGCCGCCGCCGAGGCCGCCGCGACGCGCCAGGCCGTCGAGAACAGCGTGACCGCGGTACAACGGACGTTGCAGACGATGAACGGCATCGCCAGCTCCGTGCGCGACACCTCGGCGAAGATCGCCGATCTCAGCGCCGCCTCCGCCGAGATCGGATCCATCGTCGGCACCATCGACGCGATCGCCAACCAGACCAACCTGCTGGCGCTCAATGCCACCATCGAGGCGGCGCGCGCCGGCGAATTCGGCAGGGGCTTCGCGGTGGTCGCAGCCGAGGTCAAGAACCTGTCGCAGCAGACCACCAAGGCGACGGAGGACATCAAGGGTCGCATCGAGCGGCTGCAAGCCGAGATGAGCGGCATCGTCGAGGCCATGGCCGGCGGCGCCAAGGCGGTTGAGGTCGGCATGTCCGAGATGAACGATCTGGCGCAGGCGATCGATCAGGCCGGCACCCGGACCGCGGTGGTCAGCACCAAGATGGACGAGATCTCCGGCATTCTCGCCGAGCAGTCCGCCGCAACCGACGAGGTCGCGCAGGGCATCACCATCATCGCCGATCTCGCGACCGCCAATGCCAACGAGGTGATGTCGCTCGCGGACACCATGGGCAAGACGGACGCGAAGGTCGGCAAGATGCTGGGCGAGATCGCCAAGCTCTCGCTGGACAACCAGGTCGTGAGACTGGCCAAGGCCGATCACGTGATCTGGAAGAAGCGGCTGGTGGACATGTCGGTCGGCCGGCTGCAACTTCGCGCCGACGAGCTCTCCGATCATCACACGTGCCGGCTCGGCAAATGGTACTATGGCGAAGGCGGTCGGCGTCTGGCCGGGGATCCGGCGTTTCGCAACCTCGAACGCCCTCACGAGGCGGTGCATCGCCACGGCAAGGAAGCCGCGCGCCTGTTCAGCTCAGGGCGCATCGATGAAGCCCTCAACGAGATCGGCAAGGTCGAGGTCGCTTCCAGCGAGGTGTTGGCGGCGCTGGACGAGATCAGGGCCTCATAGCTACGAGGCTGCTGCCGACGTCAGGTCACTCCATCCGCGCGTCATTCCGGGGCGTGCGCAGCATGAGCCCGGAATCCATAGCCACAGGACAGAGCGTGGTGCGAGATGGCCGTGGCGCTTGTCTTCGCCACATGACGGCGCGTGGATATGGATTCCGGGCTCATCGCTGCGCGATGCCCCGGAATAACGGCGAGAGAGTCGACCCCGTCGGCAGTCGCGTAGCCCGGATGAGCGCGGCGACATCCGGGTCTCCTCCACAGCGCGTTTGAACCCGGATGTCGCTATCGCTCATCCGGGCTACGGCTACGGGCCGCGGCCGACATCTCGTCACTCGCTCTTGTCGACGTTCCAGAACACCGGCACGGCCTGCCCTTCCAGGACGCCGGTGATCGATTTGCGCCAAGCGCTCGGCATGAACCATTGGCCGAGCGGCACGTAGATCACCTGGTCGTACACCTCCTGCTGAATCTGGGCGGCGATCCGCTTCTGGTCCTCCGGCTTCGTGGCCTTGGCGAAGGCGTCGCGCAGCTCCTCCATCTTGGGATCGTCGGGCCAGCCGAACGGGCTCTTCTGGCCGCGTGCGCCGACGAAGGTGCTGCCGATCGGATTGCCGGAGTCGGCGATCACCGAGTTGGTGAAGAACATGTTCCAGCCGCCCTCCTTGGGCGGCTTCTGGCTGGCACGCCGCGTCACCACGGTCTGCCAGTCCGTCGTCTGCAGATCGACCTTGAAGCCGGCCTCGCGCAACAGCTGCGCGGCGACCACCGGCTGCGCCTTCAGGGTGATCGCATCGCCCGGCGCGAGGATCACGACGGGAGTACCGTCGTAGCCGGCCTCGGCCAGCAGCTTCTTGGCCTGCTCCATGCCGTTGCCCTTCACCAGCGTCTCCGAGCCGATGTCGGATTCGAGCGGCGTGCCGCAGCCGAACACGGCGCCGCAGATCGTGTAGTACTTGGCGTTACCGACGAGCGCGTCGAGCACATCCTTCTGGTTCAGCGCCAGGAACGCCGCACGGCGGATCTTCACATTGTCGAACGGCGGAAACAGGAAGTTCATGCGTCCCAGGGTCTGGTAGCCGAACTTGTTCAGCACGTTCATCGAAAGATCGGGATTAGCGGCGAGCACCGGCTCGAGGTCGAGCGGCGGGAATTCCATGAAGTCGATGTCGCCCGCCTGCAGCGCGTTGACCGCGGTCTGCGCATCGGGCATCGAGACCCACTCGACGCGGTCGACCTTCACCACCTTGCCGCCGGCCGTCCAGCTCGGCGGCTCCTTGCGCGGCACGTAGTCGGTGTTCTTCTCATAGACCGCCCTCACGCCCGGCTGGAATTCAGCCTTCACGAACTTGAACGGTCCGGAGCCGATCTGCTCTGAAATCTGCTGGTTCGCGGGCGTCTCGGCGAGACGCTTCGGCATCATGAACGGCACGTAGGAGGACGGCTTGCCGATCGACTCCAGCACCAGGCCGTAAGGCTCCTTCAGCTTCAAGGTGATGGTCTTGGCATCGGGCGCCTCCAGCGAGGCCGTGGCCTCCATCAGCTTCTGGCCCATGCTGTCGTTGCGGCTCCAGCGCTTCAGCGAAGCGACGCAGTCCTCGGCGGTGACCGGCGCGCCGTCGTGCCACTTCAGGCCGTCGCGCAAGGTGAAGGTGTAGGTCAGCTTGTCGTCCGAGACCTTCCACTCCGCCATCTGCGGCTGGACCTGAAACTTGGCGTCGGTCCCGAGCAAGGTGTCGTACACCATGTAGCCATGGTCGCGCGTGATGTAGGCCGGCGTGAACACGGGATCGATGACGCGCAGATCCGAATGCATCACCGCCGTGATCGTCTTCTTGCCGGCGGCGAGGGCCTCGGTCGTCACGCCCGCCATCGACACGGCCATGACCGAGGCGACGAACCATGAAACGAGCGCGGATGAGGTCCGGCGCGGAGTATGTGACATGCGATCTCTCTTGGCGTGGCTTCCATCCGAGGGCCCTGATACCGATCAAGGCCTGACGAGGCGTCTTGCGTCGCGTCTGCAAACGCGGAGCAAAGAGTCTCGACAAGGAGACTTGCAGCAGTTCCATCGCAGGTCAATCGCCATGGGCGCATGGGTCACCGCATCGCGCGGATGCACATAGCGCGGCTGCAACGATGGCGTCCCGCCATCTGGAACTCGGCTGCACCTGGTCCGTTATGCGCACCAGCAAGGAGCTTGACGATGCCGAATGAAGTCACCGAACCGCGGGATAATGGCCGACGTCTGTCCGCACCTATCCGCACCGGCAAGACGCCACCCCAGGATCAGATCAGCCCGCCCTTGATGGTCGACGGCCTGGAAGCGGTCCGCGATCCGCACTGCTGAAGCGCGGCTCATGCACAAGGCGAGCGCAAGAACAAAAGAGAGACGCGGCGAAGTCTCCGCTTCACCGCGTCTCTCGTTGCGTCACGAGTTCGGCGCGCGGCCTACTCGCTCTTGTCGACGTTCCAGAACACCGGCGTGGCCGGGCCGTCGAGCACTCCGGTCAGCGACTTCCGCCAGCCGCTCGGGAGCAAATACTGGCCGAGCGGGATGTAGATCACCTTCTCGTAGTTCTGCTTCTGGATCTCGGTGGCGATCTTCTTCTGCTCGTCCGGCGAGGAGGACCGCGCATAGGCGTCGCGCAGCTTCTCGATCTCGGCATCCTCGGCCCAGCCGAACCAGCCGCCCTTGGTGCCGCGGCCGCCGATCGACACGTTCGCCACGGGATTGGCGACGTCGGCGCCGACCCAGTTGGTGAAGAACATGTTCCAGCCGCCCTCCTTCACGGGCTTCTGGCTGGCCCGCCGTGTCACCACCGTCTGCCAGTCGGTGGCCTGCAGGTCGACCTTGAAGCCGGCCTCGCGCAACAGCTGCGCCGCCACCACGGGCTGCGCCTTCAAGGTGGTGACGTCGCCCGGCGCCATGATCGCGATCGGCGTGCCGTCATAGCCGGACTCGGCGAGCGCCTTCTTGGCTTCCGCCATGCCGTTGCCCTTGATCAGCGTCTCGGCGCCGACATCGGTCTCGAGCGGCGTGCCGCACACGAACACGGCGCCGCAGATCTTCTGATACTTGTCGTTGCCGACGAGCGCGTCGAGCACGTCCTTCTGGTTCAGCGCGAGGAAGGCCGCGCGGCGCACCTTCACGTTGTCGAACGGCGGGTTGAGGAAGTTCATGCGGCCGAGCGTCTGGTAGCCGAACTTGTTCAGCACGTCGATCTTGAGCTCGGAGTTCGACTCCAGCACCGGCAGCATGTCGTAGGGAAGGTTCTCCATGAAGTCGATGTCGCCCGATTGCAGCGCGTTCACCGCGGTCTGCGCGTCCGGCATCGTGACCCACTCGACGCGGTCGACCTTCACCACCTTGCCGCCGGACGTCCAGCTCGCCGGCTCCTTGCGCGGCACGTAGTCGGTGTTCTTCTCGTACACCGCCTTCACGCCCGGCTGGAATTCCGCCTTGACGAATTTGAACGGGCCCGAGCCGATTTGCTCGGAAATCTGCTGGCCCTGCGGCGTCTCGGCGAGACGCTTCGGCATCATGAACGGCACCAGCGAGGACGGCTTGGCGATCGACTCCAGGACGAGTCCATAGGGCTCCTTCAACTTGAGCACGATGGTCTTGGCATCGGGCGCCTCCAGGCTCGCCGTGAAGTCCATCAGCTTCTGGCCCATGCCGTCGTTGCGGCCCCAGCGCTTCAGCGAAGCGACGCAGTCCTCGGCGGTCACCGGCGTGCCGTCGTGCCATTTCAGGCCGTCGCGCAGGGTGAAGGTGTAGGTCAGCTTGTCGTCGGAGACCTTCCAGTCCGCCATCTGCGGCTGGACCTTGAAATTCGAATCGGTCGCCAGCAGCGTGTCGTAAACCATGTAGCCATGGTCACGGGTGATGTAGGCCGTCGTGAATCCGGGATCGATGACGCGCAGATCCGAATGCATCACCGCCGTGATCGTCTTCTTGCCGGCTGCGATGGCCTGGGTGCTCAGCGCCGTCGAGAGCGAAAGCACGGAAACGGCGAGGCTCGTCGCGAGCGTCAGACGTTTCCAGCGCGGGCTGTGGAACATTACGAGGTCTCCTGAGTGGATGGTTTGACCTGAAACTGATCAGATCCAGATCATTCGTTGGGCGTGCAGATCAATCCTTGTGCGAACTAACATGCTGTAAGTCGCAAGCCTTCGACAGTTGCAGAGGTCGCCTTTCGCGTCAATCCGCATTCAGCGCATGCGGCCCGTGGCTGACAATGCCGTTAACGTCTGCATAGCTTTCGCTTTACAAAGCGCGCCCGCCTGCGTCTCGTATCATGAGATCGCGACAATGCCTTGAGAGAGCACCAATGAATCCAGCCCATCTTCCCTTTGATACCGAAATCATGCTGCAGGGCTTGCGCGGCTGGGTCGAGTGCGAAAGTCCGACCTGGGACGCCGCCGCGGTGGAGCGCATGCTGGATCTTGCCGCGCGCGACATGGCGATCCTGGGTGCGACGATCGAGCGCATCGCCGGGCGCCAGGGTTTCGCCGGCTGCGTGCGCGCCCGATTCCCGCACCCGCGGCAGGGTGAGCCCGGCATCCTGATCGCCGGCCACATGGATACCGTTCACCCCGTCGGCACGCTGGCCAAGCTGCCTTGGCGCCGCGAGGGCAACAAATGCTATGGGCCCGGCATCTGCGACATGAAGGGCGGCAACTATCTCACGCTGGAAGCGATCCGCCAGCTGATCAAGGCCTCCATTGCGACGCCGCTGCCGATCACCATCCTGTTCACGCCGGACGAGGAGGTCGGAACGCCCTCGACCCGCGACATCATCGAAGCCGAGGCGCAGCGCAACAAATACGTGCTGGTGCCCGAGCCGGGCCGTCAGGACAATGGCGTGGTGACCGGCCGCTACGCCATCGCCCGCTTCAATCTCGAGGCGATCGGGCGCCCGAGCCATGCCGGCGCGCGGCTCGGCGCGGGTCGTTCCGCCATCCGGGAAATGGCGCGACAGATCCTCGCCATCGACGGCATGACAACGGAGGACTGCACCTTCTCCGTCGGCATCGTTCATGGCGGCCAGTGGGTCAACTGCGTCGCCACCACCGCCACCGGCGAAGCGCTCAGCATGGCGAAGCGGCAGGCCGACCTCGATCGCGGCGTGGAGCGCATGCTGTCCCTGTCCGGCACCGCCGACGACGTGACCTTCAAGGTGACGCGCGGCGTGACGCGGCCGGTGTGGGAGCCGGATTCCGGAACCATGGCGCTGTACGAGAAGGCGCGCGGCATCGCCGAACAGCTCGGCCTATCGCTGCCGCACGGCTCGGCAGGCGGCGGCTCGGATGGCAACTTTACTGGCGCGCTCGGCATTCCGACCCTCGATGGCCTCGGGGTGCGCGGCACCGACATGCACACCCTGAACGAGCACATCGAGATCGACAGCCTTGCCGAGCGTGGCCGCCTGATGGCGGGGCTGCTCGCGACGCTCGACTAGATCGCGACACAGGACGGCGCGTAGCCCGCATGAGCGCAAGCGAGATGCAGGTCCCGCTCGTCCGCGCGGTCGCTCCGCTCGCCCGGGCTACGCTGCGCAGCAGCACGGTTTCATTTTCCGGGACCTGCGCGGGGCGAGTGGACAATCACTCCGCAGCGCGCGCATGATGGCATGCGGCTTGCAAAGTTTTGCGCAAGGTTCGCCGCAAAAGTGCTGCGACATTGTTCGCATATGCGATGGTTCGCGCGGATCACGAACACCGTGTCGTCCCGTGTGCACGAGCAGATGAGCGAACACCGGAGACCTTGAAAGCGATGGATATCGGTGACATGCACACTCTCTCACGACGTTGCGCGCGTCGCCCCAGCACCATGAAGGCGGTTCTCTCGAGATGATCGGTTATCTGCTTCGCCGCATCCTCGCATCCATCCCTGTGATGGGCGTGGTGGCGCTGTTCGTCTTTCTCCTGCTGCGGCTGACGCCGGGCGATCCCGCCGCGATTCTCGCCGGCGACAACGCGACCCCTGAGCAGCTCGAGCGCATCCGCGCCACGCTCGGACTGAACGAGCCGCTCTACATCCAGTTCTTCACCTGGATCAATCAGCTGCTGCATGGCGATCTCGGCGTATCGCTGATCTCCAAGGTGCCGGTGCTGCAGATGATCGGGCAGCGCATCGAGCCGTCGATCTCGGTCGCGATCTCGACCATCATCCTGTCGATCCTCGTCGCCGTCCCGCTCGGCGTCATCGCGGCCTGGAAGCACGGCACCTGGATCGACCGTTTCGTGATGGCGCTTTCGGTGATCGGCTTCTCGGTGCCGGTATTCGTCATCGGCTACATCTTGATCCAGTTGTTCGCGATCAACCTGCGCTGGGTCCCTGTCCAGGGCTTCAAGAGTCTCAGCGCCGGCTTCGGCCCGTTCTTCGAGCGCATCATCCTGCCGACCTGCGCTTTGTCCTTCATCTACGTCGCGCTGATCGCGCGCATGACGCGCGCCGCGATGCTCGACGTGCTCGGCGAGGACTTCGTGCGCACCGCGCGCGCCAAGGGCGTCAGCGAGATCGCGGTGCTGTTGCGCCACGCGTTGCGAAATGCGGCCGTGCCCGTCATCACCGTGATCGGCTCCGGCTTCGCGCTGTTGATCTCCGGCGTCGTGGTCACCGAGAGCGTGTTCAACCTGCCCGGCATCGGCCGCCTCACCGTCGACGCCGTGCTGGCGCGCGACTATCCGGTCATCCAGGGCATGATCCTTCTCACCTCGTTCATCTATCTCGCGGTCAATCTCCTGATCGACCTCGCCTACACCCTGCTCGATCCACGCATCCGCTACTGAGGCCCTCATCCGATGGCGATCGTTACCACCCCTGAGCCGTCGATCCCGGTCACCACGCGACTGGGTCCCCGGTTCGGCTTTCTCACCTCGACCCCGATCATCGCCGTGGCGACCGTCTGCCTGTCGCTCATCGTGCTGATCTCGATCCTGGCACCGCTGCTGGCGCCGCACGATCCCGTGCTGCTCGCGCCAGCGCAGCGGCTCAAGCCGTCGAGCGCGCAACACCTGCTCGGCACCGACGCCTATGGCCGCGACCTGTTGTCGCGCACGATCTATGGCGGCCGCATCTCGCTTCTGGTCGGCGTCGGCGCCGCGATCATCTCGATCGCGATCGGACTCGTGATCGGCCTCGTCTCCGGCTTCTTCCGCTGGGTCGACGCCATCCTGATGCGCGTGATGGACGGCCTGATGGCGATCCCGAGCATCCTGCTCGCCATCGCCGTCGTCTCGCTGTCGGGCGCCAGCGTCGGCACCGTGATGATCGCGATCACCATCGTCGAGATCCCGCGCGTCGCGCGCCTGGTTCGCTCGGTCGTGCTGACGGCACGCGAGGAGCCCTATGTCGAAGCTGCGATTTCATTGGGCACGTCGATGCCCAAGATCATGTGGCGGCATCTGATGCCGAACACGATCGCCCCGCTGATCGTCCAGGGCACCTACATCTGCGCCGCCGCCATTCTCACCGAGGCGATCCTGTCGTTCCTCGGCGCCGGCATCAGCCCGGAGACGCCGACCTGGGGCAACATCATGGCCGAGGGCCGCTCCTACTTCCAGATCAAGCCATCGCTGATCTTCTGGCCCGGCCTGCTGCTGTCGATCGCCATCCTCTCGATCAACCTGATCGGCGACGCCGCGCGCGATGCGCTCGACCCGCGCATGAAGCAGCGCGAGGCCGGCAAGTGACAATGGTTTTTCGTCATCGCGAGCGAAGCGACGCGATCCAGGGGCCGCACCCGGAGCTCTGGATTGCTTCGTCGCTATCGCTCCTCGCAATGACGGTGGAGAAATGAACACATGACCGACACCATCCTCGACATCGACAATCTCGTCGTCACCGTCGGCAAGACGAAGAACCCGAACGGCCCGCGCATCATCGACGGCGTCTCGATCAAGGTCGAAAAGGGCGAGACGCTCTGCGTCGTCGGCGAGAGCGGCTCCGGCAAGTCGGTGACGTCGCTGACCACCATGGGCCTGCTGCCGAAGAACGCGCTGCATGCCGTCGGCGGCAGCGTCAAGCTGGTCGGCGAAGAGCTGCTCACCGCGAGCGATCGCCGGCTGCGCGAGCTGCGCGCCACCCGGATGGCGATGATCTTCCAGGAGCCGATGACCGCGCTCAATCCGGTCGTGCCGGTGGGCCGCCAGATCGACGAGGTCCTGCGCGCGCATACGTCCCTCGATGCACGGACGCGGCGCAAGCGCATCCTCGACATGATGGAGCAGGTCCACCTGCCCGACGTCGAGCGCATTTTCGGCTCCTATCCCCATCGCCTGTCCGGCGGCCAGCGCCAGCGCATCATGATCGCGATGGCGCTGGTGCTCGAGCCGAAACTCCTGATCGCCGACGAGCCGACCACCGCACTCGACGTCACCACGCAGAAGCAGATCCTCTCGCTGATCCGCGAGTTGCAGCGCGATCACGGCACCGCCGTGCTGTTCATCACCCACGACATGGGCGTCGTCGCCGAGATCGCCGATCGCGTCTCGGTGATGCGCCAGGGACGCCTGGTCGAGACCGGCGCGCTCGACAAGATCCTGCGGGCGCCCGAGATGGACTACACGCGCAACCTGCTCGCTTCCGTGCCCAGCCTGATCCCGCGCCCGCCGCGGCCGGACAGCACCGAGCCGGTGGTGCTGGAGACCAACGAGCTCGGCAAGGTCTATCGCGAGCGTTCGTTCCTCGGCAAAGCGCGCGAAGTCGTCGCCGCGCAGAACGTCACGCTCACCCTGCGCAAGGGCCGCACGCTCGGCATCGTCGGCGAAAGCGGCTCCGGCAAGTCGACGGTGGCCCGCTGCATCGTCCGGCTGATCGATCCGACCTCCGGCGGCGTCCGTCTGGCCGGCCATGAGATCTCGATCCTGACCCGGCGGCTGCTGCAGCCGCATCGCAAGCGGATCCAGATCGTGTTCCAGGATCCCTACCGCTCGCTCAACCCGCGGCTGACCGTCGGTGAAAGCATCGCCGAGGGACCGGTCAACTACGGCACCTCGCATGACAAGGCGATGGCGCGGGCGCGCGAGCTGCTCGAGCTGGTCGGCCTGCCCGCGGACGCGATCTCACGCTACCCGCACCAGTTCTCCGGCGGCCAGCGCCAGCGCATCGCTATCGCCCGCGCGCTCGCGCTCGATCCCGACGTGCTGGTCGCGGATGAAGCGGTGTCTGCGCTCGACGTCTCGGTACAGGCGCAGGTGCTGGAGCTGCTCGACGAGATCCAGCGCCGGCTCGGCATCGCCATCCTGTTCATCACGCATGACCTGCGCGTTGCCGCGCAGATCTGCGACGACGTCGTCGTGATGCAGAAGGGGCGCATAGTCGAACAGGGTCCGGCCGGCGAGATCCTGACGCATCCGAAGGAAGCCTACACGCGCGCGCTGCTCGAAGCGGCGCCGGGACGGAACTGGGACTTCGCCAACTTCCGGCCGGTGTCGGAAGCAGTGGCGTAGCAACGCCACCCACCGCCGTCGCGGCAAGCGGTGAAGCAATCCAGACTGGATATCTAGACGGATCCTGGCTTGCTTCGCAGCGAAGCAATCCAGGCGGCCCGGGGACTCTGAACTGCGTCGCTGAGCCGGCAAGGACCCACGACGAGACGCCACCGCGCCAACGCGCCGTCATCGTGGCCCGCATGCAAAACGGCATCGCTCGATCGCTTGCGTGGGCCGCGATACGCGGTCTAACGTCATCGCACCACCAACAGCCTGAGGCGGAGTGATGACGCGCGTCGCGATCGGCGGCTTTCTGCACGAGACCAATACATTCGCACCGACGAAAGCGGACTACGACGCGTTCATGCATGGCGGCGGCCGCGCCTCGATCGCCGATGCGGCCTCCGTGCTCACGACGATGCGCGGCATCAATGCCGGCCAGGCCGGCTTCATGGCGGTCGCGGAATCCTACGGCTGGGACGTCGTGCCCACCATCGCCTGCGCGGCGAGTCCCTCGGCGCATGTCACCAGGGACGCGTTCGAGCGCATCACGACCGTGATGGTCGAGCGCATCAAGGCCGCCGGCCCGCTCGACGGCGTCTATCTCGATCTGCACGGCGCGATGGTGGCCGAGCATCTTGACGACGGCGAAGGCGAGATCCTGGCGCGCGTGCGCAAGGTCATCGGCCCGAACGTGCCGCTGGTCGCGAGCCTCGATCTGCATGCCAACGTCACGCCCGAGATGATGGCACATGCCGATGCGCTGATCGCCTACCGGAAATATCCGCACACCGACATGGCCGACACCGGCCGCGCCAGTGCCGAGCATCTCTCCCTGCTGCTGCGCGCAAAGGCGCCGCTGGCGAAGGCCTTCCGGCAATTGCCGTTCCTGATCCCGATCAGCTGGCAATGCACCAACGACCAGCCGACCAAGGGCATCTACGAGAAGCTTGCGGCGCTGCAGAGCGAGGCCGTGCCGACGCTGTCGTTCGCGCCCGGCTTTCCCGCCGCCGATTTCGCGCATTGCGGCCCGAGCGTGTTCGCCTATGGCCGGACGCAGGCCGACGCGGACGCCGCGGCGGATGCGATCGCGGCGATCGTCGCGGGCCACGAGGATGATTTCGACGGCCGCATCTACACGCCCGATGACGGCGTGCGCCATGCGATGACGCTGGCGCAGACGGCGACGCGCCCGATCGTGATCGCCGACACCCAGGACAATCCCGGCGCGGGCGGCGATTCCGATACGACCGGCATGCTGCGCGCGCTGGTGCGCAACCGCGCCAGCCGCGCCGCGATCGGCATGATCTACGATCCGCAAGCGGCGCTGGCCGCGCATGCGGCCGGCGAAGGGGCCACCGTGACGCTGTCGCTCGGCGGCAAGAGCGGCATTCCCGGCGATGCACCGTTCGAGGAGAGCTTCATCGTCGAGAAGCTGTCCGATGGACGTTTCGTCGCGCCGGGTCCGTTTTACGGAGGCCGCAAGATGGAAATGGGACCGTCAGCGTGCTTGCGCATTGGCGATGTCCGCGTCGTCGTGGCCTCGCACAAGTCCCAGCTCGCCGACCAGGAAATGTACCGCTTCGTCGGCATCGAGCCGACCGCGCAGGCGATTCTCGTCAACAAGAGCTCAGTGCATTTCCGCGCCGATTTCGAACCGATCGCGGAACATCTCCTGATCTGCGCCGCGCCCGGCGCGATGCCCGCCGATCCCTCCACTTTGCCCTGGACCAGCCTGCGTCCGGGCGTCCGCCTCAAGCCGAACGGTCCGGCGTTCAAAGCTTAAACCTCTCCAGGGAAACGCACCCATGCCCACCATCGATCGCATCCAAGGTTACGCCGACGAGCTCACCGCCATCCGCCGCGACCTGCACGCCCATCCCGAGATCGGCTTCGAGGAGACGCGGACCTCCGGCATCGTCGCCGAGAAGCTCGCGCAATGGGGCATCGAGGTGCATCGCGGCCTCGGCGGCACCGGCGTGATCGGCGTGCTCAAGGGCAAAGGCGATAGCGGCAAGAGGATCGGCTTGCGCGCCGACATGGATGCACTGCCGATGGAGGAGAACACCAACCTGCCGTGGCGCTCGACGATCCCCGGTCGCTTCCATGGCTGCGGCCATGACGGCCACACCACGATGCTGCTCGGCACCGCGCGCTATCTCGCCGAGACGCGCAATTTCGACGGCACGGTGCACTTCATCTTCCAGCCGGCCGAGGAAGGCCTCGGCGGCGCGCGGGCGATGATCAAGGACGGCCTGTTCCAGAAATTCCCCTGCGACGAGCTGTACGGCCTGCACAACGCGCCCGACCTGGAGCATGGCGAGATCGCCATCCTGCCCGGCCCTGCCATGGCCGGCGCCGACTTCTTCGACATCAAGATCTCCGGCTACGGCGCTCATGGCGCCATGCCCGAGCGCTCCAAGGACGCGGTGGTGATCGCGACCAGCGTGGCGCAGGCGATCCAGACCATCGTCAGCCGCAACGTCGAGCCGCTGCAGGCGGCCGTTGTCTCGATCACGCAGATCCATGCCGGCTCGGCCTACAACGTCATTCCCGGCGATGCCTGGCTGTGCGGCACCGTGCGCGCGTTCTCGGACCCCGTGCGCGCGCTGGTGCGCGAGCGCATGCGCGCGATCTGCGCCGGCATGGCGGCGGCGTTCAATTGCGAGATCGATGTCGACATCCGCGACACGTTCAGCGTGCTGGTGAACCAGGAGGAGCAGTCCAAGGTCGTCGAGCAGGTCGCGCGCACCGTGGTCGAGCCGTCCAAGGTGCTGACCCGCTCGACGCCGAAGATGGGCAGCGAGGATTTCGCCGACATGCTGCAGACGATTCCGGGCGCCTATTTCTGGGTCGGCCATGACGGCTCGGTGCCGGTGCACAATCCCGGCTACGTGCTCGACGACAAGATCCTGCCGATCGGCGCCAGCATGTTCGCCCGCATCATCGAGACTCGTCTGCCGGCAGCTTAGCGCTGATCTACGTCAATGAGCGGGCGCGAATTGAGATGAACTTCGGCAACGGAGCACCAGCATGCACAAGCCCGCCTCTGACGACATCACCTCGCTGCACGATCTCTCCGCGGTCGACCTGATCGCCGGCTATCGCGCGCGCCAGTTCTCGCCGTCCGAGGTGATGGACGACGTGCTGGCGCATGTCGCAGTGTGGGAGCCGCACATCAAGGCGCTGTATCTGCTCGATGTCGACGGGGCGCGGGCGGAAGCGAAGGCCTCGACCGAGCGTTGGGCCAAGGACGAGCCGGCAGGCGTCCTCGACGGCGTGCCGGCGACGGTGAAGGACAACATCGCCACCAAGGGCCAGCCGATGCCGCTCGGCGCAGCCAGCGTCACGCGCGCGCCGCTGGCGGCCGACGCGCCGCCGGTGGCGCGGCTGCGCGAGGCCGGTGCGATCATCTTCGCCAAGACCACGATGCCCGACTACGGCATGCTGTCGTCGGGCCTGTCGAGCTTCCATCCTCTGACGCGCAATCCGTGGGACCTGCGGATGAACCCCGGCGGCTCCAGCGCCGGCGCGGGTGCCGCGGCCGCAGCCGGCTATGGCCCGCTGCATGTCGGCACCGACATCGGCGGCTCGATCCGGCTGCCGGCGTCGTGGTGCGGCCTGGTCGGGCTCAAGCCAAGCTTCGGCCGCGTGCCGATCGATCCGCCCTATGTCGGCCGCGTCGCCGGACCGATGACGCGCATCGTCGACGATGCCGCGCTGATGATGAGCGTGCTGTCGAAGCCCGACCGCCGCGACGGCACCAGCCTGCCGCCCTCGGACCTGCACTGGAAGGTCGCGGAGAAGCCGGTGCGCAAGCTGCGCATCGGCGTGATGCTCGACCTCGGCGGCGTCGGCCAGGCGCTCGAGGAGCCGGTGCGTGCGACGACGCTGGCGGCCGCAAAAGCCTTCGAATCCGCAGGTGCCGTCATCAGCGAGGTGAAGGGCTTCCTGACCCGCGAGATGCTCGACGGTCTCGACAATTTCTGGCGTGCGCGGCTGTGGGACGATCTGGCGCGGCTCGCGCCCGACGTTCGTGCCAAGACCCTGCCCTACATCCTGCAATGGGCCGAGCGCGGCGCCGCGCTGTCGGGCGTCGAGGTCATCAGGGGCTTCAACGTCACAATGACCCTGCGCGCCGCCGCAGCAAGACTGTTCTGCGACTATGACTACATCATCTCTCCGACCTCGCCCGGCGTGAAATTCCCCGCCGAGTTCGCCTCGCCGCTCAACGACCCCGAGAGGCCGTTCGAGCACATCACCTACACCGTGCCGTGGAACATGTCGGAGAACCCGGCGATCTCAGTCAATGCCGGCTATGACGCCGACGGCTTCCCGATCGGCCTGCAGATCATCGGCCGCCGCTTCGACGACGTCGGCGTGCTCGGGATGGCGAAGACGTTCGAAGGATTGCGCGGTGAGCAGCGGCCGTGGCCGGTGGCGCCCTGACGGATTCGTAGGGTGGGCAAAGGCGCGTACACGGCGCTATCCACGCTCACCGCTGCTGACGGGCGCCGTGCCTACCGCCGGACCATCGGTGAAAATGGTGGGCACGTCGCCGCGCGCAATGCGCGCCGCGCCTTTGCCCACCCTACGGAATACCATACGCACTTGCCCATGGCTTGATGCTTGCGCATCGCTCCGTAATGACGTTTCTAACAACGATAACAACAACACATCAGGAAACACCCATGGCGTATCAGACCATTCTCTACGACGTCGCCGACAAGATCCTCACCATCACGCTGAACCGGCCGGAGAAGCTCAACGCCTTCACCGGCACCATGATGGAAGAGCTGATCGACGCCTTCGATCGCGCCGACAAGGATGACGGCGTCAGGGCGATCATCGTCACCGGAGCGGGCCGCGCCTTCTGCGCCGGAGCCGACCTCTCCTCCGGCGCCGACACGTTCGATCGCGATGCCAAGCGCGGGCCGGTGAAGCGCCACGCCGATGGCCGCGTCGACTATTCCGATCCGCAGGTGCGCGACGGCGGCGGCCAGGTGACGTTGCGCATCTTCAAGTCGCTGAAGCCGGTCATCGCCGCGGTGAACGGCCCGGCCGTCGGCATCGGTGTCACCATGCAGCTCGCGATGGACATCCGCATCGCCTCGGAGGGCGCGCGGTTCGGCTTCGTGTTCTCCCAGCGCGGCATCGTGCCGGAGGCGGCGTCGAGCTGGTTCCTGCCGCGCATCGTCGGCATCTCGCAGGCGCTGGAATGGTGCTACACCGGCCGCGTGTTTCCGGCGCAGGAAGCGCTCGCCGGCCGTCTCGTCAGCAAGGTGGTGCCGCCGGAGGAACTATTGCCCACCGCACGCGCGCTGGCTCGCGAGATCGCCGACAAGACCGCGCCGGTGTCGATCGCGCTGATCCGCCAGATGATGTGGCGCATGATGGGCGCCGACGATCCGATGGAGGCGCACAAGGTCGACAGCCGCGGCATCTACGCGCGCGGCCGCTCCGACGACGTCAAGGAAGGCGTGGTGTCGTTCCTGGAGAAGCGCCCGGCGCAGTTCAAGAACACCGTCACCGCCGACATGCCGGACTATTTCCCGTGGTGGGACGAGCGGGAGTATAAATAGAACGCTGTCATCCCGGACAAGCGCGCGGCACGCGCGCGCCGATCCGGGATCAATAGCCACCGGATGCCGTTTGGCGAAGAACGACGTCCAGGGTGCCGCACGATGGATCACGCGGTATGGGTCCCGGCGCTGAGGCCGGGACGACAGCGAGTGGCGCCCCGCGTCACTCCATCATCAGCGCCATGATCATCGGCGCCACGCGCTCGGCCGCTTTCGCTCGATGAGAAGCCAGTCACATCTCGTGAGATCGCTCACGCCGCCTTGATGCCGCGAATGAATTCATCGACATGGCGGCGCATGCTCTCGGACTGGCGCAGCAGCTCCGCCGACGCCCCGAGCACCTGGCTGGCGGTGACGCCGGACTCGTTTGCGGCGGCCGTGACCTGCTGGATGTTCTGCGAAATCTCGTCGGTCCCCTTGGCCGCGTGCTGGACGTTGCGCGCCATCTCGCGCGTGGCCGCGCCCTGCTCCTCGACGGCATTCGCGATCGACGACGCGATCTCGTTCAGCTCGCCGATGGTCGTGGTGATGCCGCGGATGGCCCGCACGGCCTCGCTCGACACCTCCTGCATTCCGGAGATCTGCGCGCGGATCTCGCCCGTCGCCTTGGCGGTCTGCTCGGCGAGCAGCTTCACCTCGCCGGCGACGACGGCAAAGCCGCGGCCGGCTTCGCCCGCCCGCGCGGCCTCGATGGTCGCATTGAGCGCGAGAAGGTTGGTCTGGCCGGCAATGTCGCTGATCAGCCGCACGATGTCGCCGATCCGTTCGGCCATGCTGGAAAGGCCCTGCACGGTCTCGTTGGTCCGCTGCCCTTCCGCGGCCGCCTTCTGCGCCATGTCTGCCGACTGCGTCACCTGACCGCCGATGCCCGCGACTGAGCTCGACAGTTGGTCCGTCGCCGCGGCCATCGTCTGCATGTTGCTCGATGCGGCCTCGGTCGCCTGCGCGACGCTGCTCGCTTCACTGCAGGTCCTGCTCGCCGTGCGGTTCATCACGGCGGCCGTCGATTCGAGCTGTGCCGAGGCTGAGATCACGCTATCGATCACGGCCGCGATATCGCCGCTGAAACGGTCGGTCAGCTCGCCGACGCGCTTGGCTTTTTCGGCGCGCTGGCTCATCGCTTCCGCATCCCTGGCGGCGAGCTCGGCGCCATGAATCATGTTCTCCTTGAAGACCTGCACTGCCCTCGCCATCAGACCGACCTCGTCGCGCCGATCGACCGCGTCGATCGCGGTGCTCACATCGCCCTTCGCCAGCCGCGTCATCGTATCGGCAAGAGCGTTGATCGGCCCGGTGATGCTGCGCGCCAGCGCGACGACGATCGCGAGGCTCAGCGCCAAGGCGAGCAGCAGCAGCACGCCGACGGCGGCGAGACTGGCCGTGGCCGCGGCCTGCTTGCCGGCCATCAGCTCCGACAGCTCAACGGCCAGAGCGTCTTCGACCTGCTTCAGGAGATCGATCCGCAGCGTGGCCGCATCGAACCAGGCTTTGCTCGCGAGCCCTTTGAAATCACCACTGACGCCGCCCTGCTCCACCACCTTGCGCATGGCAACGACGCCGTCGATCGCCGGCCCGGTCATCGCCGCATCGAACGCCGCGCGCCCTCTCGCCGAGACGGCGGCGCGAAATGCCGCGAAATAACTGTCCTGTGCTGCAGCCAGCCCTATTGCACGCGCATAGGCGGCCTGCTCGAAGCGACCGGCGGCAAGGCCTCCCGCCACGACGGCGCGCTCCAGGCCGGCGCGCTCCTTGCCTTCCGTCAGGTTGCCATAGGCGATGATCGCCTTGGAGATGTCGTCATCATCGCTCAGCGTCGACATGCTGCTGATCAGACTGGTCAGCCGGCTGACGATATCGGTGAGCGAGCTGACCGCTGCCGCCGGCGTGACGGCTTGGGCATCGATGTCGCCGCGGCGGCGATCGAGCTGCGCCAACGCCTGCTCGCTCGCCTGCGCCGCCTCGGCCAGCGCGCCGCTCCGGCGCAGCCCGTCCAGCGCGGCGACCGCATGCGCGCGCTCGCCGTCGGTCAGCCTGCGCTGCTGATCCAGCTCGGCGCGCATCTGCGTGCCCTTGCTGCTGAGAAACGCCGACGACATGCCGCGCTCACGCTGCAGCTCATGAACGAAACGGCTGAGCTTGCCGACGGCTTCCGCCACCGGCTGCATGTGCATCATCTCGACGCGCACCGCCCATTTCGTGGAGATCTCGTAGGCCGCCAACGCAGCCAATGTGAGGATGGGCAGCAATGCAGACAGGGCAATGCGGTGAAGTATCTTCGACGTCTTCAACATGATCGGCCTCAACCTGTCCGATCATTCTATGAATCCAGTGGTAAAAAAATACATAGACCCGTCCGCCACATTTTTGGGCAGGCGCCTGCAAACTAATCCATCACCAGCGCCACGCGGCCGATTGCCTTGCGCTCGATCAGGAGCCGCATCGCCGCTGCATAATCCTCGAACGGCACACGGTGCGACACGTTTGGCCGCAGCCTGCCCTGCTCGGCGAAGGCCAGCAGCGCGGCCATACGTCGCTCTCCGAGTTCAGGGTCCCTGCGCACGGCCTCGCCGGCGCGCACGCCGAGCACGCTGGCGCCCTTCATCAGGATCAGGTTGGTGCGTGCGAGCCCGATGCCGCCGGTGAAGCCGATCACGAGCAGCCGCGCGCCCCAGGCGATGCAGCGGACGCTGTGCTCGAACACCTCGCCGCCCACCGGGTCGAACACGACGTCGACGCCCCGCCCATCCGTGATGCGCTTGACGGCGTCGCGGAACGGCTCGCGCGCATACAGCACGAGATGATCGGCGCCACGCGCGCGTGCCACCGCGAGTTTCTCCTCCGAGGACGCTGCTGCAATGACCGTCGCGCCCAAGAGCTTGCCGATCTCGACGGCGGCGAGGCCGACGCCGCCACCGGCGCCGTGCACCAGCAGAGTCTCGCCGGGCTTGAGCTGGCCGCGATCGACCAGCGCGTGATGGGCGGTGCCATGGCCGGCGAGATAGGTCGCGCCTTCCGCGTAGTCGAAGGTCGACGGCAGCGGCGTGAGCTGGCTCCCTGCCACCAACGCCTCCTCGGCGTAAGCGCCGAAGCGCATCCGAACGATGACCTTGTCGCCGACGGCATGGCCGGTCACGGCTGCGCCGGTGGCGATGACGTCGCCGGCCGCCTCCACGCCGGGCGTGAACGGCAGCTCCGGCTTGAGCTGATACTCACCCGCCGCCATCAGGATGTCCGGGAAATTGATGCCGGCCGCGCGGATCTTCACCCGCACCTCGCCGTCAGCCAATACACGAGACGGCAGGCTTTCGAGCCTCAGCTTCTCCGGCGGGCCGAGCTCGCGGCAAACGATCGCCCGCGGCATCAGCTGGCGCGCCCCTTCGCCCTTGCCAGCGCTTCGCGGATCAGCGGCAGCCGGTCGTTGCCGAAATACATGTCGGTGGCATTGACGAAGATGGTCGGCGAGCCGAAGCCGCCGCGCTTGACGACCTCCTCGGTGTTGATGCGCAGCTGGTCCTTGATGCCCTGCTGGGCGATGCCCGCGAAGAAATCCTTCGGGTCGATGCCGACACGCCGGCACACCTCCGTCAGCACGGCATCCTGCGAGATGTCCTGGTCCTCCCCCCAGTAGATATCGAACACGGTCCGCGCGAACGGCACCATGTCCTGCCCCAGCCAGATGCAGCCGCGCATCGCCTTGACGCTGTTCACCGGAAACACCGTCGGCGGCATCTTGATCTTGAGCCCGGCCGAGCGCGCCCAGTCGCCGAGGTCCTTCAGCATGTAGGCCGCCTTGGCCGGCACCGGCTTCTCGCGTTGCGCATAGACGCTGGGATTGACGGTGTTGAAGATGCCGCCGACCAGGATCGGCCGCCAGACGATGTCGACGCCGAACTCGCGCGCGAGCGGCTGGATATTGTGGAAGGCGAGATAGGTCCAGGGGCTGGAGCAGTCGAAGAAGAATTCGATCATTGAGTGGTCCCGTTCTTGCTATCACTCCTCATCCTGAGGAGCGCGCATCGCGCGCGTCTCGAAGGATGAGGCCTGTGCGGTGGCCTCATGGTTCGAGACGCGCCTACGGCGCTCCTCACCATGAGGGTCGTCTTCAGCCTCTCCCCATCATCTCCTTCGCGCGCGCGCCGAACATCACATGACGCGACTGCTCGTTGAACGGCTCCTTGACGAACTTGCCGATCGCAAGCCCGGCCTGCAGCTGCGGCCGCGCGCGCAACGTCGCGTACCAGCGCTTGATGTTGGGATAGTCGTCGAGCGTGAAGCCCTGGGCCTTGTGCGTCATCATCCAGGGAAAGCAGGCGACGTCGGCGATCGTGTAGTCGTCGCCGGCGACATAGGCGCCGGTCTTGCCGAGCTGCACCTCGAGCACGTGGAACAACCGTGCGACCTCGTCGCGGTAGCGCTGGATCGCATAGGGAATCTTCTCGGCGGCATACAGAGCGAAATGGCCGTGCTGCCCCATCATTGGCCCGAGCCCCGCCATCTGCCACATCACCCATTGGATCACGCGCGAGCGCGCCCGCGTCTCCTGCGGCAGGAAACGGCCGGTCTTGTCGGCGAGATAGATCAGGATGGCACCGGTCTCGAACACCGGGAACGGCGCGCCGCCATCGGCCGGCGCATGATCGACGATCGCCGGAATCCGGTTGTTCGGGCTGATCGCCAGGAACTCCGGCTTGAACTGGTCGCCGGCGCGGATGTCGACGGGAATGACGGTATAGGGCAGCCCGAGTTCCTCGAGCATGATCGAGATCTTCCAGCCGTTCGGCGTCGGCGCGTAATGGAGATCGATCATGCTTTCCCCGATTCCTTCCCCGGACCATTTTGCCGCGCCGCGGAACACGCGAGGCGGCTTCGTTCTTCTGTACCTGAAGGGTAAGCCATGGCAGACAGGCGCTCAAGCCTGACCGCCCCATACGCCGACGGAGAGTTCGACCATGCTGTTTCCATCGACCATCGCAGGCTCGCTGCCGAAGCCGGAATGGCTGGCCGAGCCGAACGTGCTGTGGGCCCCGTGGAAGTCGAAGGGCGATGAGCTTGCGCGCGCCAAGCGCGACGCGACCATTCTCGCGCTGAAGCTGCAGGAGGATTCCGGCATCGACATCCTCACCGAGGGCGAGCAGTCGCGGCAGCATTTCGTGCACGGCTTCCTCGAGCGGGTCGAGGGCATCGACTTCGCGCACAAGGTCGAGATGGGCATCCGCAAGGATCGCTACAAGGCGATGGTGCCGCAGGTGGTGGCGCCGCTGTCGCTGAAGGGCCGCGTCCATGGCGACGAGGCGCGGATCGCGCGCACGCACACCACGCGCGCCGTGAAGTTCACCCTGCCGGGGCCGATGACGATCATCGACACCGTCGCCGACAACTACTATGGCGACCGCGTCAAGATGGCGTTCGCGTTTGCCGAGTTGCTGAACCAGGAAGCGAAGGCGCTGCACGACGACGGCATCGACATGATCCAGTTCGACGAGCCCGCCTTCAACGTCTACATGGACGAGGTGCGCGACTGGGGCATCAAGGCGCTGGAGCGCGCCGCCGAAGGGCTGACCTGCCCGACGGCCGTGCACATCTGCTACGGCTACGGCATCAAGGCCAACACCGACTGGAAGGAGACGCTCGGCGGCGAGTGGCGGCAGTATGAGGAGACGTTCCCGGTCATCGACGCCAGCACCATCCAGCAGGTCGCGGTCGAATGCCGCAATTCGAAGGTGCCGATCGAACTGCTCGGCCTGCTCAAGAACAAGATCGTGCAGGCCGGCGTCATCGACGTCGCCAGTGACGCGATCGAGACCGCCGAGGACGTCTGCAAGACCCTCGAGGACGTCATGAAGGTGGTGCCGAAGGAGAACATCATCGCCACGACCAATTGCGGCATGGCGCCGATGCGGCGCGAGATCGCCGAGGCCAAGCTGATGGCGCTCGGCACCGGCGCGAAGCTGGCACGGCAGCGGTTCGCGTAGTTCGTAGCCCGCATGAGCGCAGCGACATGCGGGTTCAACGCAGCACCGCACGAGACCTCGGATATCGCTTCGCTCATCCGGGCTACGAGGCTTGTGCGCTCGGATGCAGCACGGGCCGAAAGCCGGCCTCCAACGTGCGCAATGTGGACGGCGGCGTCAGCAGCCGCGGCGCCGTGAGATCGTCGCGCGCAGCACCGTAGCCGGTAAAGCACCAGGGCAGCGCCCTGCCCTGCACGACCAGGAAGCTTTCTTCGTCGACCTGCACCATCGCGCCGTCGGGCAGCTCGCTCCACGGCATCGGCAGTGGGTGCAACCGCTTCCTGCCGCGCTCCAGCCGCTCGCGGTGCAGGACCTTGTCGATCTCCGCAGCCCGAACCCCGCTGACGCCATTGCCCTCTTCCCACGCGCCGCGAAACCGGTTGGCGTCGTCGCGGCGGCAGTAGAAGCAGGGGCGATGACCGGCGGCGAAGGCCGTGGCCTCGTCGAGGAAGAACAGCTCGGTCCAGCTCCGCCGTGCCATCACCTCCCGGCGGCGGCCGCGGAAGTCGCAGAGGCAGACCAGCCAGGCGGGGCTCGACCAGCGCTTCCTCAGCAGCGTCTTCGTCGCGGGATCATGGATGATGCCGCGATTGCCCGTGAAGAGGCCGCGGTGTGGCGTAGCAACGATGTCGCCCGTTGGGGTGACGCGATTCTGCAGAGGCATCGGCTCCTCCGCCTTCGGCTATGGAGCAGGCGAATGGCGAGTAGGGAGTGGCGAATAGAGCATCCCGCCAATCCCTATTCGCTACTCCCTATTCGCCATTCGCGCCCTCCTCACGCCGCCCCGTCGCGCAGCGGCGGCGCAAACGACAGCGCGGTGTCCCAGGGGAAGAAGATCCAGGTGTCCTGCGACACCTCGGTGATGAAGGTGTCGACCAGCGGCCGGCCCTTCGGCTTGGCGTAGACGGTGGCGAAATGCGCGTCGGGGAGAATTTCGCGGACCATGCGTCCGGTCTTGCCGGTGTCGACGAGGTCATCGACGATGAGGAGCCCTTTGCCGGTGCCGCCACCGAGTTGCGCGGTGTCGAGCGAGATGCCCTTCAGAACCTGAAGCTCGCCCTGCTTGGTGTGGTCGTAGCTCGCGATGCAGATCGTGTCGATGACGCGCACGCCTAGCTCGCGCGCCACGATCGCCGCCGGCACCAGCCCGCCGCGGGTGATGGCCACCACGGCATGAAACGGCCCGATCTCGTTCAGCCGCCAGGTCAGCGCCCGGCAATCGCGATGAAACTGGTCCCAGGACACCGGGAAGGCCCGGCCCGCGCGCTCCTCTGCACTCAAAGTCTTGTCTGGCATCTCATCTCGTCCGTGGGTTCTCGAAAGCTGCCCCTGCTTTAGCGCGTCACGTTGAGCCCGGCGAGCATCTCCTTCACCGCAGCCATCGCGGCCGACAGCTTGTCCTGGTCGCGCGAGCGCACCACCAGATGCGTATTCGGCTTCTGGTCCTCGTCGATGAACGGATAGCTGCCGATGATGGTGTCCGGGTGCACCTTGGCGATCTCGCGCAAGGGGCCGCCGATGTCGCCCTCGCGCGCATTGGCGCGCACCGTCTCGGACAGCATCCGCACGCCCGATTTCAGCTTCGGCGCCACGATGTCCATCATCGCCTGCATGATCGAGGGCACGCCGGCCATGACGATGACGTTGCCGAGCTTGAAGCCCGGCGCCAGAATGGTCGCGCTCTGGATCAGCTCGGCGCCGTCGGGGATGCGCGCCATGCGCAGCCGCGCCTCGTTGAGCTCCTGCTCGCTCCAGCGCTCTCGGAAGCGCGCCACCACCTCGGGGTGATGGTCGATGCCGACGCCGAACGCCTTCGCGATCGCATCCGCGGTGATATCGTCATGGGTCGGACCGATGCCGCCGGTGGTGAACACATAGGTGTAGCGATGCCGCAGCGCGTCGAGCGCCGCGATGATGTCCGGCTCGTCGTCCGAGACCACCCGGACTTCCTTGAGGTCGATGCCGAGATTGGTGAGGTATTCGGCGATGAAGCCGATGTTCTTGTCCTTGGTCCGGCCGGACAGGATCTCGTCGCCGATGACCAGCAACCCCGCGGTGACGATCTCGCTCATGGTTTCTCCTCGCATCTGCCGTCTCTTTTGGCCCGCCACGGCGCCAATGTCATCCGGAACGTCGCAGTCTATGCCGCGGATTTGAGCACGACGCAGCCGGTTTTTCGGGCATGGCTTCAGCAACCCCCACGAAATGCCGCAGGAGAATGCATATCGCGCTGGCCCGGCCCTTGCTACCGTCATGCAGAGTCATGCAGTGTATGGCGAGGCTGGGACACACGGGCATCTATGGCAGTTGCGTTCGACGAAATGAACGAGCCGGGCGGCGAGGTCCGTCAGGCTTATCAGGAGCTGTCGCGGTGGCTGAAGGAAACGCCGCCGGAGGCGCTGGAGTATCGCAGCCACGAGGCGGAGCTGCTGTTCCGGCGAATCGGCATCACCTTCGCGGTCTATGGCGAGGCGGAGGCGCAGGAGCGGCTGATCCCGTTCGACGTCATTCCGCGCATCCTGTCGGGCAAGGAATGGGCGCTGCTGGAAAAGGGGCTGAAGCAGCGCGTCAAGGCGCTGAACATGTTCCTGCGCGACATCTATCACGGCCGGGACATCCTGCGCGCCAACGTCGTGCCGGATGACCTGATCTTTCAGAATCCCGTGTTCCGCCCGGAGATGAACGGGCAGGACGTGCCGCACGACGTCTACGTCCACATTGCCGGCATCGACATCGTCCGCGTCGACGCCAACGACTTCATCGTGCTCGAGGACAACGCGCGCACGCCGTCCGGCGTGTCCTACATGCTGGAAAACCGCGAGATCATGATGCGGCTGTTTCCGGACCTGTTCGCGCGCCACCGCGTCGCGCCGGTCGAGCGCTATCCGGACGAGTTGCTGTCGGCGCTGCGCTCGGTCGCGCCGCTCAGCGCCTCGGCCGAGCCGACGGTGGCGCTGATGACGCCCGGCATCTACAACTCCGCTTATTACGAGCACTCCTTTCTCGCCGACAAGCTCGGCATCGAGCTGGTCGAGGGCCGCGACCTCATCGTCAAGAACGATGAGGTGTTCATGCGCACCACCGAGGGGCTGAAGCGGGTCGACGTGATCTACCGCCGCGTCGACGACGACTTCCTCGACCCCCTCACCTTCCGCCCCGACTCGGCGCTCGGCGTGCCCGGCCTGATGTCGGCCTACGTCGCCGGCAACGTCACGCTCGCCAACGCGGTCGGCACCGGCATCGCCGACGACAAGGCGATCTACTCCTACATGCCGGACGTCGTGAAGTTCTATCTGGGCGAGGAGCCGATCCTGAAGAACGTGCAGACCTGGCGCTGCCGCGAGCCGCAGGATCTGTCCTACGTGCTCGACCATCTCGGCGAGCTCGTGGTCAAGGAGGTGCACGGCTCGGGTGGCTACGGCATGCTGATCGGCCCGGCCGCCACCAAGGCGACCATCGAGGCGTTCCGCGACAAGCTCAAGCGCGAGCCCGAGGGCTTCATTGCCCAGCCGACCTTGGCGCTGTCGACCTGCCCGACCTGCGTCACGTCAGGGCTGGCGCCGCGCCATGTCGACCTGCGCCCGTTCGTGCTCACCGGACGCGACCGCACCACCATCGTGCCGGGCGGCCTCACCCGCGTGGCACTGAAGGAAGGCTCGCTGGTGGTCAATTCCAGCCAGGGCGGCGGCACCAAGGACACATGGGTGCTGGATGAGTAGCGGCGTTGTTATCGGGGGCTATGCGTCCCCTCTTCCCGAAGGACGGAGTGTGAACATACATCTTGCCACGACGACGGTGCACCCTCTCCCCTTGTGGGAGAGGGTGGCGACGAGCGTCATCTCGGCGCCGGGTGAGGGGTTCTCTCGGCATGTGCACACGCGGAGAGAGACCCCTCACCCGGCTTCGCTCCGCGAAGCCACCCTCTCCCACAAGGGGAGAGGGTGCACCGAGTACGCAGCGAAGGCATGTGCTCAAACAAGCAGGGTCAAAGAGGGGGTCCATTCTCTCGATGATTGCGCGTCTGCCTTGGCGCGCAGAGAACTTCCGCCCCGTCTCAGCAAGCACTACTTACCAAGCAGCCGATAGAAACCGCCCATGCTGTCGCGCACCGCCGAAAACCTGTACTGGCTGGCCCGCTACGTCGAGCGCGCCGAGTACCTCGCCCGCACCATCGACGCCACCCTGCGCGTCACCGCCCTTCCCGCGGCCTATATCGGCAAGACCAACGAGTGGGAGTCGGCGCTGATGACCGCCGGCGTCAATGTCAGCTTCTACGAGCACTACTCCGAGGCCAACGAGCAGAACGTCGTCGAATATCTCTCGTTCAATCCGTCGAACCCGTCCTCGATCAAGAACTGCATCGAGGCCGCCCGTCTCAATGCCCGCTCGGTCCGCACGGCGCTGACCTCGGAGATGTGGGACACGCTCAACGGTTCCTGGATCGAGCTGCAGGAGGTGTGGAGCAAGGGCACCAAGACGCGCGAGGATCTCGCGCGCTTCCTGCGCTTCGTGCAGGAGACCTCGCTGCGCTTCGACGGCTCGGCCTACCGGACGATGTTGCGCAACGACGCCTACTGGTTCTCGCGGCTCGGCCTGCATCTGGAGCGCGCCGACAACACCGCGCGTATTCTCGACGTCAAATATCACGTGCTGCTGCCCGAGGACGAGCATGTCGGCGGCCCGCTGGACTACTATCAATGGACCTCGATCCTGCGTTCGGTGTCGGCGCTCACGGCCTATCACTGGGTCTATCGCGAGACGCTGAAGCCCTGGCTGATCGCGGACCTCTTGATCCTCAACGACACGCTGCCGCGCTCGCTGGCGAGCTGCTACGGCAACCTCGTCCGCAATCTCGACCAGATTGGCGTCGCCTATGGCCGCCAGGGGGCGGCGCAGCGTCATGCCCGCGGCGTCCGCAACCGGCTCGACCACTCCAACATGGACGACATCTTCCAGCGCGGCGTGCACGAGTTCATCCAGGAGTTCATCGCCGACAATTCGCGACTTGGAGAGATCATCACCAAGCAGTATCTGATCTGAGCGCCCGGAGCGCAGCGGAAACAGCGATGGGCGGCCGTCGGACTGTGTCTGCGAGACCACGTCCGGCGCCGGGCGCCCTCCCCTTCGCCCGAGGGGTCCTCCTTCCCCCTTTCAGGGGAAGGTGAAACGAGCTACCGCGGACAGCACATCTGACGAAGACTGGTCGACCGCCATGCGCCTGCGTATCTCCCATTCCACCACCTACCGCTACGAGCCGGCGGCGACCGGCGCCATCCAGATCATCCGCATGACGCCCGGCAGCAATGACGGCCAATATGTGGCGGAGTGGCAGATCGACGTGTCGACCGATGCCCGCCTCGACATGCATGAAGACGCATTCGGCAACGTCACCCATGTGATCACCCATGGCGCACTCGAGGACCTCACGATCACGGCCGAAGGCCTGGTCGAGACGCACGACACCGGCGGCGTGTTGAAGGGAGCGGACGAGCGCTTCCCGCCCAGCTTCTTCCTCCGGCAGACACCCCTCACGGCTGCCAATGCCGCCATGGCTGCCGTCGTGCGCGATCTGCGCGCGGAATCGGACAGCGACGTGCTCGGTCTTCTGCACACCCTGATGGTGCAGGTCTACGAGCACATGACCTTCGACGAGGATCCGACCCACAGCGGCACCTCGGCGGCGGAAGCCTTCGTGCTGAAGCGCGGCGTCTGCCAGGACTATGCGCACATCTTCATCGCCTGCGCGCGCGCCGCCGGCATCCCCGCGCGTTTTGTGTCCGGCCACTTCCTGCGCTCTGATGGTGCAGTGCACCAAGAAGCCGGCCATGCCTGGGCGGAAGCCTATGTGCCGAATCTCGGCTGGGTCGGTTTCGACGCCGCCAACTGCATCTGCACCACCGACGCCCATGTCCGGGTCGCCATCGGGCTCGATTATCTCGGCGCCGCCCCGGTGCGCGGCACCCGCTATGGCGGCGGGACCGAGACGCTCACCGTGAAGGTGAAGGTCGAGCAGGTCGGCCGCGGCGGTCCGTCGCAATCGCAGTCGCAGCGCCAGTCCTGAATTCCGGAACCGCCGGTCTTCCCGTGGCCCGCATGAGCGGCTTGTCCGCCGAAGCCCGCAAGGGCGAAGGCGGAAGCGACATGCGGGTTCACCGAGACAGCGCGTGAGATCCCGGATGTCGCTCCGCTCATCCGGGCTACGGAAGTGCGGGGTTGGACGAAGGGGCGATTTTCGCTAGTAATTCGCGCAATGGCTCGAGGGGACTGAGATGACCTATTGCTGCGGAATTCTGGTGCGTGACGGCCTCGTCATGATCGCGGACACCCGAACCAACGCCGGTCTCGACAACGTCTCGACCTTCCGCAAGCTGCACATCTTCTCCAATCCGGGCGAGCGCATCGTGGCGGTCGCCAGCGCCGGCAATCTCGCCGTCAGCCAGTCCGTGCTCTCGACCTTGACCGAAGGGATGGAGGACCCCGAGACCGGCGAGGTCGAGACCCTGATGAACGCGCCGACGATGTTTCAGGCCGCACAGCGCATCGGCAAGGCGATCCGCATGGTGCACGCCACCGAAGGCCCGGCGCTGAAGGCCGAAGACATCTCGTTCGACGTCTCCTTCCTGTTCGGCGGCCAGATCAAGGGCTCGCGGATGCGGCTGTTCATGGTCTACACCGCCGGCAACTTCATCGAATGCACCACCGACACGCCCTATCTGCAGATCGGCGAGCACAAATACGGCAAGCCGGTGCTGGACCGCGCCATGCATTACGACGTCGAGCTCTACGAGGCGCTGAAGACGGGCCTGATCTCGATGGACTCGACGATGCGCTCCAATCTCGGCGTCGGCCTTCCGATCGACGTGCTGGTGGTGCGCGCGGAGGCCTGCGAGGCCGACCTCAACCACCGCATCGAGGCCGGCGAGCCCTATTTCCACGATCTCCGCTCGCGCTGGTCGGCGGCCCTGCGCGCGGCGCACAACAACATTCCAAGGCCGCCCTACAAGACTCAGAGCGAGTCGAAACACTGAAACTGCAGAACACTGCAAGACACGTGAACTGAAGGTGAGGAAACATGGCTGAAGCGGCAAAGAAGATCGCCCTGGTGACGGGCGCAGGCACGGGGGTCGGCCGCGCCGCATCGCTGGCGCTGATGAAGGGCGGCTTCACCGTGGTGCTGGTCGGCCGCCGCAAGGAGATGCTGGAGGAGACCGCGAAGCTCGGCGAGCCGGGCATGAGCCTGCCCGTCCCCGCCGACATGACCGATCCCGCCTCGATCGCGGCGCTGTTCGACACCGTGAAGTCGACCTACGGCCGACTCGACGTGCTGTTCAACAACGCCGGCATGGGTGCGCCGCCGGTGCCGTTCGAGGACCTCACTTTGCAGCAGTGGCAGTCGGTGGTGGCGACCAACCTCACCGCGCCGTTCCTGTGCACGCAGCACGCCTTCCGCATCATGAAGGATCAGTCGCCGCGCGGCGGCCGCATCATCAACAACGGCTCGATCTCGGCGCATGCACCGCGGCCGTTCTCCTCGCCCTACACCTCGACCAAGCACGCGATCACGGGTCTGACGAAAGCGTCGAATCTCGACGGCCGCGCCTATGACATCGCGGTCGGCCAGATCGACATCGGCAACGCCGAGACGCCGATGACCGAGCGCATGGTCGGCGGCGTACTGCAGCCCGACGGCCGCATGATGCCGGAGCCGCGCATGGACGTGAAGGCCGTCGGCGACGCCGTCGCCTACATGGCCTCGCTGCCGCTCGACGCCAACGTCCTGTTCATCACCGTGATGGCGACCAAGATGCCGTTCGTGGGACGGGGCTAGCCACCGTTTGTAGGGTGGGCAAAGGCGCTGACGCGCTGTCTCGGCAAACGAGATAGCAATGGCGCCGTGCCCACCGTCTGGCCGCTCATGATGCCGCTCAATGGTGGGCACGCTGCCGCCCTTCGGGCGGCCGCTTTGCCCACCCTACGGCAGGGTGCCTCCACGACTCCTACTCCAACCGCTCCACCTTCCGCAGCGTCGGAAACAGCTTCATCCACAGAAGCGCGACCGCGATGGTGCCGACGCCGCCGAGGATGGCGGCGGGCATGGCGCCGAGCAGCGCGGCTGTCACGCCGCTCTCGAACTGGCCGAGCTGGTTGGAGGCGTTGATGAACAGGAAGTTCACCGCGCCGACGCGGCCGCGCATCTCGTTGGGCGTCGCGAGCTGCACCAACGAGAAGCGGATCACGACGCTGATGGTGTCGGCGGCACCGAGAATGGCGAGCGCAGCGACCGAGATCCACATCACATGCGAGACGGCGAACACGACCGTCGCCGCGCCGAACACGATCACCGCCTGGAACATGCGCAGGCCGACGCGCCGCCGGATGGTGTAGCGCGCCAGCACCGCCGTCATCGCCAGCGCGCCGGCCGCGGGCGCTGCGCGCAGCACGCCGAGCCCGAACGGCCCGGCCTGAAGGACGTCGCGCGCATAGATCGGCAGCAAGGCCGTGACGCCGCCGAGCAGCACCGCGAACAGATCGAGCGAGATGGTGCCGAGAATCGCAGGATGGGCGCGGATGAAGCGGACGCCAGCGAACAGGTCGGCCTTGCTGCCGTCGATCCGCTCGAGCGGAACGTCCTCCGGTACCTGCATCAGGCCGGTCAGCCCCATGCCGGCAATCCAGAACAGCATCATGATGCCATAGGGTAGACCCGGCGCGACCGCATAGGCGAAGCCGCCGATGGCGGGACCGGCGATGGTCGCGAGTTGCGCGGCCCCGCTCGACAGTGCGCTCGCCCGCTGCAGCGTGCCTGCCGGGGCGATCAGCGGCAGCAGCGCCGCGGTCGCGGGGCTCTCGAACGCCCCGGCAATGCCGAGCACGAAGATCGCAGCAAACAGTTCGAATTCGCCGAGCTGACCGGCGTAGGCGCCCCAGCACAGATAGAGCGCCGTCAGCGCCTCGACGAGCTGACAGAGCTGCACGACGCGCTTGCGCTGGAATCGGTCGGCGGCGCTGCCGGCGACGAACACCAGCAGCGCCGTCGGCAGGAACTGGATCAGCCCGACCATGCCGAGATCGAAGGCACGCCCGGTGAGATCGTAGATCTGCCAGCCGATCGCCACTGCGGCGATCTGGCTCGCAAAGCGCGACAGGCTGCGGGACGACAGGAAGAACAGGAACGCGCTTTGCTTCAAGAGATCGCGCGCGCCGATCGGGACGGTGGACGACATGATGGCGCCTGCGTGACGCAGCCCCCACTCCTTGTCAATCGCGGGCCCCGCATGGCCGCACGGCATTGCGCGCGGCTGTTCCCTGCGCTCATAATGAAACGGGGTTCGGGGGATCTGATGCTGCAGCTGCAATCGGGGTTCGGGATCGTCGCGCTGCTCGCGATCGCATGGGCGCTCGGCGAGAACCGGCGCGCGGTGTCGCTGAAGCAGGCCGCGCTTGGCCTCGTGGTCACGATCCTGACCGCGCTCGTCCTGCTCAAGGTCCCCGCGGTTGCCCGCGCCTTCGGCGCCATCAACGAGGTCGTCGGCGCCATCTCGTCGGCCTCGCGGGCCGGCACCTCCTTCGTCTTCGGCTATGTCGGCGGCGGCGCCCTGCCCTTCGACCTCAAGGCGCCCGGCGCCGATTTCGTGCTCGCCTTCCAGGCGTTGCCGATCGTGCTGGTCATGAGCGTGCTGACCACGCTGCTGTTCTACTGGCGGGTGCTGCCGCCCTTGGTGCGCGGCATGGCATGGCTCTTGGAGCGCACCCTCGGCGTCGGCGGCGCCGTCGGCCTGTCGACCGCCGCCAACGTGTTCCTCGGCATGGTGGAAGCGCCGCTGTTCATCCGGCCGTATCTGGCGCAGATGACACGCAGCGAATTGTTTCTCGTCATGACCGGCGGCATGGCCGGCATCGCCGGCACCGTGCTGGTGCTCTACGCCACGCTGCTAGCGCCACTGATCCCGGATGCCGCCGCGCATTTCGTCATCGCCTCGGTGCTCGGCGCGCCGGCGTCGATCCTGATCAGCCTGATCATGGTGCCGGAGACGTCGAAGCAACTCACCGGCGGCGCGCTCGGCGAGGAGACGCAGGCCACCTCGACGATGGACGCGATCGTCAAGGGTACCAGCGCCGGGCTCGAGCTGCTGATGAACATCGTCGCGCTGCTGCTGGTGCTGGTCGCGCTGGTGCATCTCGCCAACGCGATCCTGTCGCTGTTGCCCGCCATCGGCGGCGCCGACATCTCGCTGCAGCGGCTGCTCGGCCTCGTCATGGCGCCGGTGTGCTGGCTGATGGGCCTGCCGTGGTCGGAGGCCGTCACGGCCGGCAGCCTGATGGGCACCAAGACGGTGCTCAACGAGCTGATCGCCTATGTCGAGCTGGCGAAGCTCGATGCGACGGCGCTCGATCCGCGCGCGCGGCTGATCATGCTCTATGCGATGTGCGGCTTCGCCAACTTCGCCAGCCTCGGCATCATGATCGGTGGACTCGGTACGATGGCCCCGACACGGCGCGACGAGATCAACGCGCTCGGCCTCAAATCAATCGTCTCCGGCACCCTCACCACCTGCCTGATGGGTGCGATCGTCGGGCTGCTGACGTGAGCTGAGCTCGGTCGTCATCGGCAGCAGTTGCGGCACGATCCTCGCCATCACGAGCTGGGAGCCCTCCGCCGTGAGATGCGCATGATCGAACGACAGCGGGACGTCGCCGACCGTGAGCGGACAGCGGCCGTTCTCGCAGACCGCCGACAGGATCGAGATGTAGGACAGGCCTTCGCTCGTCGACAGCGCCGCCTGCATCGCCTGATCCAGCGCAAAGATATCGGACCGGACGAACGCAACGGGATCCGGCGACATGCCGCGCAAGGTGGCGCGCGCCAGCATCGAGGGCAGCCGCGCCCGGAATTGCACGGAGGGACCGAGCAGCACCACCGCAATGCCGGCCTCGCTGAGACGCGCCAGCGTCAGCCTGAGATCGCGCACCATACCGGCAAAGCGCGGCGGGCGGGCGTTCTCGAGCCAGTCCGCCGACATCACCACGAGATCGGGCCGCGCCGTCACGAAATAGTCGCGCATCTGGCTTGCCAGGGCGCGGCAGGCCGCGATCCCCTGCGTCTCCGCGCTGAAGGTCGGCATGCAGGTCGGCTGGCTCGCCTGCATGACGTTGACGGCCTGCGGATCGATGCTCGCGGCGAGGCCGTGATAGTAGTGGGCCGCAAAGCTGTCGCCCCACAGCAGCACGTTGACCTTGCCGCTCACCGGACGGAGACAATCCCCGGGCACGCGCCCGTCCGGCGTCGTGAAGCAGGTGCCATAGCGATAGACCGGCTTCATGTCGTAGGCGTTGTAGGCGTCCAGCCGCTGCGCCGCGCGGTCGGCGTCCGACACGACGCCGGCGCGGAGCAGGCCGACGCCGCTGCCGGCCAGCAGCAGCAGGCTCGCCAGCGCCGCAAGACCGAAGGCCGCGCGCGGGGTCGCTGCGAGCTGGCGATTGCGGAACGGTTGCTCGATGAAGCGCCAGGACAGCGTGGCGACCGCGACCGTGAGGGCACACAACGCCACCCGCTCCCAGCCGTCGAGCGCCAGGCCGGGCTTGGCGAAGCGCGCGAAGGCGAACAGCGGCCAGTGCCACAGATACAGCGAATATGAGATGCGGCCGACGAACGCCGCTACGCCGAGCGGTGACAACGGGCTACGCGGCACATTGGCAACGCCGACGCCGCTCCACAGGAACAGCGCCGCGCCAAGGCATGGCGCGAGCGCGTCGACGCCGGGAAAGCCCGGTCCGGGGCGCAACGCCAGAATCGGCACCGCCATCAGCAGCAGCGACAGCGCGCGGGCGCCGCGCTGGGCGAAACCCGGCCGCGGTGCGGGAAGTCCGGAAATCGCGACCAGGCCGCCGAGCAGGAATTCCCAGGCGCGCGGCGGGCTGAGGAAGAATGCGCTCGCGGACGCGCCGCCTCGCATCAGCAACAGACCGAGCGCGAACGAACCAACAGCCAGCAGCGCCAGCGTGACCGGCAGCGCCAGCCGTCGCCCGCGCGCTATCAGCAACACGGCCCAGACCACGACGGGGAGTACCAGATAGAACTGCTCCTCGACGGCGAGCGACCAGGTGTGCAGCAGCGGCTTCTCGACCGCGGCGTGGTCGAAATAGCCGGACTGCTGCCAGAAGAAGATGTTCGAGGTGAAGGTGACGACGGCGGTCGCGGAACGGAAGAACTCGGCGCGCTCGGAGCCCAGCATGTCCTGCGACGCCGGGATCGCCGCGAACGCCACCATGGCGTAGAGCGCCGGCAGCAGCCGCCGCACCCGCCGCTCGTAGAATTGCGCGAACGAAAAGCGGCCCGCCGCCATCTCCGCGGCAATGATGCCGGTGATCAGGTAGCCGGAGATGACGAAGAAGATGTCGACGCCGACGAAGCCGCCGAAGATCGCCGGCGCCTCGAAATGGAATGCGACAACGGAGAGCACCGCGATGGCGCGCAGCCAGTCGATGTCCTCGCGATGGGCGGCACCTGAAGCCGAACCGGCGCCCGCGTTGGCGATGCGAGGCTGCACCGATGCGCGCGTGCGAGGCGCGCGCGGGATCGTGGGAGCGAACTGGACGACGAAGCGCGGCAACGGGACGGGTACGCCTTTACGCAAGCCCGCGGCGAACACCTCTTACGGATTCGTCGCCGGCCCATCCGTCCCAGTGACGCGAGACCGGATGTCAACACACACGCGCGATGGGACCGCCGTCCATCGCACGCAAATGTTTCCATCCATTTCTGTCGGCTTTACGTCGACAGTTCGACGGTTTTGAAGTCGGCCGGCAGGATCACTTCCAGCAGCTCGACGTCGTCGGAATAGTCGAGGATCATGTGCCGGATCTTCGGCGGCTGGGTCCAGCAACTGCCCTCCTGCATCAGCGTCTCGCCGACGCCTTCGAGGTAGCTCTTCACCCAGCCCTTGAGCACATAGACCATCTGGAAGTCGACCGCATGGGTGTGCAGCTTGGAGACTTCCTGCGGATTGCACGGCGGCAGCATGCGGATGACATGCGCGCGCGCCAGCCCGTGCGTCGCGTCGGCGATGCCGAGGTCGCGGTAAACAGCATAGGCGCGCAGTCCGTCGGCCTTGAAGTCCTCCTCGCGGTGATGGCTGATGGCGACCTTCTGTTTGCGCCGGCGCGGCGCCGGCGCTGGTCGCCCCTTGCTCGCGAGCGCCTTGCGCGTCGAGGGTTTCGCCACCCTTCCCGGCTTGGCCGGCGCCGCGAAGGCGGTCTTCGCCGTCGGCTTTGTCTTTGCGGTTTTTCGCGGCGCGGCTTTCGCGGCGGCGCGTGATGCTGATTTGGCGGTGCGGCTCTTCTTGGCCATGGCGCTCTCCCTGCGTGTCCTCGCACGCGAGGATAGCACAACCTGCCGCTTTGCGGGTCGACCGATCGACGACCTCAACAGGGCCGAGGCAGCGCTTAACCCGGATGAGCGAAACGACATCCGGGGACTCACGCGCGTCCGCGTTGAACCCGGATATCGCTTCGCTCATCCGGGCTACGCGTCAGCCTCAATGCAGCCGGAAGATGCCGTCGACGGCGCGCAGCTCGGCCGGCTTGATCAGCTTGGAATGCGCCACCGTGACCGAGTACAAGGGGCCCTCGATCTTCTCCTGCCAGAACGCCAGGAAGTCCTGCAGCGCGGGGAATTTCGGAAACAGGTCGTAGTTCTGCCAGACATAGGTCTGCAGCAGCGAGCGGTGATCCGGCATCCGATACAGGATCTGCGCCGTCGTCAGCCCGTAACCCAGCACCTGTTTCCGAAAGTCCTCGGAAACCTCAACCTTCGACACCATGCCAACCTCCGTTTCTGGAGCGCATGTCCGTGTGGCCAACCGGGATGGAGCCACCCGGCAAAGATGCGCTCACTGCCAAGAAATGTGACGCATGTCCTCAACCCATCTCAAGCTTAAATGTTTAACGACATGTTGAAAAATTCTGCATTAGCAGCCACTTAGCCCAGGTGCTAATACGGGGGTTTCATGGTTCGTTCCGCTCCCGTTAACGCTATCGGAACGCTTTGGCAGAGCCCGCAGTTGACTGCTAATTTTTCTGCTACAAGCCCTTGTCCGGCTGAATGCTCTCCCCTAAATCCAGCCCACGTGCTGGCACTCGCCGGCACCGACTGCCAAAATTCCAGAAACTGACAATCGCCTCAATAGCTTAGGAGGACTGTATGGCTTTCCGTCCGCTTCACGACCGCGTCGTGGTCAAGCGCATCGACGCCGAAGAGAAGACCGCTGGCGGCATCATCATCCCCGACTCGGCCAAGGAGAAGCCCTCGCAGGGCGAAGTGATCGCGGTGGGCCCGGGCGCCCGCGACGAGAGCGGCAAGCTGGTCCCGCTCGACGTCCAGGTCGGTGATCGCGTGCTGTTCGGCAAGTGGTCGGGCACCGAGGTCAAGATCGACGGCCAGGAGCTGCTGATCATGAAGGAAAGCGACATCATGGGCGTGCTCACCGACACCGCGTCGAAGAAGAAGGCCGCCTAAGCCCAACCCGCTCAACGCTCACCCTGAGGAGCGCCTGCGGGCGCCCTGCCCAGGGTGAGACGACCAATTCAACTCAGGGAAACCCAATATGTCAGCAAAAGACGTTAAGTTCGGCGTCGACGCCCGCGATCGCATGCTGCGCGGCGTGGACATCCTCGCCAATGCCGTCAAGGTCACGCTCGGCCCGAAGGGCCGCAACGTCGTCCTCGACAAGTCGTTCGGCGCTCCCCGCATCACCAAGGACGGCGTCACCGTCGCCAAGGAGATCGAGCTCGACGACAAGTTCGAGAACATGGGCGCACAGATGGTGCGCGAAGTCGCCTCGAAGTCCGCTGATGCGGCCGGCGACGGCACCACCACCGCGACCGTGCTGGCCCAGGCCATCGTGCGCGAAGGCGCCAAGGCGGTTGCCGCCGGCATGAACCCGATGGATCTGAAGCGCGGCATCGACCTCGCGGTCGAAGCGGTCGTCGCCGATCTCGTCAAGAACTCCAAGAAGGTCACGTCGAACGACGAGATCGCCCAGGTCGGCACCATCTCCGCCAACGGCGACGCCGAAATCGGCAAGTTCCTGGCCGACGCCATGAAGAAGGTCGGCAACGAGGGTGTCATCACCGTCGAGGAAGCCAAGTCGCTCGAGACCGAGCTCGACGTCGTCGAGGGCATGCAGTTCGACCGCGGCTACATCTCGCCCTACTTCGTCACCAACGCCGACAAGATGCGCGTCGAGATGGATGACGCCTACATCCTGATCAACGAGAAGAAGCTCTCCTCGCTGAACGAGCTGCTGCCGCTGCTCGAGGCCGTGGTGCAGACCGGCAAGCCGCTGGTCATCGTCGCCGAGGACGTCGAGGGCGAGGCGCTCGCCACCCTGGTCGTCAACCGCCTGCGTGGCGGCTTGAAGGTCGCGGCCGTCAAGGCTCCGGGCTTCGGCGATCGCCGCAAGGCCATGCTGCAGGACATCGCGATCCTGACCGGCGGCCAGGCGATCTCGGAAGACCTCGGCATCAAGCTCGAGAACGTCAACCTCTCCATGCTCGGCCGCGCCAAGAAGGTGATGATCGACAAGGAGAACACCACGATCGTCAACGGCGCCGGCAAGAAGGCCGACATCGAGGCGCGCGTTCAGCAGATCAAGGCGCAGATCGAGGAGACCACCTCGGACTACGACCGTGAGAAGCTGCAGGAGCGTCTGGCCAAGCTCGCGGGCGGCGTCGCGGTGATCCGCGTCGGCGGCGCGACCGAGGTCGAGGTCAAGGAGCGCAAGGATCGCGTGGATGACGCGATGCATGCGACCCGCGCGGCTGTCGAGGAAGGCATCCTGCCGGGCGGCGGCGTCGCCCTGCTGCGTGCTTCCGAGCAGCTCAAGGGCCTGCGCACCAAGAACGACGACCAGAAGACCGGCATCGAGATCGTCCGCAAGGCGCTCTCCGCCCCGGCCCGCCAGATCGCGATCAACGCGGGCGAGGACGGCTCGGTCATCGTCGGCAAGATCCTGGAGAAGGACCAGTACGCCTATGGCTTCGACAGCCAGACCGGCGAGTACGGCAACCTGGTCTCCAAGGGCATCATCGACCCGACCAAGGTGGTTCGCGCCGCGATCCAGAACGCCGCCTCCGTGGCTGCGCTGCTGATCACGACCGAAGCCATGGTCGCCGAGCTGCCGAAGAAGAACGCCGGCGGCCCCGCAATGCCTCCGGGCGGCGGCATGGGCGGCATGGACTTCTAAGGTCCAGCCTCCTCAAGAGATACGAAGGGCGCGGCGAAAGCCGCGCCCTTTTTGTTTCGCCGGGGCCCGAATGTCGCCGGGGCTCATGCGGGCTTCGTCGCTAAACTCCTCTCCGCCGTCATTCCGGGGCGTTCAAGCGCAAAATGGCGAAGCCATTTTGGAGCAGCGCGAATGAGCCCGGAATCCATAGCCCGAGCGGTGGTTGGTCGAAGACAGACGCCACAAGCACCTCGCGCCACGCGACGGCCTGTGGCTATGGATTCCGGGCTCGCGCTACGCGCGCCCCGGAGTGGCGAACGGAGAGCGCGGGCCTTGTGCGACGCGCCCCCTCACCTGCTCCGCAGATACATCACGTCCGTCCGCAGCACGTATTTGCGCCCCTTCGTCACGGGATCGCCGCGATGCATGATCGGGTGATGGAACAGCAGCGCCATGCCTTTCTTCGGAATGATCCGGAACGGATCACCGATGAATGCTCCGCCATATGCTTCCTTGAATGACGTTGCTCCGCCTTCGAACTCGTCATTGAGATAGACCATGAACGTAAAGTGACTTCGCTCACCAGGATGGCGTTCGAAATACCCGTCCAGATGCCAGTCGAACTGTTGCCCGACATCATAGCGATAGAGTCGCAGCCGTTCGTTCAGCGCAAACGGCGTCCATTTCTTCTGGAAGCGCGGCGCCAGATGGACGGTGAGCCTTTCATAGAGCTCCTTAGCCCGCGCGGCATCGTCGACCATGACACGATCGTTGTTGCGAACATCCTTCATCATGATCATACCCGCCGCGGTCGATATCGGTGCTTCGGCAAAACCTATCGCCTCTCCGAACCGGAGATAATCGTCGCACTCGCTCGCCGAGAGAAAGTCCTCGATGGTACCGACGTTCTTCGCTCTCCACCTGATGTCACTCATGGCTCGGCTCCGTCTCATTGGCGAATGGCCGCCCATCGGCGACCACTCTCAATTTTGCGAGTAGCATGCTGGTCAATCCTTAAACGGATCGAACTCGCCCTCGCCCGCCATCACCACGGCGAACGGCCGCAGCCTATGCACCACCCTCACCGAGCCGGCGTGCTCGGCCAGCACCTCGGGCAAACGGCGATAGGCCATCGGGCTCTCGTCGAGATCGGCGCCGATCAGGGTGACGCCGCGGCCCTGCAGCCAGGCGTCCATCTCGTCGCGCGTGAAGCGCCGCTTGGCCTCCCTGCGCCCGAACAGCCGCCCGGCGCCGTGCACCGTGGAGTACAGCGAGGCCTTGGCCTCCTCCGACTCCACGCCCTCGATGATGACGGCGTCGTCGCCCATCGAGCCGCCGACAAAGCCGCGCTGGCCTGGGAAGGCCGGCGTGGCGCCCTTGCGCACCACCCACAGGTCACGTCCGTCGTGGCTCTCACGCCAGGCGTAGTTGTGGTGGTTGTGCACACTGTCGGTGACCGCGCCGCCGATGATCCGGCGCACGCGCTCGGTCACCCACTCGCGTCCCGCATAGGCATAGCGCCCGGCGAGCTGCATCGCGGCGATGTAACGCTGCCCGATTTCGCTATCCTCGTCGACCACGGCGGGCGGCACGTTCATGCCGTCCTTGCCGCCGGCGGCCTTGAGGTAGCGCGTCGCCGAGGTGTGGCCGAGACCACGGCTACCGAAATGCACGCCGATCCAGACGAAGCCGGCCTCGTCGCGCATCAAATCGACATAGTGGTTGCCCGACCCGACCGTGCCGAGCTGCCCGACCGCCTTCTGCCGGTACGCGTCCATGTCGGAGCAGCGCCACGCATCGGCGTCGTCGAACAGCTCATGCTCGACCCGCTCGGCGTTCTTGCGGCCGACGCCGAACGAGATCACCCTGGCGACATCCTTTATGATGGTGCCGACCTTGTCCTCGATCGCGCTGAACTGCGTGTCGAGCCGGACCGCCATGTTGCCGCAGCCGATGTCGAAGCCGACCCCGGAGATGCTGATCTGCTTCTCATAGGCGATCACGCCGCCGACCGGCTGGGCATAGCCGAGATGGCCGTCGGCGCAGATCACCCCGGCCACGGCATTGCCGACCGCCATGCAGCTCCTCATCTGCGCGATGGTCGCATCCTCGTGACGGCCAAACACCTTCAGCGGGCTGTTCTGATACTGCGCGGCCTGTGGCCGGCTCGCGACCGTGTCGCCCAGCGCCGTGGCCTCGCGCGCCAGCTGCTCCTTGCGCGCGGCGTCGCGGAACGTGCACCACAGCGGCATCGATCGCTGCCCGGGCCGCTCGACCCGTGCATCCGGATCGAGCCCGGCCTCGATCGCCAATAGCCTCGCGCGCTCCTGATAGGGATCGGCTCGCATGTGATCCTCCTCACTCGTTCATGCATGACCCTGCCGCGCCGGCGTGGCGCTGCAATGATCGGGACTTGCACGGCGTGACGCCGCGCAAGTCCGGTGGTGCAAACAGAGAGACGGATCTGATCGGAGTGTCCCGGATGGGACATCAGCCTGGCGGATCGTCTCTCTGGCGTTCAAGACAGAGGGACGATCCCGCTGCCTCGCTACGCTGCTAGTTGATTGTGACGGGACAGCGCGCTCCCCGCGGAGACTGCCGTCACGCACAGGACGCAATCACGGCGCCGCAGTTGCGGCAGCGCGCTGTCCTCTATCTGACGTGGGGTCGAAATCGGCATGGCTCTCTCGCTGGCGGATGTCCGCCGGATAAGTTGGCGCGTGCTCTTACAGGATTTTTCACGTTTGTAAAGTGAGCCGTACGTAGCTGATATAACTTCGTGGCGTTTTAGCACCGCCGACGCACGTCACGAATTGTCATGGTTATGGCTTCTGGCTCGCACTGCGCGCGCCCCGAAATGACGGCGAGATCGTTGCAGCTCAGCATGATGAGTAGTCGTAGCCCGCATGAGCGCAGCGACATGCGGCTTCATACGAGTGGCACGCGAGACCCCGGATGTCGCCTCCGCCGAAGCCCGTTGGGCTTCGGCGTCCGCTCATCCGTGCTACGCGGCGCTCACCGCTCGAGCTCCACATCCCAGTACAAATAATCCTGCCAGGTCACGTGCAGGAATCTCGGCGGAAACAGGCGCTGCGCGGCCATCAGCTCGTGCCGTGCCGGCTCGAACGGCGGCCGCCGCGGCTTGAGATGGCGCCGGTCCTTGCGCGCGTTGCAGGGACTGCAGGCGGCGACGATGTTGGTCCACGACGTCTCGCCGCCGTCGACGCGCGGCACGACGTGATCGAAGGTCAGCTCGCCGTGGAGATAGCGGCCACCGCAGTACTGACATTCGAAGCGATCGCGCAGGAACACGTTGAAGCGCGTGAACGGGACGCGCGTCGCCGGCCTGACATAGTCGCGCAGCGCGATCACCGACGGCAGCCGCATGGTGACGCTCGGGCTGCGCACGACGCGGTCGTACTCTGCGACCACGACGTGCGACTCGCCGACAACGGCCCTGATCGCGTCCTCCCAGCAGACCACCGACAGCGGAAAATAGCTCAGCGGCTGGAAGTCGGCGTTGAGAACCAGCGCCGGGTTTGTTGCTGACATCATCGACCTCCTCTCTTCGCTTCATCTGCCCGGTCGTGTTGGCGCCCATGACGGGAATCGAACCCGCCTTTCCGGATCGACAATCCGGTCCCTTCACCAGACGGGAACATAGGCCATGTCATCGCGCCCGGACTGCACCGGGCATGGTCATCGTCAATCAGTCGAACGCGACCGGAGCGTGCTCCGGCTGAACGCCGTTGATGTAGTCGAGATAGATCTGGCGAGCCCGTGCCTCGCTGACGCCGCGGCACGTCATGACGATGCGCACGAAGGCAACCGCCACCGGCGAGCACAGCGCTCGGGCGTGGTCGACTATCTCGGAATCTGGGCTCATCATGCGGGTCATCAGACCCTCCGCTATATCTGCGGAGGGTGAGATCCCGCCGCCGGTTATGCTCTTGCTGGAATTTCGCGTCCCGATGTCGTCAGGGACAGCACGAGATCATTCGGACCCTGACAGGCGACGCCCATGCCGGACCCATCGCGCGACCAGTTAAGCGGTCGTTCGTTGGCGGGGGCGTTCGCGAGATGTGAGCGTAGGCTCAACACGGTCGTGGTCCTCAAGAGCGCGCCGGCGAACGGCGCGTCAATTTCGATGGGGCAGAGCTATGCGCAGAATTTTCCGAAGCCGTCAAGGCCGGAGGGGGAAGCGATGACGGCGCGCCTCCGGCGACGCGACAGATTTGCAACGACCAGATTGGTTGTCGGGCAAATCAGTTGCGCATTATCGCGAGCTACAAGGCCGCAATCGGCCCTGCGAGAGGTCGAAAACGCGTGCGCGCGAAAATTCGTTTGTCGAGCCGGGTCAATGGGATCGCCCCGCTCACCGCCAACCCCGAACATTTTCCTGTTTCCAAAAATCAGAAACCGTGCATTCTATGCCGGTCCCGTCCTCATGAGAGGGGCGCTTCGCGATCGTCATGAACGTGGAGGGCGGGATGCGGTGGGCGCGTCGGGTTGCAGCGTGATCTGATCACGCGGACGAACGATCCGGTGCGCACGGCGAAGTCGTGATGTCCTGGCACCCCGATGCTGGTGTCAAGGTCGGAGAGACGAATGCTCCGACCGATGGTGGCCAGAAAGCCCGGCGCACCAGGGAGACCACGTATAAGCCGTAAGGCCATCGCGCGGGGAATGCCGGATGATGCGGCTGAACCTGTGGTGACTGCCGCCTGCTTTTTCTTCTGCAGGCGGGCCATGGGTGAGGCCCTCACCCGGCATTCCCCGCGCCCTCTTCCGATTTCGGAGGGCCAGTTTACGAGCAGCACTCGGGCGCCAGGCGCCGCGAGAATGCGCAGTCATGGCCGTGCTTTTTGAAGCGTGAAACGGATCTCATTCCGGCCCCGGCTCAACGCCAGGCGACGGCGTTGTTTGTCGATGCAGGACCTGTGGGGTGGGCAAAGTGGCCGACGAAGGCGGCAGCGTGCCCACCGTCAATCAGCCCTCTCCTCGGCAAAACGGTGGGCACGGCGCCAACTACAAATATTCGTGTGGCACGCGCGGAATGGGCGCCTTTGCCCACCCTACTCCGTAACGGCTGCGCCTCAGTCGATGCGCGAGAGCACGGCGAGCTTGCGGATGCCCTTGTTCTTGTAGGCATCGAGGAACGCGTAGTAGTCGCGGAACGAAACGCAGCCGTTGGAGTCGCCGTTCGGCCCGAGCATGAAGGTGTGGGCCAGGAGGCCGTTGCGACCGTGGATGGCGTCCTCGCCGCCGATCGGATTGAGCCGCAGCGCCGGCACGCCGTGGAACAGCGCCTCGCGCGGCTTCAGCTCGTAGATGTGCGGCGGCGTCACGCCGCGCATCTTGATCTTCTCCGAGCTCGGCTTGTCGAGGTTGTCGCCGAGGCCGGAATGTGCCTCGAGCTTGGTGCCGTCGGGCAGATACACCGCCTTGGCCGAGATGTCGTAGACTGCGGTGCTCAAATCATACGGCGGCCGGCCGCCGCGGGTCGGATCCTTGGCGATGCTGGCGGTGATGTTGGAATCAGCCGAGGCATAGGCCAGGAGGCCGCCATCCTGGTTCTCCGGCTTGCCCCAGAGCTTTTCCTGGATCGAATGCCGGTCGCCGGCGATCGACAGCACCGCCGCCTTGGCGCGCTCGGTCATCGCGCGCAGCGAGAAGCCACTGCTCTTCGGCGGATTGGCCTCGGCGGCCTGCGCCGGCGTCGCGGGCTGCGCGGCCGGCTTGGCATTGGCGAGCGCCAACTGCATCGGCGGCCGGGCATCCTTCTTCGGCGCCTCGGCGACCTTCGCAGTCTCGGCCGGCTTGGCTTCGACCGACTTGCCCTCGATCTGCTTGGCCTCGATCTGCTTGGGCGCGGCTTCGGCGAGCCTGGGCAGCGGCGGCGCGCCGTTCGCGGCGTTGGAGGCGACGCCCTGAGGCACGGCCGCGCCGAAGCGGTCGTTGAACATCTGCGGCGTGATGGCGGCGACCGTGGTAACGGGCGGAGATTCCGGGAATGCCGAGAAGGCCTCACCCACCGCATCGGCGGCGCTGCGCGTCGCAAGCCGCGGCGCCGGGCGCACGACGGGCTCATCCTGCTCGATGCTGCCCAGGGTCGGATAGGCATCCGCCGCGATGATCTTGGTATAGACCGTCACAGCGCAGCCCCCGATCAGGCATGCGATTGCCGCGCCACCGATCAATTTGTGAGAGAACGCGATCAGGGAAGACTTCCTGCGATTTCGTGCGGCCAACGCAGCTCGACTGTTACTCATTCACTCACGCCCGAACGAATACTCGATAACTCTCGCTCGATGCGCCACGGACAACCGCTTTGCATCTCGCAGAAGCACAGAGCTTCATTAGGGCGACTTTTAGTTAAATGCTGATTAAGTTTTGGCAGATTAAGGGCGGGTTAACCATGGACGTCTGTTTTGCCGGCAAACAGGGCAAAAACAGGGCGAAATTCCAGCCAAAAGCAATATTGCCGCCCCAGGGCGTTCCTGAGGAGCAGCATTCGACGGCCGCCGGAATCCGTAAACCATCGCAGGCCGCGTTAACGATTGAGCTCTGCCAGAGGGGCGCTATCGATGACCTCACGTTTAGGCGTGCTGACGAGGGAAAGGGCGTAGTTTTCACTTGTTCAAGGCCCCTGCTCGGACATGGTCTTGCCGATCTTCTCGACGCGGCTGAAAGCATTGGTCACGTACAATCCCATGTCGCCCGGTCTCCGCGGCAATCGGATCAGGACGGTCGTGGTCCAAGGCGCAATGGCGACGGCAGCCGCAGGTGGACCGCATCCGTAACAAACCGGGATTTTCCGCGCTGTGGACACCGGCGGCCGTATGGTAGGGAACGATTCTCGGCAACACTCTGCCGGCGAATCGTACCGCGTCCGCTCCCTGCCGAACACGACACGAGAGGACTCCATGCAGATCCCCGACCGGAAGCTGGCCTTCGTCTTGGCCGCGAGCAATCACGGGACGATGATCGTCAACCGGCTCGACTATCGCATGGTCGACGCCAACCGGGGCTACGGCGTCGGCTATCAGATCCTCGACACGGGGGCTTTCGATCCGGGCGAGGTGCAGCTCGCCGTCCGCCTGCTCGGCTTGCGCCGCCGGCACCATGGCGATGGCGCCGTCGCGATCGACTGCGGTGCCAATATCGGCGTCCACACCATCGAATGGGCGAAGGCGATGACCGGCTGGGGATCCGTGCTCTCGATCGAGGCGCAAGAACGGATCTACTACGCGCTCGCCGGCAACATCGCGATCAACAACTGCTTCAATGCGATCGCCATCCATGCCGCAGTCTCGTCGGAGCGCGGCGTGCTCAACATCCCAAGCCCGAACTACCTGACCCCATCGAGCTTCGGCAGCCTCGAGCTGCGCCAGCGTCCCAACACCGAGTTCATCGGCCAGGCCATCGACTATGCGGACAACACCGTCGAGGTGCGCAAGCTCCCGCTGGACGATTTCAATCTGCCGCGCTGCGACCTGATCAAGCTCGACGTCGAGGGCATGGAGATCGAGGCGCTCGAAGGCGCGGCGGCGACGATCGAACGCTGCACGCCGATCATGCTGATCGAGAAGATCAAGACCGACGCGGACCAGCTGCGGCAGTGGCTCGAAAGCCGCGGCTACAAGACCATCGATGCCGGCATCAACATGGTCGCAATTCATGCGCGGGACAAGGCGCTGGCGGACATCATCCCGCAGCAGCCCTGAAGCGGGCGTCAGCGCTGCAGCTCCGGCGGCGGGGTGCGGTCGAGCACCTCCCGCTTGGGCTCGCTCAGCGCATAGAAGGCATAGGTCTCGATGGTCAAAGGTCCACGCCTGCGTTCGGCCTCGCCGATCTTCTCGACGCGGCCGAATGTATTGCTGACGTAGAACCGCGATGCGATCTGGACCTCGTCCACGAGCAGCTGCGTGCCCGCCAGCTTGGCCGGATCCGGCTCCGGAAAATTGACCCAGCGGATGCGCTGGATCGGCTGCAGCACGCAGGTCCCGGACGGAAGATAGAACGACAGCCAGGCGGTGGTGCCATAATCCATCGCCAGCACGCAGGAGGCGCCGGCGCGCACGCGCGCTGCCTCGATCTCGGCAGCCAGGGGGCGCCAGCCGACGCCGACGCTGCGGACGGTGGCATCGCGCCGATAACCGGACAGCAGGCCCGTGTTGGCCTGCACGATCAGCGCGACGAACATCACGACGCCGGCGGGCACGGCCCAGCGCAGGCAAAAGTCCGCCGTGCGCTGCTCGCGCGGGGACCAGGCGACAAGACGGGCCGCCGCAGCGGCAGCCACCACGAAGGCCGGATAGATCGGCGCGAACCAGTTGGCTTCGACGCGGGCATGCAGCGAATGCCACGCGAAATAGGCGACGATGACCCAGACCATGGCCTCGATCAGGACGCGGGCCGCCGCGTCCCCTGCCCTGCGCCGGGCCAACCCATAGAGGCCCATCACGCCGAGGATGAAAACCAGCGGCGTGGCGAAGGCGAACTGCGTCGGGATGATCTCGGCGATGTAGACCGGACGAACCTCCTCGACCCTGGCGCGGCCGAGCTGCTTGATGAACGACACCCATTGGTGATCGGCATTCCACAGGATCACCGGCGAGAAGATCGCGAACGCCAGGCCGCCGCCGAGATAGGGCCAGGGCGAGGCCAGCCAGTGCCGCAGCTTCGGCACGGCGACCAGCCAGATCAGGATCGCCGCACCGAAGAACAGCGACGTGTATTTCGACAGCAGCGCGGCACCGACCGCGGCACCGACCGCAAGCCACCAGACACCCCGGCCGGTCTCCAGAACCTTGGCGCAGAAGAACAGCACGAAGCTGGAGGCCACCAGCAGCGGCGCATCCGGCGTCACGATCAGGGTGCCGACCGCAGCCATCAAGGTGACGTTGAGCAGCAGCGCCGCAGTCACCGCAACCCTCACGCTGCCGAACAGGATCTCGGCGGTGCGATAGACCGCATAGCTCATGGGCAGGCCGAGCAGGATCGAGACCAGGCGCACGCCGAGCACGCTGTCTCCGGCGATCAGCGTGCCCAGCCGGATCACGACCGCGACCATCGGCGGGTGGTCGTAGTAGCCGCCGGCGAGATGCTTCGACCACATCCAGTAATAGGCTTCGTCGAAGGTGATCGGCGTGACCGCGGCGGCGATCAGCCGGAGCACGACGAGACCTGTGATGGTCAGCCAGACATTGCGGACCAGCCGGGCGTCGTCGGCGCCTGCCGCAGAGGTCATCGCTTGCGCCAGACGAACAATCCGGAGATCGCGTAATTCCAGACCACGCCCATCAGCGCGCCGGCCGCGCCCGCCAGCCACCAGATCGGCTCCTGGTCATAGACCGAGAAGGCGACGCCGACATTGGCGAGCAGGCCGACCGAGCAGACCAGATAGAACGCGAGCAGGCCGCGCAGGATGGCAAAGCCTTTCAGCCGCTGGTCGCGATAGGTGAGGAAGTTGTTGAGGATGAAGTTCGAGGTCATCGCGATGAAGGCACCGAGCGCCTGTGCCTCCGCGAACGGCATGTCGAACAGGTTGAGACCGAGAAAGAGCGTGGCCAGATGCACGACGAGACCGGTGCCGCCGACCATGGCGAACAGCAGGAAGCGCAACGACACCACGTCGTTGGTCATCTTGGCCAGCACGAGGCCGAGGAAGTCGAGGGCGACCATCGAGTCGAGCTTGCTCTCGCCATGCAGGCGCGAGCCGAACGTATAGGGCACCTCGACGGTGCGCAGGCCGCCTTCCGCGCTCGCAATGATGTCGAGCAGGATCTTGAAGCCCTGCGTCGACAGCTTCGGCGCGATCTGTTCGAAGCGGTCGCGGCGGATCATGAAGAAGCCGCTCATGGGGTCGTTGACCTCGACCTTGAGCGCGCGGCGCGCGATCTCGGTGGCGAAGGCGCTGGCCCCGGCCCGCTTGCTGTCGAAGCTCGCGGCGCTGCCGCCCTCGATGTAGCGACTGCCGACGACGAGCTCGGCGGCGCCGCTCTGCAAGAGCGCCAGCATCTTCGGCAGCTGGGTCTCGTCGTGCTGCAGATCGGCGTCGATCACGGCGGCATAGGGCGCACTGGCGGCCAGGATGCCCTCGATGCAGGCACCGGACAGGCCGCGGCGGCCGATCCGGCGGATGCAGCGGACGCGTTTGTCGCTGCGCGACAATTCGCGCACCACCTGCCAGGTGCCGTCCGGAGAGTTGTCGTCGACGAATACGACCTCCCACGGCACGTCCCTGAACGCCGCCTCCAGCCGCCGGTACAGCGTGGTGACATTGTCGCGCTCGTTGAAGGTCGGGACGACCACCGAAACGATCGGAATATCAGCGGTTTGCGGCGGCGCGGGCATGGCCGGTCGGAGGACATCGTTCATGGTGCGGATGCGTATATCTGCCGCGTTCCACACTGCCAAGCGCAACGGCTGAAGGAGGGCCCAAAAAGGCCGGACTGTGGTGCCGGCTTGCATCGCTCCCAAGCGAGGGGCCCAAAATGCCAACGACCACAAACAAAGGGTGCGCGTACATCCGGCGCAACCGCTCTGCCGTGGTCGTCTCGGTGCCGGAGCCGTTACAGCTCGACGTCACCGTCCCGACCAAGATGGGGCGCCTCGGCTGGATTGCAAGGGCCCCGGCCGGCCTAGTTCGGAACCTCACGGACCACGGGTCCGCGCACGGCCGGAGCCACCGGAACCGTCTGCACCGGGGTTGGCGGCACCTCGACCTTGGCCGGCTGCATCTGACGGGCCATCGGCCCGACGGGAACATAGTAGAAGGCTGCCGCAAGCACGGCAGCGGCGACGATCGCCCCCAGCAGGCCGCCGACCGATTCCGCTCTCATTGCTATATCTCCCCTTCCCGGCCCGTGCCCTGGATACACGAGGCTCCGGAGCACGGGAAGAGCGACGGCGCAGCAGCGCCGAACTGGTCAGAACCGGCCCGGTTGACTATCGTCTCCCTACCGCAACACCCTCACCAATCAGCATCGGAATCGATCCGTGAGCAAAGCCCCTGCACGCGCCTCGCAATCCAAGAGCCACATCTACATCGGCATCGGCGGCTGGACCTTCGCGCCCTGGCGGGGCGTGTTCTATCCGGACAAGCTGCCGCAGTCGAAGGAGCTCGAATACGCCGCCTCGAAGCTGACCTCGATCGAGATCAACGGCACCTATTATGGCTCGCAGAAGCCGGAGAGCTTCCGCAAATGGGCGCGCGAGGTGCCGGACGGCTTCATCTTCTCGCTGAAGGGGCCGCGCTTCGCCACCAATCGCCGCGTGCTCGCCGAGGCCGGCGATTCCGTGAAGCGCTTCTACGACACCGGCGTGCTCGAGCTCGGCGACCGGCTCGGCCCGGTGCTGTGGCAGTTCGCGCCAACCAAGAAGTTCGACGAGGCCGATTTCGGCAAGTTCCTCGAGCTGTTGCCGCGCGAGCTCGACGGCCGCAAGCTGCGCCACGTCGTCGAGGTCCGCCACGACAGTTTCTGCGTGCCCGGCTTCGTCGCGCTGCTGCGCGAGTTTGCAACGCCGGTCGTGTTCGCCGAGCACGGCAAATATCCGGCGATCGCCGATGTCGTGGGTGACTTCGTCTACGCCCGACTGCAGAAGGGCAATGACGAGCTTGCGACCTGCTATCCGCCGAAGCAGCTCGACGCCTGGGCGAAGCGATTGCAACTGTGGGCCGGCGGCGGCGAACCGGACGACCTGCCACGGGTTGACGACAAGCCGGCGAAGAAGATGCCGCGCGACGTGTTCGCCTATGTCATCCACGAGGGCAAGGTGCGCGCGCCAGCCGGCGCGATGGAGCTCATCGAGCGCGTGAGCTGACGCAGGAGGCGCATGATGGCCAAGAGCAAGACCCTGTTCACCATCGGCTATGAGCACACGCCGGCCAAGGCCGTGCTCGATGAGTTGCAGGCCGCCGGCGTCAAGCTGCTGGTCGATGTGCGCGCGGTGGCGGCCTCGCGCCGGCCGGGCTTCTCCAAGAGCCAGCTCGCTGCCGGGCTCGACGAGCGCGGCATCGGCTATGTGCATCTGCGCGGGCTCGGCACGCCGAAGGAGGGCCGCGAGGCCGCCCGCAGCGGCCATTACGACACGCTGCACAAGATCTACAGCGCGCATCTGAAGACGCCGCAGGCGAAGGAGCAGATGGACGAGCTGGCCTCGCTCGTGAAGAGCGCCGGTCCCGTCTGCCTGCTCTGCTACGAGCGCGACCACGCCCATTGCCACCGGCAATGGATCGCCGAGATCATCGAGGACCGCGATCAGGTCAAGGTGAAGAACCTGGTCGCGCCTCAGGTGTGAGTCGCTACTCCGCGGCGCAGGTGAACGACGACGCCTGCTCGATGTCGCCGCTGACATATTTGGCGAATTTCGGCCACGGGCACAGCGGCCGCGCCCGCTGCGGGCTCCATGTCGATGGGAGCTCCTTGTTGGCCGCATTGACCGAGGCCGTGATCGCCTCCGGCGTCTTGCCCTTTTCGACCCAGTCCATCAGCGCGCCCAACGCATCGAACTTCTCCAAGGTGACGCCGCCGCCGCAATGGGTCTCGCCGGGCAGCGCAAACAGCCGCGCGAACGTATCGGCCTTGCCCTGCACATTGGCATTGAGCTTCTCGTACCAGCGGACGGTGTCGTTGATCGAGAACACCGGATCGGCCTGGCCGTGATAGATCAGCATCTTGCGGGCGCCGCCCTGGAACGCCGGCAGGGTCGGGTTGTCGACCGCGGGCGGGGCCATGAAGTCCATCGCAGACTCGGTGAAGGGACCTTCCTTGGCGTAGATCTTCGGTGCGTCCTTGTCGAAATCATAAGTCTGCAGCTTCTCGACGAGCTTGTCGGGCGAGCCTTCGATCTCGACTGGCGGCGTCGAGAAGATGTAGTTGAGCGATGCGCCGCCCATGGTGGCAATGATCGGAAGGTTGTTCCACGGCTCCACCGGGCTCTCGACCTTCCAGGCGCGCCAGTTGCCGGTGCCGACCCCGCCATCCACCGGCCAGTCGGAATACAGCGGCTCGCCCTTCGAATTGTGCGGGCCCGCGAAGACTTTCTTCAAAGCATCGACCTTGGCGGCCGGCAGGCAGGCCTCGGTCGCACCAGCGGCGCAGCGGAGGCTGTCGAAATTGAACGCTTTCTGGCACGCCTTCAGGTTCGCCGTCAGCCCATCCTTGGCGCCGTCGAGCTCGTCGCAGACCTCCGTGATCTTGGAAGCGATCAGCTTGGCATCCTCCCGCGTGATCGACTTGCGGATGTCGACGTCGGCCTTGGTCAGCGCCTGCACGTCCCAGGCGTGCTGCACGGCAGCGCGCGGCAGGTTGAAGCCGGGATTGCCGACCAGGAAGCCGTCATACTGCTCGGGCATGCGCTCGGCGGCCACCATGGTGTGGCGGCCGCCATTGGAACAGCCGGCGATGTAGGAATAGTCCGGCTTCCTGCCGTAATGCGCCGAGATGATCGCCTTCGCGATCGGCGCCAGCGTGATGTCGGCCGAATAGCCGTAGTCGCGGCGCGCCTGCGGATCGAGCCCGAAAGCTGAGCCGGACGCAAGCCCGCGCGGCTTGTTGGCGGGATCGTTACCGGAGTGGCCGCTGTCCGACGACAGCACGGCAAAGCCGCGGGCGAGCGGCGTCATACCGCCACCGACGAGGCCGTCGGCCTTGTCGCCGAGCGCCGGCACCACGACGCCATCATTGCCGCCATTGACCTGGTGCAGGAGGCGGCCGTTCCACGTCTCCGGCAGCCGCATCTCGAACTGGATCGCATACGCATGGCCGTCGACGCCGGTGCGCTCATTGACCTTGCCGGACAGAATGCAATGCCGCGGCAGCCCGTCGGCGGCCTCCTGCAGCTTCGATCCCGTCAAGGCCAGCCCCGGAACCTTCAACGCCTCGGCCGTCACCTTGCTACAGGCAACATCCTCAGCCCGCACCGCCTCCAGGCCGGCTGCGCACACGATGCCTGCTGCGGCCAAAAACGACGCCCCGGTTCGGATCATGCGTTCCCCCTGATCATGCTTTTCGTTGAGGGCAGTTAAACGCGGAGGCCATCCAATGTAAATCTCAGACGTCGGGCGACGGGTCGCCTGCGTCAGTGCAATTGCCAGATCTCGAACGGCCGGTCGTAGCCGCGCACCGACACCGCGCCGTGGAAGACGGCGTCGCGCGCCCCGTCGCCGGCCGCCTGCCGCACCTCGCTCGAGATCAGGAGCTGCGAATCGAACTCCTTGTTCAGCGCCTCGAGCCGCGAGGCGAAGTTCACGGTGTCACCGATGACGGTGTACTCTTTGCGCCGCGGCGAGCCGATGCTGCCGGCGACCACCTCGCCGAGATGAAGACCGATCCCGATCCGCAGCGGCCAAGACGACATCGCGTTGACGCGCTCCATCGCGGCCACCATCTCGCGCGCAGCCATGACCGCCTGCACGGCGGCATCGCGCGACTCGAACGGCGCGCCGAACAGCGCCAGGAATCCATCGCCGAGGAACTTGTTCACGATGCCGCCATGGCGCTCGAGTATCTCGACCAGCACCGCGAACGCACCATCGAGGCGATCGACAACCTGTTGCGGCGTCTTCGACCGCGCCGCCGCGGTGAAGCCGCGGAAATCGACAAACATCACCGCGACCTCGCGGATGTCGCGCGCCTCCGCCGTCCCCTCCTTCATCAGGCGCTCGACGACCTGGGGCGAGACGTGCTGGCCGAACAGATCGGTGACCCGGTCGCGCGCCGACGCAGCCTCGATGCTCGCCGCGAACTGGCGTCGCAGCTGCACGCTGACGGCACCGGCGAGCATCCCGCACAACAGGATGATGAAGCTGCGCTCACCGTGATAGTAGATCTCCGGATTCTGACTGAGATCGATCGAAGGCCGATCGATCAGTGCCACCGCCAACAACTCCACCGCGGCGACGAGGCCGGTGAAGCTCGACAGCCAGAAATCGAGACGAAGCGTCGAGAGAACGATGAAGATGAAATAGACCAGCGGCGCGCCGAAGCCCAGCGCCTTGTCGTGGCCGATGCCCTCGATCTGCAGGATGAGGACGAACGTTGGCAGCGAGGTCTCGACCAGGGCGCTGACATAGCGCCAGATCACCGGCACGTCCCGGCCGTGGCGGATGTCCGCCTTGATCCTGAACAGGATGAGAGTCTCGAAGCTGATGAATGCGACGATGATCGCGTAGACGTAGAGGACCCCGATCCGGCTCGGCCAGATCCACTCCGAGATCCTGGGCTCGAAGATTTCGACCAGCACCGACATCACGAGAAACAGAGCCGCAGTGGCGATCAGCGCCCTCACGCGCAGCAGCTCGGTGTTCAACGTCTGACGCATCAGCGCCTGGTCGAACTCGGCCGGCGCTGCCGCCGGCGCTTCGTTCGCCTGTCCTGCTCCCACGATCTGCATCTTGCCTCAGCCGTTCCTGCTCCCAGCCGCCATTGTGCCTCAATCGAGGGTGCGGCGGAAGCGCAGGACGGCGACCGTCATGGCGAACAGCATGAGGCCGAACAGGGCGATCGTATCATGCTGCAGGTTCTGGAGCGTCGAGCCCTTGAGCATGATGGCGCGGACGATGCGCAGATAATGCGTCAGCGGCAGGCACTCGCCGAGAATCTGCGCCCATTGCGGCATGCCGAGGAAGGGAAACATGAATCCGGACAACAGGATGCTCGGCAGGAAGAACATCATCGACAGCTGCATCGCCTGCAGCTGGTTCTGCGCCAGCGTCGAGAAGGTGTAGCCGATCGAGAGGTTGGTCGCGATGAACAGAGTCGACAGCAGCGCCAGCAGCAGCAGGTTGCCCATGATCGGAACCCCGAACAGCAGGACGCCGATGCCGATGATGATCGTCGCCTGCAGGAAGCCGACCATGACATAGGGGATGATCTTGCCGAGCATGACCTCGACCGGCTTGATCGGCATCGACAGCAGGCTCTCCATCGTGCCGCGCTCGATCTCGCGCGTCACCGAGAGCGCAGTGAAGATCAGCATGGTCATGGTCAGGATGGTGCCGACGAGGCCCGGCACGATGTTGAGCCGCGACGAGGCCGCCGGGTTGTAGCGCGCGTGGGCCCTGATCTCGAACGGCGTCGTGACGGGATTGCCGGTGTAGAGATCGTGCGCGAGCGCGGTCTGCACGATCATGCCGAGCGAGGACAGCGCCGATGACGCCGCGACCGGATCGGTCGCGTCGGCCGCAACGAGCAAGGCCGGCCGGTCGCCGCGGCGGACCGCGCGCTCGAAGCCGCGCGGGATCTCGACGCCGAACAGGACCTTGCCGGACAGCAGGAGATCGTCGAACTCGGCGACGCTGCTGACCTCCCGGGTGAAGCGGAAATACGCGGTGTTCTCCATCGCCTTCAGGATCGAGCGGCCGAGATCGCTGTCCTCCTGCAGCAGCACCGCCGCCGGCAGATGATGCGGCGTGGTGTTGATGGCGTAGCCGAACAGCATCAGCTGCATCACCGGGATCATCACGATCATCGCAAACGAGACCCGGTCGCGCTTGAGCTGGATGAACTCCTTGACCAGCATCGCGTAGGTGCGCCGCCAGAAGCCGAAGCGGGACTCGGGAGATGCCTGGTGGACGGCCGCGTCGCTCATTGGAAGTTGTCCCGTGAGCGGTTCATCAGGTCGATGAAGACGTCCTCGAGCGAGGGCTCGGCGGGCTGCCAATGCAGATCAGCCTTGTCGCGCCAGGACGCGATCGCGGCGTCCAGCGCGTTGCGGTCGCGGCCGGACACGTGCAGGCTGGTGCCGAACGGCGCCACCATGTCGACGCCCGGCTTGCCGGTGAGATCAGCCGCGAGTTCGCGCAGATCATCGCCGCTCACCGTGTATGTGGTAAGCGCCGATTGCGCGATCACCTCGGAGACCGTGCCGTGCGCCAGCAGATGACCATAGGCGATGTAGGCGATCTCGTGGCAGCGCTCGGCCTCGTCCATGTAATGGGTCGAGACGAGCACGGTCAGCCCTTCGCCGGCGAGCGCGTGGATCTCGTTCCAGAAATCGCGCCGCGCCTTGGGATCGACGCCGGCTGTGGGCTCGTCGAGCAGCAGCAATTGCGGGTTCGGCAGGGTGCAGGCCCCGAGCGCCAGCCGCTGCTTCCAGCCGCCCGACAACTCGCCGGCGAGCTGCCGCTCGCGGCCGGCAAGCCCGAGCCGCTGCACCATGTCGCGCGCGGCCTGGCGCGGATCGGGCATGCCGTAGAGGCGCGCGACGAATTCGAGGTTCTCCCGCACCGACAGGTCCTGATAGAGGCTGAAGCGCTGCGTCATGTAGCCGACCAGGCGCTTGATCTTGTCGGCATCGCGGCGGATGTCGAAGCCGAGGCAGGTGCCCTCGCCTCCGTCGGGTGTCAGCAGGCCGCACAGCATCCGGATGGTCGTGGTCTTGCCCGAGCCGTTCGGGCCGAGAAAGCCGTAGATCGAGCCGCGCTTCACTTGCATCGACAGATCATGCACGACCTCGCGGCCGTCGAAGGATTTGGTCAATCCCTGGACGTCGATCGCGATCTCGGCGGGACCCGTTCCGTTCATTGCTTGTCCGCCACCGGGGTCTTCGAATCAGGCGTCTTGGAACGCGGATAGATGCTGACGGGTTGACCGACGCGCAGTGCATCCGGCCGCGACGGCCGCGCCTGGATCAGATACACGAGCTTGTTGCGCTCATCGAGGCTGTAGATCACGGGCGGCGTGTATTCCGCCGAGGTCGCGAGGAAATAGATTCTGGCCGCCAGATCATCAGCGCAATTGTCGCAGGTGACACGGACCTCGTCGCCGATCGCGAGCTTCGGCAGATCAGGCTCGGGCACGTAGAAGCGCAGCTTCATGTTGCCCGGCGGCATGATCGACAGCACCGGCCGTTGCGCCGCGACCATCTCGCCCTCGCGGAAGTAGATCTGCTGGATGGTGCCCGCGACCGGCGCCACGCCCTTGCGCCTTGCCAGCCGCGTCTGCGAGGTCACGAGATGGGCCTCGGCGACGCGCAGCGCCGAAACGGCGGAGTCGAGCGTCGCCTGCGTCCCCGCGCCCGTCTTGCTCAGGGCCGCGGCGCGGTCATAGGTCTGCTGCGCATTGGCCAGCGTCGCCTTGGTCTGGTTGAGATCGGCCTGCTGCAGATCGTCGTCGACCGAATAGAGCGGATCGCCGACCTTGACCACGTCACCCTCATGCACGTTCAGCTTCGTGATCCGGCCCGCTTCGTCCGGACTGACGAAGATCATGTCGGCCTCGACCCAGCCTTGATAGCCGGGATCGCGCGTCTCCTTGCAGCCGTTGAACGTGAAGGCCGTGACCAGCACGGCAAGGCAGTGCAGCAGGCTCATGTCGGCCTCCTCGCGCCAAAGATCAGATCGAGATGGGTCTGCAGCATCGCTTCGGCGTCGAGCGGCGCATGTCGCTCGAACAGGCTCTTCCAGAGCACCGCGACCATCATCGGCGCGATCATCAGTTGCGGGTGTTGCACCAGCTTGGGCTCGCGGATCTCGCCGCTGACGATCCCGATCTGGATCAGGGCGCGCATGGCCGCGAGACCACGGGAAACGACCTCGCGGTAGTAGAAGTCGGCAATCGCGGGAAAACGGGGCCCCTCTGAAATGATGAGCCGCACGAGATCACCGCGCCGCGTGCCGGCGACCTCCTGGAGGAACATCCGCGCCAACCCCTCGACCATGTCGCGCACCGAGCCGCCGGCCGGCGGCGGCGCGGCAAGACGGCCGACGAAGGGCACGATCGCGGTCCGGATCAATTCCTCGAACATCGATTCCTTGTCCTTGAAATGCAGATAGATCGTGCCCTTGGCCACGCCGGCCCGCTTGGCGATGTCGTCCAGACGGGTCGCCGCGAAACCGCGGGCAATGAACTCGTCCATCGCCGCTTGCACGATCGCCGCGCGGCGCTCGGCGGAGCGATCCGCCCGGCGCGACGTGGCAGCTCCCGCGTCCGCTGTCTTGACGGCCTGAACTCTGCGCTCGGACAATTTCGAAGGTTTCGACATCGAACAATTATGACTGACTGGTCAGTCAATGTAAAGAGGCCTCGCAGAGGCCGGTCTCGGCCCGCGTCAGGAGGTCGTACCCGACAGCGCGCGGCCCCCGTCAGACGACGCCGGCCGCGATCACGCGCAGGATCTGATGTAAGGCCGATTGATCTCCCAGAGCTCGTCCACGATCTGGCGCGCAGCGGCGGCCGAGTTGACCACGGGATCGATGAGCAGCGCCTGCAGCGCGAGATCCTTGGAGGCAGTCATGGCCGCCTGCACCGCCAGCTGCTGGACCTGAACCTGGACCGACATCAGCTTGGCGACGGCATCTGGAAGCGGGCCCAGCGACACCGGGTGGATACCAACGCGATCCGCGACAACGGGCACTTCGACGGCGGCCTCGGCAGCCAGGTTGGGAATGACGTGACGGTTCAGAACGACGCCGGATTCGATGACCTGCTTCCGATCGTGCAACACCGAGCCGATCACGGTGACCGCGCGCTCTCCGGAGGGCATTCGCCACCAGTCCGGCATGCCGGCCCTGCCCGCCAGGACCTCGTCGATCTGCCGGATCAGCTTGGCCCGCTCCGCCTCGTCCCACGCGAAGTCGTACCCGCTCTCGCCCGCTTCCCAGCCATAGGCGAGATACTCGCCGACATGGCTGTCGCCGCAGCCCAGCCAGAAGCCGAAGTCGCGCAACAGCGCCCGCGTCAGCGGCGCGACCTTGGGGTCGTGGCTCCCAGCCTTTTCGCGGAGCAGTGGATAGAGATCGGCCCCGCTGTCGCGATCCCGGATCTGCATGAGACATTGGAAATGGTTGAGCCCGACGCCCCACACGTCCACGCGCTCCTCGGCCAGTCCCAGAATGGAAGCCACCTGGCTGCGCGCGATGAAGATGCCGTGGCACAGGCCGATATGCGCGAGGCGGCTGTGAAGCCCCAGCGCGAGGATGATGCGGCTCTCGGGATTGGAGAAGTTGATGAGCAGCGCGTCCGGACAGCGCCGCTCCATCTCGCGCACGAAGTCGAATACGACCGGCAAGGTGCGGAGCGTGAAGAACAATGCGCCCGGCCCGCCATTCTCGCCCAGCGTGTGACGGATGCCGTATTTGCGCGGCACCTCGAAATCGAGCTTCCACAGGCGGTTGCGGTCGATCGCGGTGGCATGGATCACGAAGCCGGCGCCGTCGAGCGCCGCGCGCCAATCCGTGGTCGCCTCGATCTTGAGGCCGGCGCCGGAGAGGTCGTTGAGCAGCCGGGCCAGTGCTTCCGACCGGGCCAGCCGGGTCGGGTCGCGGCCGACCAGCACGAGCGTAGAACCCGCGAGATCATGCGTCGAAAACAGGTCCCGGAACACGCTGAGTCCAAAGGACGCGCTGCTCGCGCCGAGGAAGACGATCTTGGTGACGGCTGCCATGAGCAATTTGTGCCAGCGCCGCGCGTCCCCATTCCTGATCCAGATCAAACCGCCGCCCCCATGTTCGGCACGGCGGCGCGTCAATCGGTCTTGCTGATCAGCCGAAGTCGAGCACCACGCGACCGTCGATCTTGCCGGCCTTCATGCGGTCGAAGACGGTGTTGATCTCCGACAATGGCGCCGTGGTCACCTCGGCCGTCACCTTGCCGTCCGCGGCGAAGGCGATGGCCTCGTCGAGATCACGCCGGGTGCCGACGATCGAGCCTCGTACGGTGATACGCTTCAGCACGACATCGAAGATCGGCGTCGGGAATTCGCCCGGCGGCAAGCCGACCAGGCTGACCGTCCCCTTGCGGCGGACCATGTGCAGCGCTTGGGCAAAAGCCGACGTCGACACCGCGGTGACCAGCACGCCATGCGCGCCGCCGCCGGTGATTGCGATCACCCGCTCCACGGCATCCTTGTCGAGCGCGTTGACGGCGTGCTCGGCGCCGGCCTCCAGCGCGAGTTTCAGCTTGTCCTCGGCGATGTCGAGACCGATCGCCTTCAGCCCCATCGCCTTCGCATACTGGATTGCGACATGACCGAGGCCGCCGACGCCGGAGACCACCACCCACTCGCCCGGTCGCGTGTCGGTCTCCTTCAACCCCTTGTAGGTCGTGACGCCGGCGCAGAGGATCGGGGCGATCTTGGCGAAGTCCACATTGGCCGGCAGGCGCGCGGCGAACGCCGCGGATGCGATCACGTATTCCGCGAAGCCGCCGTTCACGCTATAGCCGGTGTTGTGCTGGTGCTCGCACAAGGTCTCCCACCCGGTCTCGCAATATTCGCAGCGCAGGCAGGCATCGTGCAGCCACGCCACGCCGACGGCATCGCCGACCTTGAAGTCGGTGACGCCGGGCCCGAGCGCGGCGACGATGCCGGCCGCCTCGTGACCGGGGATGAACGGCGGCACCGGCTTCACCGGCCAATCGCCGGAGGCGGCATGAAGGTCGGTGTGGCAGACGCCGCACGCCTTCACCCTGACCAGAAGCTCGCCCGGCCCCGGCGCAGGAATCGGAACGTCCTCGATAACCAGCGGCTTGCCAAAGGCTTTGACGACGGCGGCTTTCATGGTCTGCATCTGTCTGCTCCTCATGTCGCGGCGCAAACTAACGACGTCGGCGTATTCCGGTCTTGATCGGCATCAAGCCGCGCCGCTGCATGAAGTAACAGTTTGATGACAGCGCAATGTGCCCGTGGCTGTCAGGCGTGAAATTTGAGTCCGTCGACGACCTTGTCGACCAGCTTGCGCTCCGCGCGAAACGCCAATCCCACCAGATTGAGATCGGCGCGCGCCACCGCCTTCACGGCATCACGGTTGGCCTCGTCATGCGTGGTCTTGAACATGTCCTCGGTGTAGAGCGCCGGCTTCACGCTGCGCGACAGCGCGCGATCCAGAGCACGCGCCAACGCTGCACGATCCGGCGCGCCGTAGATCAGGATCGGCTGCCCGATCAACGCGTGATACAGGGTTGCCGAGCCGTCCTCATAGGGCGCGCCGATGCATTCGGGAAATGCAGCGGCGATGCCGCTGGAAAGAAACGCCGCGACGTTCAACTTCTGCCAGGCTTCGAGATCGTTGCGAATGATCAGCGCGATCTTGGTGTCGAATTGCATGCCATTTCCAGAGTTCGATGTCATCGAACGCTTAGAATAGCCGAGCCGCTCTCGAGGTGAAGCATCGAAATGAAAGCGCGGACGAGAGACATCAGGCTCAGATCAGCCCTTGGCGTCGCACACCCAGGCGCGGATGACACATTCCTTGCCGCCATATTTGTAGCATTCCCGGGTCGCCTCGTTGAGCGTGGTCGAGATCGTCGGCCGAACAGCATAGCCGTGGGCGCCGCAGGGATTGGTGAGATCGACCGCGAACGCGGCGCAGGCCTTCTTCATCGTCACCGCGGTGCAGTCGCCCTTGCACTGCTTGAGCGCCGCGGCCTTGGCGAGATGCTCCGCCGGATAGTCGAACGCCTGGCCATAGGCGGCGCACCGGCCAATGGCGAACGCGCCGGCGGCATGCGCCGGGCTGATGGCGCCGTAGCTCGCGATGCGCGCAACGCCAACGAGAACGGTCAATCCAAATGCAAACAGCGCGACACGGCGCGCAGCGGTCGAAGCGATCACTTTTTCCTCCCCCGAGGCCCAATGTCGGCAAATCTAGCCGGGGGTCGTTGAAACTTGGTGAATGGGAGGTTGAGGGCGGGCTACGCTGGCTCAGCCGCGCCGGGCGGCTTCCAGCGCCTGCGGCGTGTCGATGTCGAGGAAGGCGCTGTTGCCGTCGACCGGCACCTCGGCGACGGCCTCGGTATGCTTGGCGATCAGGTGCCGCGCGCCGACGTCACCGTCCAGCGTCATCAGCTCGGCGAAGAAGCGGCGTGACCACAGCACCGGGTTGCCGCGGCGTCCCTCGGACACGGGCACGACGATCAAATTGCCGCGATCGGGCGCGAACGCGCCGATCAGACGGTCGAGCAGATCCGAGGACACCATCGGCATGTCGCCCAGGCACACGACCGCGCCATCGACGCCCTCAGGCACCGCGGCAATGCCTGATTTCACCGAGCTGGCGAGGCCGCCGGCGAAATCCGGGTTGCGGACGAAGCGGACGTTGAGGTCTGACAGCGCCTGCTCGACCAGCTCGGCCTGATGACCGGTGACGACGATGACCTCACCGGCCTTGGAGGCCAGCGCCTGCTCGGTCACGATGCGCACCAGCTTCTTGCCGTCGAGCTCGGCCAGCAGCTTGTTCGGCCCTCCCATGCGGGTCGAGCGTCCCGCAGCCAGCACGACCGCGGCGACCTTGCGTTCGCCCTCGGCCTCCGGCTTGGCGCGCGGCTGCGGCCGTGTCACGATCTCCATGAGGAGTCCGCCCACGCCCATGGCCGTGAGCTCGGCGCGGGTGACCTTGATGCCGGCGAGCAGCCGCATCAGCACCCAGTCGAAACCGTTCTCCGCCGGCGAACGGGCGCAACCGGGGGCGCCGAGCACCGGCACGCCGGCGGCGCTACCGATCAAGAGCAGATTGCCGGGATCCACCGGCATGCCGAAATGCTCGATCGCACCGCCGATGCCGGTGATCGCGGCGGGAATGACGTCGCGGCGGTCGGCGATCGCGGACGCGCCGAACACGATGACGAGCTCGGCGCCCAGCGCCAACAGCTCCTTGATCGCAGCGGCCAGCGCGGCCTGCTCGTGCGGCACGCGGCGCTCCGCGATGATGGTGGCGCCGGCCGGCGCGAGCCGCTCTGCGGTGACGCGCAGCGTCTTGTCGATGACCTTGGGCGCGAGCCCAGGCAGAAGCGTCGAGACGACGCCGACGCGCTTGATCACATAGGAGGCGATGCTGAGCGCGCCCCTGCCCGCCGCAGCGACGGCGGCATCGCGCAGACGGCCTTCGACGCCGAACGGGATCAGCTTGACGGTGCCGACCATCTCGCCTTCGACCACCGGCTTGAAGGCCGGCAAGGTCGCAAAGGTGATGGCCTCGTCGACTCCGTTGATGCGCTCGACGGCGGCGCGGTCGATCATCAGCACGCCGGCCTGCGCCGCGAACAGATTGGCGCGCCCGGTGAAGGCGCGATCGACGTGAATGCCTTTGCCTGCGACGACCTTCGCGACGTCGGCAGCCGCCTCGTCCTCCGAGACATCGCCCGCCTCGAGCCGGACGACCACGATCTCCTTGACGCCCTCTCGGGCCAGCGCCTCGACCTCGGCGGGACCGATCAGCGTGCCCTTCTTCAGCACCAACGATCCCTTGCGCAGGGTGTGCACGGTCACCCCGCCGATCGCTTCAGTCGGACTGGCAGGACCGAACTTCATGCCGCCTGCTCTTTCTCCTTGGCCGGCAGCCGCAACGTGGCGGTGATCTCGGCCATGATCGAGACCGCGATCTCCGACGGCGACACCGCGCCGATGGCGAGCCCGATCGGCGCATGGATGCGGGCGATGTCGGCGTCGCTGGCGCCTTGGGCGCGCAGGCGGTCGCCGCGCTTGGCATGCGTCTTCCGTGAGCCGAGCGCGCCGATATAGAAGCAGTCGCGCGAGAACGCGTGCAGCAGCGCCGGATCGTCGATCTTCGGATCATGCGTCAGCGCGACAAAGGCCGTGTAGTGATCGACGTTGAGCGGCGGCAGGGCCACGTCGGGCCATTCGGCGATCAGCGGCACGTCGGGGAAGCGCTCGGGGCTGGCGAAGGCCGTGCGCGGATCGATGACGGTGACGTCATAGCCGAGCGACTTGGCGATCGGTGCCAGCGCCTGGCTGATATGGACGGCGCCGATGATGACGAGCCGCGCCGTCGGCGCGTAGACGTTGAGGAACAACCGCTTGCCGCCCACCTCGACCATGCCGCTCTTGCCCATCCGCAGTTGCGTTGCGAGCTCGTTGCGCAAGGGATCGGCGGCGATGTCCGCGGCCTTGACCAGACGCTGCTCGCCGGTGGCGACGTCGGTGACGAGAATGGCCGGGCGGCGCGCGGCGCGCTCGGCATTGAGCTCGGCCAGTGTTCCCAATTGCATCGGTCAGCCCACCTTCTCGACGAACACGCGGATGGTGCCGCCGCACGACAGCCCGACGTTCCAGGCGGTCTCGTCGGCGACGCCGAACTCCAGCATCTTGGGCTGACCGCTGGAGATCACGTCCAGCGCCTCGGTGACAACAGCGCCCTCCACGCAGCCGCCGGACACGGACCCTAAGAACGTGCCCTCGTCGTTGATCACGAGGTTGGACCCGACCGGGCGCGGCGCCGAGCCCCAGGTCTCGACCACGGTGGCGAGCGCCACGCCGTGACCGGATTTGTGCCAATCCTCGGCGGCCTTGAGGATGTCTTCGTCGCGGTTGAGCATGACTATCTCCTTCTCAGGCGGCGGGCCGGATCGCGCTGCGCTGATGCGGCGGCAGCGGCGACGACAGCGCCGAGATCAGCGTCCCGATCGAGGTCAAGTTATGTACCGGGCGGAATTCGTCAACGTGGGGCAGCATGGTTTTGATGCCCTGCGCCTTCGCCTCGAAGCCGGAATAGCGCAGCAGCGGATTGAGCCAGATCAGCCGCCGGCAGGAGCGGTGCAACCGGTCCATCTCGAAGGCGAGCTTGCTGTCGGCCTCGCGCTCCAGCCCGTCGGAGATCAAGAGCACGATCGCGCCCTGCCCGAGCACGCGGCGCGCCCACTGCTTGTTGAAGGTCTGCAGCGAGGTGGCGATCCGCGTGCCGCCGGCCCAGTCCTCGACATTGGCCGAGCAGCTCGCCAGCGCCTCGTCGGGATCGCGCTGGCGCAGCGCCCGCGTCACGTTGGTCAGCCGCGTGCCGAACAGGAATACCGAGACGCGCTTGCGCGCATCGGTAATGGCATGCAGGAAATGCAAGAACAGGCGGGTGTACTCGCTCATCGAGCCGGAGATGTCGAGCAGCGCCACGATCGGTGCCGGCTTCTCAATTCTCCCCAGGCGATGGAAGTTGATGATCTCGCCTTCGGTGCGAAGCGCCTGGCGCAGCGTCTTGCGCATGTCGATGCGGTGGCCGCGCGGGTCCGCGGTGTGGCGGCGCGTTTTCAGCTCGGCCTGCGGCAGCCGCATCTTGGCGATGGCGCGTGCGACCTCGGCGATCTCCGCCGCGCTCATCTGCGCAAAGTCCTTCTTCTGCAGCACCTCGCGGTCGGACACCGCGAGCCGCAGGTCCTGCTCCTGCGCCTTCGGCTCCTCGTGGGTCTGCGGCTGCGACATCGCCTCCTGCACCCGGCGCGAGGCCGGCGGCGGCTTCTTCTTGGCGTGGTCCGGCAGCGGCACCGAATCGAGCATCGACTTCCATTCCTCGGCGGGACGGAAGAACAGGTCGAAGGCCTGGGCGAAGATCAGCGCATGCTCGTGGCGCTTGACGAAGATCGATTCGAGCGTGGTGAAGACGTCCGCCCGCTTGCCGATGTCGATCACTTCGAGCGCGGTCATGGCATCGATGACAGCACCCGGACCGACCGGAAGGCCGGCGGCGCGTAGCGCCCGCGCGAAGCCCGCGATGTTGTCGGCGATGCCGCCGGTCGGCGGCGCGAGGTGATTGATGGGCGTGGGCATCGGTCTATCCCCTCGTCATTCCGGGACGTGCCTCAAACTGAGTTCATCATTCCGGGGCAACCCAAAGGGCCGAGCCCGGAATCCATACTCACGGTCGTGGTTATGGATTCCGGCCTGCGTGCTGCGCACGCATCCCGGAATCACGACCTACGTTGTGACGCGACCGCGGCTCAAGTCTCGCTGGTCGCGTCCTTGATCGCCTTCTGCAACGCATCACCCTGCATGCGGGCGATGTCGTCCTGATACTTCAACAGCGCGCCCAGCGTGTCGCCGACGACCTCGGCATTCAGCGAACGCGCATCGAGCTCGGTCAACGCCGTGGCCCAGTCCAAGGTCTCGGCGACCCCTGGCGACTTGTAGAAGTCCTGGTCGCGCAGCGCCTGCACGAAGCGCACGATCTGCTGCGACAGCCGCTGCGAGATGCCGGGCAGCCGGGTCTTGACGATGGCGAGCTCGCGCTCGGCGGAGGGATAATCGACCCAGTGATACAGGCAGCGCCGCTTCAGCGCGTCATGGATCTCGCGAGTCCTGTTCGAGGTGATGATGACGATCGGCGGATGCGGCGCCTTGACGGTGCCGAACTCCGGGATCGTGACCTGGAAGTCGGAGAGTATCTCCAGCAGATAGGCTTCGAACGCCTCGTCCGCGCGGTCGAGCTCGTCAATGAGAAGAACCGGCGCGCCTGCGACATCCGGCTCCAGCGCCTGCAGCAGCGGGCGCTTAATCAGATAGCGGTCGGCGAAGATGTCCGACGTCAACTGATCGCGGTCGACCTCGCCGCCCGCTTCCGCCAGCCGGATCGCGATCATCTGCGCCGCTGAATTCCATTCGTAGACGGCGGAGGCGACGTCGAGACCCTCGTAGCACTGCAGCCGGATCAGCTTGCGGCCGAGCGCGGCCGACAAGACCTTGGCGATCTCGGTCTTGCCGACGCCGGCCTCGCCCTCGAGGAACAGCGGCCGGCCCATCCGCAGCGACAGATAGGTCACCGTCGCCAGCGATCGCTCGGCCAGATAGCCGCGCGAGGACAACAATTCGAGCATCGCGTCGACCGATGCTGGCAGGGCCGGAGCACTCATGGGCGAGACCGCTTCCTTCCTCACGCGTCCGTCACGAAGCCGGAGCCTCCGGTTCGGCGGCTCCCTCCGATGCGGTTGAGGCCTTGGCGCCGGCATTGGCCGCATCCACCGCGCGGCGCGCCAGCACACCGATCAGATGGGCGCGATATTCGGCGCTGCCGTGAATGTCGCTGTTGAGGCCTTCGGCCGAGACCGAAATTCCCTCCAGCGCCTTCGGCGAGAAACGCTTCTGCAGCGCTTCCTCGAAAGCAGTGACGCGAAACACGCCATTGCCGCCGGCGCCGGTCACGGCGACGCGCACGTCCGAGGGACGACGGGCGACGAACACGCCGACCAGCGCATAGCGCGAGGCCTGGTTGCGGAACTTCACGTAAGCGGCCTTCTTCGCCAGCGGAAAGCTCACCTTGGTGATGATCTCGTCCGGCTCCAGCGCGGTCGTGAACAGCCCGAGGAAGAACTCCTCGGCCTTCAGCTTGCGCTTGTTGGTGACGATGGTGGCGCCGAGCGCGAGGCATGCTGCCGGATAGTCCGCGGTCGGATCGTTGTTGGCAATCGAACCGCCGATGGTGCCGCGATGGCGCACCGCGGGATCGCCGATCAGGCTCGCCAGATGTGCGAGCGCCGGAATGGCCTCGCCGACCGTTGCGGAGTTGGCGACGTCGGCATGACGCGCCATCGCGCCGATCACCAGGTTGCGGCCTTTCACCTCGATCGTATCGAGCCCCTCGACATGGGAGAGATCGACCAGATGCGGCGGGCTCGCGAGCCGCTGCTTCATGACCGGCAGCAGCGTGTGGCCGCCGGCGACCAGCTTGGCGTCTTCGTTCTTGGTGAGGAGATTGGCGGCCTGGCGCACGGTCGCCGGCCGATGATATTTGAATTCGTACATGGGGAAATGTCCTGTGCGCAGCGGGCCGACTGGGGCGAGGTCAGACGTTTAGGCGAGGTCCGATTTGGCCATCGCCTTGGCGCCGGCGGCGATCGATTGCACGATGTTCTGATAGCCGGTGCAGCGGCAGAGATTGCCTTCCAGCTCCTCGCGGATGGTCTCTTCGCTGAGCTCATGTCCCTTGCGATGGACGAGATCGACCGCGGTCATGATCATGCCGGGCGTGCAGAAGCCGCATTGCAGGCCATGGTGTTCGCGAAACGCTTCCTGCATCGGATGCAGCGGCGCGCCGTCGGCGGCGAGCCCCTCGATCGTCCTGACCTCATGACCATCGGCCATCACGGCCAATGTCGTACAGGACTTGACCGCCTTGCCATCGAGATGGACGACGCAGGCGCCGCATTGCGACGTGTCACAGCCGACATGGGTGCCGGTGAGGCGCAGATTCTCGCGCAGGAACTGCACCAGCAGCGTCCGCGGGTCGACGTTCGCCGTGACGGGATTACCGTTCACAATCATGGAAATCTTGGCCATTCAGGACTCTCTATTATCCGCGCGACAGCGTTGCACTGCAGCGCAGCCCAGCAAAATCAGTCGAAAACCATCATATGGGCGCTCCCGGCGGCGGGCAACCTCGCCCCCGGCCGCGCATGGGTCGGTTGCGGTCAGCCTTGAACGGCCTTGGCGAAGTTGGCGAAGAATTCGTCGGCGAGTTTCTTTGCGGTGCCGTTGATCAGCCGCTGGCCGAGCTGCGCCAGCTTGCCGCCGATCTGTGCCTCGACATTGTAGGTCAACAGCGTGCCACCGTCCTTGTCCGCCAGCGCAACGACCGCACCGCCCTTGGCGAATCCCGCGACGCCGCCCTCACCTTCGCCGGAGATCTTGTAGCCGTTCGGCGGATCGAGATCGCTCAAGGTGACCTTGCCCTTGAAGCGCGCGGAGACCGGTCCGACCTTCATCTTGGCGACGGCGCGGAAGCCACCGTCCTCGGTCTTCTCCAGTTCCTCGCAGCCGGGAATGCAGGCCTTGAGCACCTCCGGATCGTTCAGCTTGGCCCAGACCTGCTCTCGCGGAGCGGCCAGCTGGACCTCGCCCGTCATCGTCATTGCCATGTGCATCTCCCCCGATTGGCGCGGTTAGAGGCATTCAAGTAAAGCACCGAACGTCCAAAAGGAAGGGCGAGCAGCGACCGGAAGCGTTGCAGAAAAGCCGGAGCACCGCAGCATTCCGGATCTCGCCGCCGTTGAGTTTTGATTGGCAGACGGCGGTGGGGGTGGTTAGTTCGCCATCGAATCTGCACGATTCCTCCGGCGGCGCGGCCGCCTGCGACAAGGATTCCGCTCATGCCGATGATCGATGCCGACGGCTGTCTGTTGAATGTCACCGTCGAGGGCCGCGACGGCGGACCGACCCTGATGCTCTCGAACTCGCTCGGCTCGACGCTGCAGATGTGGGAGCCGCAGATGCGCGCCTTCACGCAGGTGTTCCGCGTGATCCGCTATGACCGGCGCGGTCATGGCAAGTCGCAAGTGCCGCCCGGGCCCTACTCGATCGAGCGATTCGGCCGCGATGCGCTGGCGATTCTCGATGACCTCAACATCGAGAAGGTGCACTGGTGCGGCGTGTCGATGGGCGGCATGGTCGGGCAGTGGCTCGCGGCCCACGCTCCTGAACGTGTAGGCAAGCTCGTGCTCGCCAACACCACCTGCTACTACCCCGATCCGGCAATCTGGGACGCCCGCATCAAGGCGGTCGAGGACAGCGGACTCGCTGGAATCGCCGACACGGTCATCGCCGGCTGGCTGACTCAGGAGTTTCGTGATCACAATCCCGACGTTGCCGACCGGATGAAGGCAATGCTCGTGGCCACCCCGGTCGAGGGCTATCTCGCTTGCTGCAAAGCACTGCGGGCGCTGGACCTGCGCGAGGACCTGCCGGCCATCAAAAGCCCAACCCTCGTCGTGGCCGGCCGCTACGACAAGTCGACGCCGATCGCGATGGCGGAAGCGATCCGCAGCCGGATCCCCGGCGCCAGCATGACCATCGTCGATGCCGCGCACATCTCGAATGTCGAAGCGGCGGGCCAGTTCAACGATGCCGTGCTGGGCTTTCTGACCCAGCGCTGACGCACCGCGATGGATCAGGGCGTTACGCCTGCTGCGGCGCCGGCGTCGCCGTGGGCCCCATCTTCGGCGGAGCGGATGCGGAGGACGGCGAGGCTTGCGTCGACGGCTTCTCCACCAGCATGACGATGGCCGTGCCGAGCAGCATCAGGAGTTCCGTGGCATGCAGACGCAGTGCCTGGGGCTCCCCGAATTTGGCGGCCATGATCATGCTGAAGAAGGCGAGCATGCTGCCGAAAGCGAGCCCGATCGACAGCGCCTCGACATAGCCGGCCACCTTTCGCACCCGCGGAACCAGGATCAGGACGAGAAACATCGCGAAGAAGCCTGCGACCGTCAGTCGCGCCAGCGCAAGCAGCCAGGCGGCGCGGACCGTCTCGATGCCCGACAGCTGCAGGTAGTCGCTGATGAACAATGCCACCGCAATATTGGGCCGCGCGAACAGCCCCTGGATCGGCGACACCATGATCTGAAACGCGATGATGGTCCAGGCGGGCACGAAATAGAGCGCCAGCAGCACACCGTTGACGCAACTGAGCCGCCAATTCCTGATCACGCAATCCTTGATCATGTCACGCCCACCTTTCCATCCCACAAACCGCCCGACCGACCGACTTCCAGACGAGCTAACGCGCGGCAAACGCGCCCGGCAATTTAAACCATTCGTTTACCTTAACAGGGTGGCGACGGGCGCGATCCACTAACGGTCACCGTCCAAGAGGCCGTGCCGATGACCTCGCCGATCAGGCCTCGACTTCCCGCGTGACAACGGCCTTCCCGGCCATCAACGCCTCCTCGAACGTCTGCATCGCATCCGACATTGCGCGCCCGCTTCGTCTTCAGCACCGCGATGCGGCTGCTCCGCTGAATGATCGCCGAACCGACGCCTGCATCGGGGTCACGATCGATGCGCCGGCAGTCCGATCGCGTCGATGGCCGCTGCACCGCAATTATGTGCGCCGCGCCATCGTTGCTTTTGACTAGCGTCAAAGTAGCTAGACAATGTGATACTATCTTAAGACGAGCGCTGCTGCGTTTCGCACAGCTCGATCGTGATGCGGCAAGCAGCCGCCGAGCGGGAGTACTGCATGAGACTGGCTCGGATCTTCATCGGCATCCTCCTGCTGGCCGGCGGCCTCTACATCCTGGTCGGCGAGCATTTCGCCGGAACTTCAGGCGACGCGACCGTCAATGCCCGGCTTTACGTCGTGCGTGCGCCGATCGAAGGCCGCGTGACGCTGGGGGTGAGCCATATCGGCGTCAGGGTCAACGCCGGGGAACTCATGGCCGAGATCGTCGACGACCGGTTCGACACCACGCGCCTGCTCAATCTCGAGCGCGACCGTGACGAGCAGAAGATCGCGCTCAAGCGGGTTCCGGCGCAGCGTTCGGCGCTCGAGCAAGCGCGGGCCGCCTTCGCGGCCCAGTCGACCAACTACAAGACCGGCCGCGTCCGCCAGATCGCGGCACGCATCGCCGAGGCCAAGGCGGCGGAGGATGCCGCGGCCGCCCGGCTGAAGCTCGCGGATCTCACCTTCACGCGGGCCAACGAGCTGAAGGAACGCGGGGTCCAGACGGTCGCCGGCCTCGACCAGGCCAGCGCCTCGCTCGATATCGCCAAGCAGGATTTGGAAAGCGCGAAACAGCGCACCAACTATGTCGAGACCGAGCTCGGCTCCGCGCAATCGGGGGTCTTCATCGGCGACTCCTACAACGACGTGCCGTTCTCGATGCAGCGCATTCACGAGCTCGACCTGCGCCTCGCAGAACTTGCCGTGGACGAGCAGCAGATCCAATCCCGCCTGGTCCAATACGAGCAGCAGATCAACGCCGAACGCGTCCGGATCAACCGACTGACCTCGGCGACGCTGAGGGCCCGCGTCCCGGGCATGGCCTGGGATTTCCTCGTCGACGACGGCGAATATGCCCGTCGCGGTCAGGATCTCGCCAAGCTGGTGGACTGCAACAGTCTCGTGGTGACCGCGAGCGTTCCCGAAAGTCTCTACGCCAGCCTGTCGATCGGCGCCCCGGTGCAGTTCCGTCTGTTCGGAGACGACCGGATATTCGATGGGACGGTGACACGTCTCGGCGGCTCGGGCGCCTCGCAACTCTACGCCAATCTCGCCGTCGGCCCGACGCCGCAGCACTTGCAGCGCTTCGACGTCACCGTTGCGGTGCCAGATCTCGCCAAGCAGCCGGATCTGTCCTGCGCCATCGGGCGCACCGGCCGGGTGATCTTCACCAGCGGACCGATCGCGGCATTGCGCGGCTTCGTCGCCCGGTACGGCTACTGATGCCGACGCTGTCACCATTCCTGTCCGCGTTCGCAGTCGTTGCGATCATCGTAGGGCTGCGCGTCCTGGTGTTGCCCCTCCTGGACCCGAAGATATGGTACTGGCGGACCCTGCTCCTCAGCGGCTCGATCCTGCTGGCCTGGCGCTATGTCGCCTGGCGCTTCACCGAGACCCTTGCTCCGCCCGGCCTCACGCCGGATGGGATCCTCAGCTGGGGCTTCGCCATTCTCGAAGCGCTCACCGTTGTTTCGTCGTCCTTCGCCTTCCTGATCCTGACCAGGACCAAGGAGCGGACGACGGAGGCTGATCGCCATGCCGGCTGGTGGCTTCCGAGGCCGCCGCCTCGGGTCGACATCTTCATCACCACCTACAACGAGCAGCTCGAGGTCCTGGAGCGAACCATTGTCGGCGCCAAGGCGATCACCTATGCGGCATTGCGCGTCCTCGTCCTCGACGACGGCAGCCGGGCCTGGCTCCGGGATTACTGCACCGAGCACGGCATCGGCTATGTCGCCCGTACCGACAAGTCGCACGCCAAGGCCGGCAACATCAACAATGCCTTGCGGCTGCGCGCGGCGGATGCGGACCGGCCGGATTTCGTCGCCGTTCTCGACGCCGACTTCGTGCCTCATCTTGACTTCGTCGAGCGGACGCTCGCGTTGTTCCACGATCCGGCTGTCGGCCTCGTACAGACACCCCAGCACTTCTTCAACCCGGACCCGATCCAGCACAATCTCGGCATCGGCGCGTCCTATCCCGACGAGCAGCGCCACTTCTTCGACAACGTCGAGCCGGCGCGCGACGCCTGGGGCATCGCAATGTGCTGCGGCACCTCCTCGATATTCCGCGTCTACGCCGTAGAGATGATCGGCGGCGTGCCGACCGAGAGCGTCACCGAGGATTTCCTGCTCACGCTGCGCCTGTCCGCGCACGGCTACCAGACCGTCTACCTGAACGAGGCGTTGTCGGAGGGATTGGCGCCGGAAGGCCTTGCGGAATACGTCACGCAGCGCGGCCGCTGGTGCCTCGGCCTCATGCAGATCGTGCGCAACGTCTACAATCCATTCGGCTCCCATGGTCTCGACTTCTTCCACCGGCTCAGCGTGCTCGACTCGCTGCTTTACTGGACGTCGACCTATCCGTTCCGCCTCGCCGCGCTGATCTGTCCACTGCTCTACTGGTGGGGCGGGGTGACGGTGGTGAACGCCTCGATCGCCGACATCATCCGGTATTACGGCCCCTATTATCTCTCGATCATGTACACGCTGAACTGGCTGTCCAAGGGACTGTTCATACCGATCGTCAACGATGTCTCGCAGATCGTCGCCGCCTGGCCCGTGCTCCGCGCCGCCGCTCTCGGCCTGCTCTCCCCCGGTCCGCACAAATTCTCGGTGACCGCCAAGGGCGGCGATCGCGCCAAGATCATCGTCCAATGGCCGCTGATGCGGCCCTTCCTGATCCTGATGGCGCTGACGATCGGTGGCATGATCGTGTCGCTGACGTCCGATTTTGTCTTCAATACCACGGGGACCGCGGGAGACGGCGTCATCGTCGTGATGTTCTGGACGATCTACAACATTCTGGTCCTGTCGGTGGCGATCGCCGTGTGCATCGACCGTCCACGCTACAACCGGCCGCAACGCCAGATCGTCGAGCCGATAACCCTGACGGTCGACGGCGAGCCGCAACGCGGCTGGATCGTCAATCTCGGCCCCGGCGGCGCACGCGTCAGCGGTCCGGTCGGCCTTGCGACCGGCGCCATCGGCACGCTCACTTTGCCCCTGATCGGCGATATCCCGACCAAGGTCGCGGCGCCGACCAACGACGGCTACCGGCTCATATTTACGGTGACGCCGCAGCAGCGCGCCCAGATCATCGAGCGGCTGCACACCGCGAGCGGAGTGCCCGGCGCCGACAGCGGCGATCTCGGCCGCATGCTGAAAGAACTCGCGCGAGCCGTGGCCGATTGAGGAGAAGACGATGACGAGGCGACGGTGGAGCTTACAGACAGCGGTGTTCCTCGGCGGCACGACACTGATCGTCGTGACGGCGCTGGCCGTTGCCATCCTCTATTCGGCGTCGCTGCAGCGGCGCGGCGAGGAGCTCGCGATCGAGCAGCTGAGGACGCGCGGTGAGCTCAGCGCAAACCTGCTGGCGCGACAGATGTACGGCACGTGGATCGACGTGTCGCGGCTCGCCGCGATCATCGACCCCGCCGACGTCGCCGAGGCGCGCCGACAGATCCAGTTCGTGAGCCAGTTCCAGCCGCGCTATGCCTGGCTCGGCATCGCCGACCCCGGCGGCAAGGTCATCGCGAGCAAGGACCGGATGCTGGAAGGACAAAGCGTCGCCGACCTGCGCTGGTTCCGGCATGGACTCGGGGTGCCGACGGCGGTCGATGATCGCGAACCAGAGACCCTGGGCCGGATGTTGCAGGCCGCTTCGGGACCGGACCGCTTGATCGCCATGTCGGCTCCGCTGATGCACGACGGCGCCCCCGCCGGTGTCATCGGGGCCCAAATCGATTGGAAATGGGTGATCGAATCCGTCGCGGCGCTGGCGTCGCGCGACATCGATCTGGTGTTGCTGTCGCGCGAGAGCATCGTGCTGTTCGGCCCGCCGGATCTCGTCGGCAAGCAACTGACGATCGGCTCGGCGCAGGCCGCAAGCCGCGGGGCCCCGGTCGCGCTCATCGAGCGATGGCCCGACGGCAAGGACTATTTCACCGTCACGTTCCCCACCGTGAAGTACGCCGATCTGCCGAGCTTCGGCTGGTCCCTTCTGATCCGGCAGGACGCCGTTGCCGCGATGCTGCCGACCCGCCAGCTTGTGCGCTCGTTTTGGTTCAACGTTGCCGGTGGCGTGTTCTCGATCCTGGTGCTGCTCAATTTCGCCGCGAAATGGGTGGCGACGCCGATGCGCCGTCTTGCCCAGGCCGCCGAGACCATGGTGAAAGATCCGTTTTCCGGCATGGTGGCTCGGGAAACCCGGTACGATGAGGCGACGCGGCTGCGCGACGCCTTGGTCAGGCTCCAGTCGAAGCTGATGGCAAAAGTGCCTGGTTCGACGGAAGACAGCGGTAGCGGCATATGAGCGGCGCCAGCGACAAGATCAGCTCGATGCGCTCGACGTCCAAGGTCGCGGCCCTCGTCGCTCGCGCCTCCTTCGCCATCATTGGCCTCAGCGGCTAGCCCGAGCGGCGGCGAGAGAATCCGAGCTGAAAGCGAATCCTCCAGTGTCCACGCCAACGAGCGGTCCTGCAGACGCGGGTCCTGGTATTGCTGGCCGAGACGCGGCTGCCCCTCCGTGTCCCTCATCTTGCCGGATCGGCCTCCCGCGAGTCTGCCCTACGGATTCTGGGTCGGATTCTGGCGCCCCTGGTTCTTGTCCGCCAGCCTGCTCATGGGGTTCTCGCTTCGCTACCGCGCGCAACCAGTGCGAGAGCACCTCCTTCGGCGGTAGGTGCTGTGTTCCGCGGTGGTCATTTGATGGCGATGGCCGGACCCGAGAAAGGCACGGGAACCGCGCCGTCAAAGGAGGCGGGATAAGCCCGCAATTGTGGCACTGCACGCTGTTGCGGCACCCGGTTCCTAGCTGTTAGTACTGGCCCACGCGTCGCCTTGGGCGCGGGTGCGATCTCCAGGCATACCAGCACCTGCTCTGCAAGGCCCCCGCCGCGTTGCGAACCGGTATCGGCAGTCTCACTCACGGCAGTTCATGGATTATTTCGCGCAACAGCTCATCAATGGCCTCGTCCTTGGCTCGATCTACGGCCTGATCGCCATCGGCTACACCATGGTCTATGGCATCGTCGGCATGATCAATTTCGCCCATGGCGACATCTTCATGATCGGCGGCTTCATCGCGCTGATCTCGTTCCTGGTCCTGGTGTCGCTGGGCCTGACTGCGGTTCCGGTAATTCTGCTGATCGTGCTGCTGGTCTCGATGGCCATCACGGCGCTCTATGGCTGGACCGTCGAACGCATCGCCTACCGCCCGCTGCGGCACTCGTTCCGCCTGGCGCCGATGCTGTCCGCCATCGGCATGTCGTTCGTGCTCACCAACTATTCGCAGGTGTCGCAGGGCGCGCGCGTCAAGCCGGTGCCGCCGATCATCACCGGCGGCTATACCCTGCACGAGGGTGCGGGCGGCTTCGTCGTCCAGCTCTCCAACATCCAGATCGTGGTGGTCATCACCACCATCGTTCTGCTCGCGCTGTTCACCTGGCTGGTATCCCGCACCCGGCTCGGGCGCGACATGCGCGCCTGCGAGCAGGACCAGACCATGGCGGCACTGCTCGGCGTCGACGTCGACCGCACCATCTCGATGACCTTCGTGATCGGCGCGGCGCTCGCTGCCGTCGCCGGCATGATGTACCTGCTGTATTACGGTCTGGTCGATTTCTTCATGGGCTTCGTCGCCGGCATCAAGGCGTTCACGGCGGCGGTACTCGGCGGCATCGGCTCGCTGCCGGGGGCGATGCTCGGCGGCCTCGCGATCGGACTGATCGAGACGTTCTGGTCGGCCTATTTTTCCGTGGAGTACAAGGACGTCGCGGCATTCTCGATCCTCATCGTGGTGCTGATTTTCCTGCCGACCGGCCTGCTCGGCCGGCCCGAAGTCGAAAAAGTCTGAAGATGGAGTCCGCGTGAGCGCGTCCCTTCCCGCCTCGTCGAAAGGCTCCGAACCGGTCGGAGCCGCCTTCATCCTCAAGAAGGCCTTTCTCAGTGCGCTGGTCGCTCTCGGTCTGTTCTCCCTGATGGTCGGCGTCCGCACCGAAGCGGGCCAGAGCGGCCAGCTCGTATACTGGACCCGCTTCGGCGACCTCGCCAGCCTGGTTGTGGCGGTGTTCGTCGGCTCGATCGCGGTCGAGCTGCTGCGGCTGTGGCTCGGACCGCGCGGCGGCCTCGGCAGCTTCGTGCCGCCGTCCGTGCAGAGCGGCATGTCGGTAGCCGGCCGCTATCTCGCGCCGGCGCTGCTGATCTTCACCTTCCTGGTGCCGGTGATCTTCTACAATCAGCGCTATATTCTCGACCTCGGCATCCTGGTCCTCACCTACGTCATGCTGGGCTGGGGCCTCAACGTCGTGGTCGGTCTCGCCGGCCTGCTCGACCTCGGCTACGTCGCGTTCTACGCGGTCGGCGCCTATTCCTACGGCCTGCTCTCGACCACCTTCGGCCTGTCGTTCTGGATCTGCCTGCCGCTCGCCGGTATTCTCGCCGCATTCTGGGGCGTGCTGCTCGGCTTTCCGGTGCTGCGGCTGCGCGGTGACTACCTCGCCATCGTCACCCTGGCCTTTGGCGAGATCATCCGCCTCGTCCTCATCAACTGGCAGGACGTGACCGGCGGTCCCAACGGCGTCTCCGGGATTCCGCGACCGACGTTGTTCGGCATTCCGCTCACACCGGGCGAAGGCGGCCTTGCATCGATGCTCGGCATCCCGTTCTCGCCGACGCATCGCATCGTTTTTCTGTTCTATCTGATCCTGGCGCTGGCACTCCTGACCAACTGGGTCACCATCCGGCTGCGCCGGCTGCCGATCGGCCGGGCCTGGGAAGCGCTGCGCGAGGACGAGGTCGCCTGCCGCGCGCTCGGCATCAACATCACCACCACCAAGCTGACCGCATTTGCGACCGGCGCGATGTTCGGCGGTTTCGCCGGCGCCTTCTTCGCCACGCGCCAGGGCTTCATCAGCCCGGAATCCTTCACCTTCCAGGAATCGGCGCTGGTACTCGCCATCGTCGTGCTCGGCGGCATGGGGTCGCAGCTCGGCGTGGCGCTGGCGGCGCTCGCCATGATCGGCGGCTTCGAGCTGTTCAGAAGCCTCGAGGGCTACCGCATGCTGGTGTTCGGTCTCGCCATGGTGCTGGTGATGATCTGGCGGCCGCGCGGCATTGTCGGCCATCGGGCGCCGACCGTATTCCTGGAAAAATCCAAGAGCATCTCTTCGGACCTCGTCAAGGAAGGCCACGGATGAGCTCCGCTCCCATTCTCGCACTCGAAAATCTCACCATGCGCTTCGGCGGCATCGTCGCCGTCAATGCGCTGTCGTTCACCGCGCAACGCACGCAGATCACGGCCCTGATCGGCCCCAACGGCGCCGGCAAGACCACCGTGTTCAACTGCATCACCGGCTTCTACAAGCCGACCTCCGGCGTCATCCGCCTGACGCATGACGACGGTGCGCAGTTCGAGATGCAGAAGCTGAAGGACTTCAACATCTCCAAGCAGGCCAAGGTGGCGCGGACGTTCCAGAACATCCGGCTGTTTCCGGGCATGACGGCGCTCGAGAACCTGATGGTCGCGCAGCACAACGCGCTGATGCGCGCGTCCGGCATGACGGTGCTCGGGCTGCTCGGCGTGCCCTCGTGGCGCGCGGCCGAGCAGAACGCGATCGATGCGGCCGTGTTCTGGCTGAAGCGCGTCGGGCTGATCGACCGCGCCGACGACGCGGCCGGCAATCTCGCCTATGGCGACCAGCGCCGGCTGGAGATCGCGCGCGCGATGTGCACCTCGCCCGCCCTGCTCTGCCTCGACGAACCGGCCGCCGGCCTCAACGCGCGCGAGAGTGCGGCTCTCAGCGAGCTGCTGCTGTCGATCCGAGCCGATCACGCCACGTCGATCCTGCTGATCGAGCACGACATGAGCGTCGTGATGGAAATCTCCGATCGGATCGTCGTGATGGACTACGGCGTCAAGATCGCGGAAGGCACGCCGCGCGAGATCAGGGATGATCCCAAGGTCATCGCGGCCTATCTCGGCACCGACGAGGAAGAGGCCGCAGCCGTGATGGAGGCAGAGGCGTGAGCGCGTCCCTCCTCGCAATCCGCAGCCTGCGTGCCTCCTACGGCAAGATCGAAGCGCTCAAGGGCGTCGATCTCGACATCAAGCCCGGCGAGATCGTCGCGCTGATCGGCGCCAACGGCGCCGGCAAGTCGACCCTGATGATGTCGATCTTCGGGCGGCCGCGCGCGAGCTCGGGCAACATCGTCTACGACGGCAACGACATCACACAGGTACCGACGCATCAGATCGCGCAGCTGCGCATCGCGCAGTCGCCGGAGGGACGCCGCATCTTTCCGCGCATGAGCGTCGCGGAAAACCTGCAGATGGGCGCCGACGCCGGCGAGACGACCGACGCGGAGCGGGCCAGCATGCTGGAGCGCGTCTTCGCGCTGTTCCCGCGCCTGAAGGAGCGCATCGACCAGCGCGGCGGCACGCTGTCCGGCGGCGAGCAGCAGATGCTGGCGATCGGGCGCGCGCTGATGAGCCGGCCGCGGCTGCTGCTGCTGGACGAGCCCTCGCTCGGCCTGGCGCCGCTGATCGCACGCCAGATTTTCGACGCCATTCGGACACTCAACCGCCAAGACGGTCTGACCGTGCTGATCGTCGAGCAGAACGCCAATCACGCGCTGAAGCTCGCCCATCGCGGCTACGTGCTGGTCAACGGCCTGATTACGCTGTCGGGCACCGGCACCGAGCTGCTGCAGCGGCCGGAGATCCGCGCTGCCTATCTGGAGGGCGGCCGCCACTGAGGCGGAGCCCTCAAAATCCGGCCGAAATGACATTAGTCCTTCGTAGGTGTCGTCGAAAATTGCCGGTGACTTCGCCGGAAAATCAGCCACAATGCGCGCGGTCTGCGGCCCGCCGTTCGGGCCGTTCCGTGTCGACCTACCCCCCGCGAGGATTTCTCATGAAACCACTCAAACTCATCGGCTTGGCTCTGGGCGCATCGCTGGCGCTCTCGACCGCTGCTTTCGCCGAAGACATCAACATCGCCGTGGCCGGCCCCATGACCGGCAGTGAATCGGCCTTCGGCCGCCAAATGCAGAACGGCGCCGAGATGGCGGTAGCCGACCTCAATGCTGCCGGCGGCGTGCTCGGCAAAAAGCTCGCACTGCAGGTGGGTGACGATGCCTGCGATCCGAAGCAGGCGCGTTCGGTTGCCGAAAAGCTCGCCGGCTCCGGCATTCCGTTCGTCGCTGGCCATTTCTGCTCATCGTCGTCGATCCCGGCCTCCGAGGCCTATGCCGACAGCAACGTCCTGCAGATCACGCCGGCCTCGACCAACCCGCTGTTCACCGAGCGCAAGCTGTGGAACGTGGCGCGCGTCTGCGGCCGCGACGACCAGCAGGGTCTCGTCGCCGCCAACTACATCGCGAAGAACTTCAAGGGCAAGAACATCGCGATCCTCAACGACAAGACCACCTACGGCAAGGGTCTCGCCGACGAGACCAAGAAGGCGCTCAACAAGGCCGGCGTCACCGAGAAGATGTTCGAGTCCTACAACAAGGGCGACAAGGACTTCAACGCGATCGTCTCCCGCCTGAAGCGTGACAACATCGATCTCGTCTATGTCGGCGGCTATCATCAGGAAGCCGGCCTCATCCTGCGCCAGATGCGCGACCAGGGTCTCAAGACCATCCTGATGGCGGGCGACGCGATGAACGATAAGGAGTTCGCCTCGATCACCGGCCCGGCCGCGGAAGGCACGCTGTTCACCTTCGGCCCCGAGCCGCGCAACAAGCCGACCGCGAAGGCGATCGTGGACAAGTTCAAGGCCAAGAACATCGATCCCGAGGGCTACACGCTCTACACCTACGCCGCGATCCAGGTCTGGTCGCAGGCGGTGAAGAAGGCCAACACCACTGACGCCAAGAAGGTGATGGACACCATCAAGGCCGGCGAGTGGGACACCGTTCTCGGCAAGCTCGGCTTCGACGCCAAGGGCGACATCAAGCAGATCGACTACGTCGTCTACAAGTGGGACGCCAAGGGCGGCTACGCCGAGCTCGGCGGCAAGGGCTCCTGACAAAACTCCTGATCCGCTTCGATCATCATCAGCAAAATGCAAACGCCCCGGTCCTGGACCGGGGCGTTCTGCTGAGAGCTTGGTTCGTCGTTGAAGCGCCTGCAGGACAGTGGGGAGCCACGTCGTACGGAGAGTAAGTAACAGGCCGGCTCAGCCGGCACAGGCCGAAAGCGATGGGGCTCCCTTCGCCGCCACTGCCGCACGGGCCGTTTCGACGGCACGCATCAGTTCGGCCGGGCGGAACGGTTTCTGCAGGTAAACGACCCGGGTCAGTTCGTCCGACATCGACGCGCCATCGAAGGCGGTCATGCCGGAGACGGCGACCACCGGCACGTCGGGAACCAGCGCGCGCATACTGCTGACCAGATCGAGCCCGTTGGAATCATCGAGATAGATGTCGACGATGACGGCATCGAACGCCTGGTCGCGGAACAACTGCAGTCCGGACGCAGCGGTCCCCGCTTCGACCACGTCGAACTGATTGACGCGCAGCACCATACAGATCATGGCGCGCACATCCTTCTGATCGTCGACCACCAGAATCCGTGGCATCAACTTCTCCAGAATTTTCCGTTGGACAACCTACAACCTAGAAGGAAATTGAGCACAACTACCGGTATATTTATCCCATTGGGGTAAAGGTGCAGTTACTTTAACTATCGACTCATTCTACAGAACGTCGCGATCTGGTACCATACAACCTTTATTAGAATATCTAAACTTTTCGCGCGCCAGTCATCGCCTCCTTTTTTGCATGTTGGCTCCCGTTGCGCAGGATTCCCGGAGATGCAGAGCATCGAGGATCACCGCGAAGTCCTGCTGTCGACGTCCACCGCGACGCGCCGAGACCAGATCGCAGCACTCGCTGCGGTTGCGATCTCGACCTTGCTGTTTGCCGCCGCCGCTCCCTTTGCCAAGGTGGAGTTGCCGGCGGCGCCTGCGTTCGTCGCGAGCTACCAGTCGGCGCTGGCGCTGAACGATCTCATCACCGCGTTCCTGCTGTTCTCGCAGTTCGTGCTGCTGCGTTCGCGACCGCTGCTGTGGTTGGCCTCGGGTTACCTGTTCACCGCGCCGGCCTCGCTACTGCACACGCTGGTGTTCCCAGGCCTGTATTCTCAGACCGGCCTGCTCGATGCAGGTCCGCAGACCGCAGTCTGGATCTACATGATCTGGCACGGCGCGTTCCCCCTGTTCGTTCTGGCCTATGCGCTGGACGACCGTCGCCGTCCGACGCCCGTTGGGTCGGTTGCGCTGTCGCTCTCGGTCGCCGTGCTCGGCGTGGCGATTGCACTTGCGGCGCTCACCTGGGCGGTGATCGCCCATGATACGGCGCTGCCCGCGCTCGTCCGCGATGACGCTGCCACGCCGGCTTTGAAAGTCGTGGTCGGCGCCATCTGGTGCGTGACATCGGCTGCCCTGCTCGTCCTGGCGCTGCGCAGGCCGCACAGCATTCTCGACCTCTGGGTCATGGTGGTGCTGTGCGCCTGGCTGTTCGACCTCTCGCTCTCCTCGTTGCTCAACGCCGCCCGGTTCGACCTCGGCTACTACGCGGGCCGCATCTATGGCTTGCTGTCCGCGAGCTTCGTACTCGGCGTCCTGCTCGCCGACAATGTCAGCCTGCAGGCGAGGCTCACGTGGCTGTTGCAGCAGCAGCGCCGGCAGAGCGAAAGCGAGCGGACACGCTTCATCGCGCGGGAGCGGCTGTTCAGCGCCGTCGTGGAATCCTCCAACGACGCCATCATCACGCTGACCCTGCAAGGCAAGATCACGTCCTGGAATCGCGCCGCCGAACACCTGTTCGGATACGGCGCAGACGAGGCGCTTGGCAACGACATCGGCCTGATCGTGCCCGCCGAACGGCGCAGCGAGGTCGATCGCATCCTGAGCCGGATCGGCGGCGGCGAGAAGATCGCGCATCACGAGACGATCCGCCGCCACAAGGACGGCCGCGAGATCGAAGTATCGCTCGGCGTGTCGCCGATCCTCGACGCGCATGGTGCGGTCATCGGCGCCTCGAAGGTGGCGCGCGACATCACCGAGAACAAGCGCACCCGAACCGCCCTGACCCGTGAGACCGAGGAGCGCCGCCGCATCTTCGAGACCTCGCAGGACCTGATCCTGGTTGCCAACTCCTACGGACAATTGATGCAGGTCAGCCCGAGCGCGGTGGACGTGCTCGGCTACCGGCCGGAGGAGATGGTCGGTCGCAATGCCAGCGACTTCGTCTATCCGCCCGAGCTCGAGGCCGTCCGTAGCCAGATGCGCGCCTGCCGCCGCGGCCGCGACGTCCACAATTTCGAGGCGCAGCTCTTGCACAAGGAAGGCCGCGGCGTCGTTCTGAACTGGATGGCGAGCTGGTCGGACCCGGTGCAGCGCCACTTCTTCGTCGGCCGCGACCTCACCGAGAAGCGCGCCGCCGAGGCGCAATTCCGCCAGGCGCAGAAGATGGAGGCGGTCGGGCAGCTCACCGGCGGCGTCGCCCACGACTTCAACAACATCCTCACCGTCATCACCGGCAGCATCGGCATTCTTGCCGACGCCGTGTCCGACCGGCCGGAGCTCGCCTCCGTCGCCAAGCTGATCGACGACTCCGCCGACCGCGGCGCGCAGCTCACGCGGCAGTTGCTGGCCTTCGCCCGCAAGCAGCCGCTGCAGCCGACCGATCTCGACATCAATGCGCTGTTGAACGAGACCGCAGCCTTGCTGCGGCCGACGCTCGGCGCGCAGATCGAGATCGAGCGCATCCTCGGCGCCGATCCCTGCATCGCGATCGCCGATCCGAACCAGCTCGCCACGGCGGTCATCAATCTCGCGCTCAATGCGCGTGATGCGATGCCGCAGGGCGGCAAGCTCACGCAGGAGACCGCGAACGTCACGCTCGACCAAGACTATGCCGACGCCCATAGCGAGGTCATCGTCGGTGACTACGTGATGATCGCCGTCAGCGACACCGGCTGTGGCATTCCGCCGGCCTATCTCGAGAAGGTGTTCGATCCGTTCTTCTCGACCAAGGGCACCGGCAAGGGCACGGGGCTCGGCCTCAGCATGGTATTCGGCTTCGTCAAGCAGTCGGGCGGCCACATCCAGATCTACAGCGAGGTCGGCCACGGCACCTCGATCAAGCTGTATCTGCCGCGCTCGGCGTCCGCTCCGGCGGCCAGCGCGGGCTTGCAGGCGCCGGACGCGCGCGGCGGCAATGAGACGATCCTGGTCGTGGAGGATGATCTGCTGGTACGCCAGCACGTGATCGCCCAGGTCGCCGGCCTCGGCTACACCACGCTGGCCGCCGCCAATGCCGCCGAGGCGCTCGACGTGCTGGAGCGCCATCCGGAGATCGACCTGCTGTTCACCGACGTCATCATGCCCGGCGCCATGAACGGCCGCCAGCTCGCCGACGCCGCACGGGTGCGGCGGCCGGCGCTGCGGACGTTGTTCACCTCGGGCTACACCGAGAACGCGATCGTTCACCACGGCCGACTCGACGCCGGCGTGCTGCTGCTGCCCAAGCCTTACCGCAAGCCGGAACTGGCCCGCATGATCCGCATTGCGCTGGAGGCGTGAGGCTGTAGCCCGGGTGTTGCATTGAGCCCTCGCGCCAGCCGCGCTATCCATCCAGCATCATCACCTGCCGCGAGGGCGACCGTGCAAAACCTCCTCACCGACATCGCGGGTGTACGCGTGGGCCATGCCCAGGACGCAGCGCTCGCGTCCGGCGTGACCGCGATCCTGTTCGATCAGCCGGCGGTGGCCGCGATCGACATCCGGGGCGGCGGACCCGGCGTGCGCGAGGATGCGCTGCTCGATCCTGCGAATACGGTGGAACGGGTCGACGGCATCGCCCTGTCCGGCGGCTCGGCGTTCGGGCTGGAGGCCGCGAGCGGTATCCAGGCCTGGCTGGCGGAACAGGGCCGCGGCTTTGCCGTGCGCGACGCGCTGATCCCGATCGTCCCCGGCGCGATCGTGTTCGACCTCTTGAACGGTGGCAACAAGGCCTGGGGCCGCTACGCGCCCTATCGCGAGCTCGGCTATGCGGCCGCAGCGGCCGCCGATACCAGCTTCGCGCTCGGCAGCGTCGGTGCCGGGCTCGGCGCCACCACGGCCAACCTGCAGGGCGGGCTCGGCTCGGCGGCGGCGACGACGACAGGCGGGATCAAGGTCGCTGCCATCGCGGTGGTCAATGCCGTCGGCAGCGTCACGGTCGGCGACGGCCCGTGGTTTTGGGCGGCACCGTACGAGGTCGACGGCGAGTTCGGCGGCCGCGGCCTGCCGGCCGCGTTCACGCCGGACATGCTGGCGATGCGCATCAAGGGCGGCCCGGCGGCGTCAGCCTCCGAGAACACGACCATCAGCCTCATCGTGACCGACGCCGTCTTGACCAAGGCGCAGGCCAAGCGGCTCGCGATGATGGCGCAGACCGGCATGGCGCGCGCGATCTATCCGGTGCATCTGCCGCTCGACGGCGACATCGTGTTCGCGGCGGCGACTTGCGCCAAGCCGATCGAGCCGCTGGTCGAGCTGAGCGAGCTCGGCATGGTCGCGGCCAATGTGCTGGCCCGCGCGATCGCACGCGGCGTCTATCACGCGCGACCGCTGTCGTTCGCCGGCGCGCTGCCGTCCTGGCAAGGCCGCTTCGGCGGCTGAGCCTAGGCGCTCACCGCGGTCGTGGAGGACGTCGAGGCCGACAGCATCTTCGACTGCCGCTGGATCAGCTTCTCGATCAGATTGTAGGACGACGTGGCGGCGTTCGACGCGGTGGTGGCCGCCGGCGTCGTCAGCGTCACCTTGGAGCCGTCGGCATAGGTGATGGTGGTCGTCGTCGAACCGTCGCTGTTGGTCGACGAGGAGCTCGACGCGCCCGACATTGCCTGCATCAGCGCGTCCGCCCCTGCCCCTGACGAATTGCCGGAGCTGCCAGCCTCCCCGGCTCCAGCACGATGATGATGACCACGGCGGCCGCGCGCGCCCTGCAGCGCCGATGTCAGTTCGTCCATGCTGACATTGCCGTCGCTGTTGCTGTCGAGCTTGCCGAACACCTTGTCGGCATTGGCGAGGTTGGTGCCGCCGGCGCCGAGCGCGGTCTCGAATTCGGACTTTGTGATCTTGCCGTCACCGTCGCCGTCGATCTGCGAGAACAGGTCCTGCAGCGGGCTGGTCGAGGCGTTCGCACCCGATGTGCCGGACTGGCTCTGCGCTGCGAGCAGCGCGTTCATCGTCTCCGGCGCGATCTGCCCCGAACTGCTGCTGCCGGAGCTCGACCACGGGCTGAAATTGCCGGAGCTGCTCGAGCTGCCGCCGTTCAGACTGAACACTCCGCCGCCGGCATTGCCCGACTTGCCGGAACCGGACTTCGTCGACCCAAGCGACTGCAGGGCTTCCAGGGCCGATGAGGCGGCCCCCAATGCAAACCACATGGCGAAACTCCGAGGTGGCCGCAATGCGCGGCGAAACAACGTCGGATCTCTCCGTCGCAATCCCCGTGCCAGCGCCAAACCGCTGAAATGTCCGGATATTTCGCGATGTTGCGGATGCCCAAACCCGGCAGTTCATGCCGCGCTCGGCAGATTTTTCCCGCTCGCGTTGCCGCAACCGCGCCCGCATGATACGGCGACAATCCCGATCGCACTGGAACAGCCGCCCATGACACAGTCCTTCACGCCGCGCCCGCTCGTCATTGCGCCGTCGATCCTGGCGTCGGATTTCTCCAAGCTAGGCGAGGAGGTGCGCGCCGTCGATGCCGCCGGCGCCGACTGGATCCATCTCGACGTCATGGACGGTCACTTCGTGCCGAACATCTCCTACGGGCCCGACGTCATCAAGGCGCTGCGCCCCCACACGACCAAGATCTTCGACGCGCATCTGATGATCACGCCGTGCGATCCCTATCTCGAAGCCTTCGCCAAGGCCGGCTGCGACCACATCACGGTGCATGCGGAGGCCGGTCCGCACTTGCATCGCTCACTGCAGGCGATCCGTGCGCTCGGCAAGAAGGCCGGCGTCTCGCTCAATCCCTCGACCCCGCTCAGCGTGATCGAATACGTGCTCGACCTCGTCGACCTCGTGCTGATCATGTCGGTCAATCCCGGCTTCGGCGGCCAGGCCTTCATTCCCTCGGCGATCGGCAAGATCCAGGATCTGCGCGCGATGACCGCGGGCCGGCCGATCGATATCGAGGTCGATGGCGGTGTCGGCCGCGACAATGCCGGCGCGCTGGCCGCGGCCGGTGCCAACGCCTTCGTCGCAGGATCTGCGGTGTTCAAGGGCGGCACGACGGAGGCCTACCGCAGCAACATCTCCGCGATCCGCAGCGCCGCCGCGTCGGCGCGCGGCGAAGCGATCTGAGGCACGCGGGGCGGGATGCACACGCTCACGCCGCAGCCGCTGACCAAGGCGGCCTTTGCTGATTTCGGCGACGTCGTCGAGACCGACGGCGGCCAACCCATCGAGATCAACCAGGGCTTCGCCCGCCGCTGCAACGGCCTCGCCGCGATCGACGTGACGTCGGGCGGCGCAGACGTGAACATCAGCCTGTTCGAGGCCAAGCCGCGGCCGCAGCCGATCGAGATCAAGCTGATGGAGCGGCATCCGCTCGGCAGCCAGCTGTTCATGCCGCTGCAGGACCGGCCCTGGCTGGTGCTGGTCTGCGACGACCCGCGTGATCCCGCGAGCTACCATGCCTTCACGGCCAGCGGACGCCAGGGCGTCAATTACGCCCGCAACGTCTGGCACCATCCGCTGCTGGTGTTCGATGAGGCCTCGCGCTTCATGGTGGTCGACCGCATCAGCCCCGACAATCTCGAGGAGCTGTGGCTCGAGCAGCCGCTGTTTCTAAGCATCCCCTGAATGGTGGCGCGCGCAGGCTGATCCGTGCGCAGGAGAGACGACGATGGACAAGCCGAACTACTTCGTGCCGCAGGGCGGCCACCCGCCGCAGACCGACCTGCTCACCGGGCGCGCCGTGTTCACTGAAGCTTACGCGGTCATCCCCAAGGGCGTGATGCGCGACATCGTCACCTCGGCGCTGCCGTTCTGGGACAAGACGCGGACCTGGGTGATCGCGCGCCCCCTGTCGGGCTTCTCGGAGACGTTCTCGCAATACATCGTCGAGGTCTCGCCCGGCGGCGGCAGCTCCCAGCCCGAGCCGGATCCCGACGCCGAGGGCGCGCTGTTCGTGGTCGGCGGCGAGATCCTGCTCACCATCGCCGGCAAAGAGCATCCCCTGGGCCATGGCGGCTACGCCTTCCTGCCGCCGGCCTGCAAATGGACGCTGCGCAACGACAGCCCGGCGCCCGCGACCTTCCACTGGATCCGCAAGGCCTATGAGGCCGTCCCCGGCATCCCCGTGCCCGAGGCTTTCGTCACCAACGAGGCGACGATCGCCCCTGCCGCGATGCCGGAGACGCAGGGCCGCTGGGCCACCACGCGCTTCGTCGATCCGCTCGACGTCCGCCACGATATGCACGTCAACATCGTCACCTTCGAGCCCGGCGCCGTGATCCCGTTCCTGGAGACGCATGTGATGGAGCACGGCCTCTATGTGCTCGAGGGCAAGGCGGTCTACAAGCTCAACCGCGACTGGGTCGAGGTCGAGGCTGGCGACTTCATGTGGCTGCGCGCCTTCTGCCCGCAGGCCTGCTACGCCGGCGGCCCCGGCCGCTTCCGCTATCTGCTCTACAAGGACGCCAACCGGCACATGAAGCTGCGACCGTTCAGGTGAGAGGCGCGGTCGCGCAATCGGACCCGGACTTTAATCTCAACTCTAACGTCTCACGTCCCCGACACGACCTTCGCCGGCGCGTCGTCATCCTCCTCATCCGCCTCGCGCACCACATGGCGTGTGCGCACCACCGTGACGGTGCAGCCCGCCTCCGCGGCGACCTTCGCCGAGACGCTGCCGAGCAGCGAGCGCAGTACGGAATCGCGGCGGGCGCCGATGATGATGTGGTCGACCTGGTTGGCCTCGGCGAACTCGATGATGGCGGCGGCCGGATCGACGGCCTCCAGCACGTGCACCGTCAGCCGGCTGGCGTCGAGCTTGAGCGGCGTCGCCCAGTGCTTCAGCGCGACCATGCGGTCGATGTGCTTGTTGTTACCCTCCTCGTCCAGGGTGCGGTCGATGGTGAGGCGCCCGAGCTTCAGCACGTTGACGCAGGCGAGCCGCGCCGCGGGCAAAGTGGCGAGGATGCGCTGCGCGGTCAGCCGCAGCGCGCCGTTGAGCTCCTCGCCGCCTTCCACGGTGTCGATCGCGACCGCCACGATCGGGCTGGAGGCGATCTGCACCGCGACGTCGGATGATTTCTGTTCCGGCTGCACCAGGCCGCGGTTGAAGCGGCGGCGCCACACCGTGGTGATCGGATCGCGCGTCACCTTCGCTGAACGCGCCGTGAGCTTGACCTGGTCGGGATGGCCGAGATCGAAGGCGAGTTGCGCCGCGGTCGGGTAGCGCCACACCGACTCGATCTCGAGACAGCGCAGCACGATCTCCTGCAGCCACGGTGGATAGTCCGACTTCAATTGTCGCGGCGGATAGGGATCGCGCCAGAGACGCCGGCGCATGCCGCGCAGGGTCTCGCTCTCGCCGAACGGCCGCACGCCGGTGGTGAAGAAATAGAGCAGCACGCCGAGTGAAAAAATGTCGCTGCGCGGATCGCTGCGCGTCCCCATCATGCGCTCGGGCGCCATGTAGGGCGCGGTGCCGTAAGGCAGGCGGAATTCCTCCTGCAAGAGATCCGGCAGGTGCCTATGGCAGGACAGGCCGTAGTCGATCAGCACCGCCTCCCCTGACGGCCGGAACATGATGCTCGATGGCTTGATGTCGTGATGGATCACGTGCTGCCGGTGAATGTCGGCGAGCGCCGTCGCGATCTTCGCGACCAGCACCCGCGTCTCCTCGTAAGCCAGTGGCAGCTCGGGCAGCCGCTTGTACAGCGTCTCGCCCGGAATTTGCTCGATCACCACATAGGCCTGGGTGGCGAAATCGCCGGTGCCGAAACAGGCCGGCACGTGCGGTCCCGACAGTCTTGGCAGGATCATCTGCTCCATCTCGAAGCTGACGATCGCCGCGGGGTCCTCGCCCTCGGAGACGCGCGGCACCTTCATCAGGATCGGCCGGTCGATATCCGGACGGGTGACGCTCCACAACGTCGCCATGCCGCCGGAATGCACGCATTCGCCGACCGTGAAGCCGTCGATCACGACGCCCGGCTGAAGCTTTGACCTCGGCATGTTCTATCGCCCCATCGAGAGCCGCTGCGCCAGCCAGGGCGGCAGGCCGTTGTCGCGAATGCGCTGCGCCGCAGCCTCGACGTCATAGGGCACACGGCAATAGGTCAGCTCGCGGGTCTTGGTGTCGAAGGTCACGAACGACGCGGCAGGATCACCGTCGCGCGGCTGGCCGACCGAGCCGACCACGGCCAGCCATTGCCGGCCGCGCAACAGCTGAATGGGCATGTTGGCGGTCGGGGTGAAGCTCGTCATCTTCGCGGTCGCGGACATCGAATACAGCGCGGGACGATGGATGTGGCCACAGAACGTCACCTGCGCCTCGGTCGCGATCATGCTGCGGGCCGCGTCGGCCGACGACTGCACATAGCGCCAGCGCGGCGGGCTCGAGGCCTCCGCATGCACGAACAGCCGGTCGTCGTCACCGATGCTCATCGGCAGCTCGGCGAGAAAGCGGCGCTGCTCGGCGCTGAGCCGCCCGCGCGTCCACTCCATCGCAGCCTGCGCCTCGGCATTCATGCTCTCGCTCGCGGTCGAAACGGCATTGTCGTGATTGCCGCGCACCGCCAGCCCGCCACCGGCGACGATCTCCATGACGGTGTCGACCGACCATTCCGGATCGGCGCCATAGCCGACGATGTCGCCGAGACAGATGAGACGATCCGCGCCACGCGCACGCGCCGCCTCCAAGCAGGCCGCAAAGGCCTGCCGATTGGCATGGATGTCGGTCAAAATCGCCAGCAGCACCCGTTTCCTCCGGTTCTCAAGGCTAGCGGCCGTGGTCGCACAAGACTTGAGGAACATCAAACAAGATAGGCGGAGAGATGCGGAATGTCAGCGTTGCAGGTCCCCTGCGATGCGCCGGTGCGGCTTTCTTCCCTGGGTAAAGCTGAAGCCCAGGACGTTGCGGTGGTTCGGTCTGGCGACCGCACTCTTGGCCCTGTTGACCTTGAGCTCGAGGCGCCGTGCCAGGAACGTCTCGATGCCCGCCATCATTCGCGCGCTCGCTTCACGCGGAGGATACGGCTGCAGCCGCCTACTGCTCGTCCTTCGGCGGCATGCGCGGCGGCAGCAGTGGTGTGAACGAGACGCCGTCGCCGGCGGTCTTGGCGGCCTTGAACTCGCCGGTGGAGGGATCACCGCCGGCGGTCTCGATGATCGTCTTCGGCAGAATGTATTCGCGCGCGGCATCGATGACCCCGCCGTCGCCGGTGCCGAAATCGGCGGCGCGGCCGCCCTGCGGATGGCCGGCCGCGATCTGGTCGGCGGCGTGCTGGGCCTTGTCGGCAAGTGTGTCGCTGTAGGGGATACGATAGGCGCGCGGCACGCCGCTCGGACGGTTGTCGTCGTCGAGCGCCTCGACCCACAGATAGACCGTGCCGGGATCGCCCTCGACGGAGTGCGGATCGACGATCCGCACCTGCAGCACCTTGAAGCTCCTCGGCAGCCGGTCGACGCTGGCCCAGCCGAGCAGGCCGCGGGCGCCGACGAAGCTGCCGACATAGAACGCGCTGGTGATGACCACGGCGACCGCCTTGGCCTGCCACGGCAGCCGGGCATAGACCAGCACCAGCAGCAGCAGCGCGCCGATCAGCGCGTAGCACACGGACAGGGTGACGATGACGGTCTGCAGATTGCTCGTCATGGCCTGAGCATCCTGACGCCGGTCTTGGGATCGATATCGGCGCCGTTGCGCCAATTGCTGCGGAACGTCTCCAAGAGCGATTTCGGCCGGCGCTGCACGTCGATCACCTTGCCCTCGGCATTGAGCTTGAAGCGCAGCGCCGTCTTCTCGTCGCCGGAATGGTCGAGCACGACCTTGTCGTCGAAGATCACCTGCGCAGTCGGGTTGAGCTTCTGCACCTTCACGGTGGCCTCGACCGGCGCACCGCTAACGTTCTGGAAATGCGAGATGTTGACGGTGTATTCGCCGGCGACGATGCCTCTGACGGTGACGATCTCCTCGCGGATCGGCGACTGGATCTTCAGACCGTTGACCAGGATGAAATCGTTGGCGCCGCCGCGGTCGTCGCGGTCGAGCGTGAGGAAGCCGGCCTCGCGATGCCGGTACCAGGCGATGTTGCCGACGGGGTCCTGCACGAACAGGTCGAGATCATCCGGGTGATTGTCCGGCCAATCCATCGTGATCAGGAACTCGGCTTTCGAGTCGACCTTACCGTCCTTGGCGTCCGGCGAGATCGCGAGCACCGCGATGAAGAAGAAGAACGCGACGATCTGCAGCGCCTTGAACAGCATCACGCTGAACGGGTCGAACTGCTCCTCGCGCGGATAGAGTCCGAAATCGTCCATCATGCGACCTGCTCCGGCGCGCGATCCATCGCGCGCTCGAGCCGCGGCGTCACCCGCGTCTCCGTCAGCATGACGGCGTCCGAGAACATCCGTCCCGTCGCCGCATCGAGCATGTAGTACTGGATGCGCACCAGAATCGAGCCGACGAGCCCGGCGAGCGTCGTGTACATGGCAATCGCCATGCCGTCGCTCATCAGCCCCATCGACGATTTCATCGCGAGCTTATCGTTGACGTCGAGGCCGGCGATCGGCGCCAGCATGATGATGAAGCCGATGATGGTGCCGAGCAGGCCGAGCTTCATCAGCGTGTCCGAGGCGAAGCCGCCGAAGCCGTTGGAGCCGCGCAAGCGGTCGGCGAGCGTCCGCAGCAGCAGCGTCTGGTCGAGGCGCCCTGCCCCTTGCGTTTGCGCCTTGGTGACGAGGCTGCGGATGTGGTTGGTGACGAGCCCTTTGGGAAGCAGTTGCGCATCAGGTTCGAGCGCGCGCGCCGCATCGGGCCCGATCAGCACGGCGCGGCAGCGCCGCGCTGCATCCGCCTCGCGCGCGATCGCTCTGGTGCGCCAGAAGCAATGGCAGCACGTGGCGACGTAGAGCACGGCGATGACGCTGGAGATGTAGGTGCGGTCGGAGGCGACCATCAGGTGGAAATAGCCGTAGCGGGCGAGCACCACGGCGGCGAATATCGTGAGGCCGGTGAAGATCATCCAGAGCAGCAGCGGCCCGCGCTCGGCTGCGTCGCGCGCAGGTTCCACTCGTTCGGCACTGCTGACCACGCTCATGCATGAACTCCCGATGCGCGCCGTTTCGTTCGGCGCTTCGCAGAGGAGTTAAGCAGAGCGGCGGAACAGCGTCCAAAGACATCTGCCTCGAGGCTCTCGGGAAAATTTCCCAACCTGCCGCTTGCTGCAGTGCATTTGCTTGGCGGAGCACCATCCCATTGTTACGCTGCGGCAAAAGCCGTGGAGAGGATCGCATGCGTCTCGTGCTCCAACTCATTGCGCGCCTCGCGCTGATCGTGCTGCTGTGTCTGGCCGCCGCGGCCGTATGGGTCACCGTCGACGCCTATCGCAGCGTCGACCGCGCCACCGCGGCATCGGCGGACCGGGTCTCGCAGGCGCTGGAGGCGCTGTATTGGCGCGAGCTGCTGCTGCGCGGCAACCGGTCGCGCGAGCGGCTGCTGCCGCTGCCCGACTGGCGCACGACCGAGACCATGAAGCTGATCGCCCCTGGCATCTGCGTACAGTTCAAGCCCGAGGCGGCGTTCGAGAAGCCGCTGTGTGGCCAGAGCAAGGGCCTCGGCGCCGCGCCGCCGCGCTGGTTCTCAAGCGCCGTGGAAGCCATCCTCGGCGATCACGCGGCGGTCGCGCAGCCGATCAGCGCGCGCGCCACCACGGCGGGAACCGTCTCGGCGATCGCCGATCCCGATGCGGCGGTCCAGCTCGCCTGGCTGCGCATCCAGGACAGCTTTGGTGTGGCGCTGGCGATGGCGGTCGCGATCGGCGTGCTGGCCTCGCTGGCGATCGCCCATGCGCTGGCGCCGGCGCGCAGCATCGTCCAGGCGCTGCAGCGGATGGCCGAGGGCGACCACCGCCCCGCGCTGCCGCGCTTCCGCTCGATGGAGCTCGCCATGATCGGCCGCGCCGTCGGCGAGCTCGGCGACCGGCTGGCGCAGGCCAACGAGCAGCGCGCCGCGCTGACCGAGCGCCTGCTCGACATCCGCGACGAGGAGCGGCGGGCGCTGGCGCGCGAGCTGCACGACGAGTTCGGGCAGAACCTCACGGCGATCCTCGCCTTTGCCTCGACGATCGAGAGCGCCGGCAGCGGCCGCAACGATCAGGTCGCCCAGGATGCACGGATGATTACGCAGTCCGTCAGCCATCTGATGGCGTGCCTGCGCGGCACCTTGAGCCGGCTGCGCCGTCCGCTCACCGAGGAGCTCGGCCTCGCCGCAGGCCTGATCGCGCTGACCGAGAACTATCAGCATGCCGCGCGGCCCGCGATCCGGCTCGACCTCCACGGCGACCTCGCCGACATCCAGGGCCCGGTCGCGGTCACGGCCTATCGCATGGCGCAGGAGTGCCTGACCAACGCCCTGCGCCACACCAGTGCGAGCGAGGTGTCGTTGCGGGTCGAGCGCCGTCAGGGTCCAGACAGTGCGCTCGTGATCTCGGTCGAGGACGACGGCGGCGGCGATGCGACCCTGCTGGCGCAATCGAGCGGCTTCGGCCTGACCGGAATCCGCGAGCGCATCGCCGCGGTCGGCGGCTCGCTGTCGATCGGACCGGCCGCGCGCGGGCTCAGCGTCTCCGCGACAATTCCACTGGCCGCCTGAGACAACCGGGATGCCCGAGCGCACAGGCATTTCGATCCTGCTGGTCGACGACCACCCGGTGGTCCGGCAAGGCTATCGCCGCGTGCTGGAGAGCCAGGACGGGTTTCGAGTCATCGCAGAGGCCGACAGCGCCGCGGCGGCCTATGGCACGTTCAAGGCGCATGCGCCCGACGTGGTCGTGCTCGACATCTCGATGAAGGGTGCCAGCGGGCTGGAGGCGATCCGCAACATCCGCGCCCGCGACAATCGCGCCTGCATCCTCGTGTTCTCGATGCATGGCGAGGCGCCGCTGGTGAAGGCGGCGTTCGCCGCCGGCGCGAGCGGCTTCGTCACCAAGAGCAGCGAGCCGGCGGCGCTGGTCCGCGCCATCCGCATGGTCATCAACGGCGAGCGCGCGCTCAGCGACGACGTCGCCCACGTGCTGGCCGCTGACAGTCTCGATCCGCAGCAGACCGTGCTCGACCGGCTCGGCGAGCGTGAGATCGAAATCCTGCGCCAGTTCGCGTCAGGCCTGACCACCGAGCAGATCGCCACGAACCTGCACCTCAGCGTCAAGACGGTGCAGAACTATCATTATCTGGTGAAGGCCAAGACGGGATTGCAGACGGATGCGCAGCTGGTGCGTCTGGCGGTGACCAGCGGGCTGACGAATCTGTAGGCTGCCGTAGGGTGGGCAAAGGCGCTGCCGTGCTGTCGCCGCATGCGAGCCAGCAGTGGCGCCGTGCCCACCATCAAACTGATGAGTTCGCTGATCGACGGTGGGCACGGCGCGCGCGATCTCGGCCCAAGCCGATGTCGTGCAACGCGCCTTTGCCCACCTACGAGCTGTGTGAACCCGCATGTCGCTGCGCTCATGCGGGCTAGGCGCGCCTAGCGCGCCTGAAGTCCACGGAGCAGCAGGGTCAGCACGGCATCGACCCGGGCCTGACAGGTGCACTCGCCCCACTCGTCGGCATGGGCGGGATGGTGAAAACTTCTCGTCGCGTCGAAGATCGCCGCGGCCGCGGTCTTGGGATCAGTGACGTGGAACGTCCCCTGCGCGACCCCCTCCGCGATCATGCCCTCGACCTGGGCGATCAGGTGCTGCTTGTGCGCCTTGACCACCGAGCACGCCTCGCGCGCCAGGGTGAGATAGGTCGCGAACATCTCCGGATCTTCACAGACCCGCTTCTGCTTGGCGCCGAACAGCTCGCGCAGCCAGCGCTCCAGTTTCGCCGGCGCGGGTCCCGGCTCGGCCGCGATCTGCGCCAGCGGCGCGCTGACCCGCTCGAGCCAGCGCCTGGCAACCGCCTCGCGCAGCGACGCCTTGCTGGGGAAGTGACGATAAACGGAGCCGTGGCTGACATCGAGCGCTCTCGCGACGTCGACGACCGTCGCTTTGGCGAGCCCGTAACGGCGCAACACGTCCTCGGTGACTTCGAGGATGCGCTCGGATGTCAGAACCACGGCCTCATTCATGCGTGCACCATATCGGTGTCGGACGTATGCGCCTTGATCTGGATCGTCTCGGCCCGATCGGCGGACGACGGCGCGCGGAATTTGGCTGCCTGGGTCTCCAGGTGACGCGCGACCTGGTGATTCAGCCAGTCCTGAAATTGTGAGTGCAACAATCGCTTTTCAATCTTCATCGAAGCGGTCCTTCGCAGTTGAAACCGCTGAACCCATGGTCAGACAGTGCAAGTTGATCTTCAGCATGACAGTGGCAGAGACATACACCATCGCGCTGACAGATTTCAATATCTGTCAGCGCGATTTTTTTGAACGGTATCATAATCCACCTCGATCGCACCGGCCGAGCGGAAAGACCGCCGTTTGTGTCGATCCGGCCGCTCTGGTAAAGCGCGGCGTAAAATGCTGGCGCGGACACCCGGTCCCGCCCACCTTCCCTCCCGCCTCGGAGCGCCGTCGATGATCCCCCGCTATACCCGTCCCGAAATGGCCTCGATCTGGGAGCCGCAGACCCGGTTCAAGATCTGGTTCGAGATCGAGGCGCATGCGGCGGACGCGTTGGCGCAGCTGGGCGTGATCCCGAAGGACGCGGCCAAGACGATCTGGGCCAAGGCCAAGGACGCCACCTTCGACGTCGCCCGCATCGACGAGATCGAGCGCGAGACCAAGCACGACGTCATCGCCTTCCTGACCCATCTCGCCGAGATCGTCGGCCCCGAGGCGCGCTTCGTGCACCAGGGCATGACGTCATCGGACGTGCTCGACACCTGCCTCAACGTCCAGCTCACCCGCGCCGCCGACCTGCTGCTCGCCGATCTCGACCGCGTGCTGGCGGCGCTGAAGAGGCGCGCCTTCGAGCACAAGATGACGCCGACCATCGGCCGCTCGCACGGCATCCATGCCGAGCCGGTGACGTTCGGCCTCAAGCTCGCTTATGCCTATGCGGAATTCTCCCGCGCGCGTGAGCGCCTGGTCGCCGCTCGGAAGGAGGTCGCGACCTGCGCGATTTCCGGCGCCGTCGGCACCTTCGCCCAGATCGATCCGCGGGTGGAGGAGCACGTCGCCAAGGCGATGGGCCTGTCGCCCGAGCCGATCTCCACCCAGGTGATTCCGCGTGACCGCCACGCGATGTTCTTTGCCACCCTCGGCGTGATCGCCTCCTCGGTCGAACGCTTTGCGACCGAAGTCCGCCACCTGCAGCGCACCGAGGTGCTGGAAGCCGAGGAATTCTTCTCGGAGGGACAGAAGGGCTCCTCCGCAATGCCGCACAAGCGCAACCCGGTGCTGTCGGAAAACCTCACCGGCCTCGCCCGCATGGTGCGCGCCTATGTGACGCCGTCGATGGAGAACGTCGTGCTCTGGCACGAGCGTGACATCTCGCATTCCTCGGTCGAGCGCATGATCGGTCCCGACGCCACCGTGACGCTCGACTTCGCGCTGGTGCGCCTCGCCGGCCTGGTCGAGAAGCTGCTGGTCTATCCCGCCAACATGGAAAAGAACCTCGACCGCCTCGGCGGCCTCGTGCACTCGCAGCGCGTGCTGATCGCGCTGACCCAGAAGGGGGCGAGCCGCGAGGACTCCTACAAGCTGGTCCAGCGCAACGCGATGCCGGTATGGCGCGGCGAAGGCGACTTCCGCACCCTGCTCAAGGCGGACGCCGAGGTGAAGAAGTATCTCACCGACGCCGAGATCGACGAGCAATTCGACCTCGGCTACCACCTCAAGCACGTCGACACGATCTTCCGGCGCGTGTTCGGCAGCGCCGAGTGACGGCGCGCGCCGTTACAGCTTCTTCAGCGAGACGGCCGCATTGCCCTTGTTGTTGAAATAGAATCGATACAACAACCAAGGAAACAGGATGGAGGTGTCGTTGACGTAGACGAACACCTCCCCATCGCTGCGTGCGGTGAACTCGGCCGTCCAGCGGCTACTGCCGGGGGCTTCGGGTCGGAAGGTGGGGAGATGCTCCTCCAATCCCGTGCTGCCCACCCGTACGATGGGCGCGAACCAGTTCGACCAGATCAGCCGCTTGAACGGCAGGCCCGGTAGCTGCGTCCAGGTCCCGTAACCAAAGCCGGCCGGGGATGCAGGGATGCTGCCGTCGCTCCATCCCTCTCCGACATCGAGCGTGATCTGATACGTCTCGTCCTGCGCCACGCTAAGCGCTGTCGGATAGCAATGGTGGCGCGTCTCGAACAACGGCCGGATACTTCCATTATGCCATGCCCCGATCTCTGTCTCGTTAACCTCGGTCGGCCTCAGTGTTGCCTTGCAGAACAGACCGGCCGTGTTGGCCGCGCCGAACGCCAGCCACCAGAACAGCCAGAACATGATGCCGGTCGGGAAGATCCACGATTTCAGGACGTAAAAACCGGCGATGTACCAGCCCTGGCGTCGCAGCGAATAAACCGTCGCGCGCCAGCCGGTCACCGGCTTGTGCCGGGATGGATCGTTCCAGGCGATGCGTGCGGCGTCGCGGATCGTTCGCTGCAGTGAGGTGCCCCACGCCGTCAAGCCGAGCGCCACGGCTGCCCCGATCAGCAGGAAGCCGGGCGAATCCCGGAACGCTACGAACCAGGGATCGAGAAATCTTGGCAGGAACGCAGCCGCCGCGTTGACCAGGGGATCGCCCACCACACGCAGGGGGTCATAGAGGAAGCGCGGCCGATAGATGACGGCGTACGGGATCGCCGCGACGAACAGCAGCGCGAACATGGTGGCGAAATAGACCACGCGGCGCAGCCAGACCCAGTTCCAGACATCGTCCTGCACCCGCGTCCGCGCGTGCCCGCGATCGAGCGGATGCGGCGCATCGACCGGCGTATCGGTCTCATCCGTGACGCGGTAGCTGGCGGGTACGACCACCGGTGCATAATGATCGGGACCCGACTGGATGCGCTCGAACACGGTGCGGTGAATGGTCGGCTTCACCGGCGGCAAGGGCGGCTGCGGAAGGCTCGGATGCAGATCGTCCTTCAGAAGTTCGGTCTGGGCCTTGAACGGCGAATGCAGCAGCCACTTGATGCGACTGACATCGTACCGGAGCGATAGCTTGTAGGGCGGCGCGTCATAGATCTCGCGCAGATTGCGCGGCTTGTAGCGATAATAGGCAGCCAGCCCCTTGCGCGAGTCGTTCAGCGTATCGAGCGGATCGATCTCGGGATCGTAGAGCAGCCTGCGCCGCCCGTCGAGATAGACGAGACCATAGGCCTGGGCGCGGTCGAGCATCCAATCGAGCGTCACATAGGAAAGGCCATCCTGCGGATAGCCGCCGCCGATGTCGGAATGCACGCCGGTAAACCACACCTGGCTGATGCGCTCGCGGTCACGTGGCGGCAGATCGGTGCGCAGATGCGGCGGCGGCTCGGCCAGTTTCGCAGCCGCGCTGCGCGGATCGTGGTCGATGCCGAACAGCCAGTCCTTCTTGTCACCGCGGCCCGGGACAGCATCGTCCCGTCCCCACACATAGCGTTCGTCCCAGATCACCGGGCGGAAAGCGTCGCGCTCCTCCTCGATCGCGAGGGCGTGGCAGGCGCGATGGATCTTGGAATTCATGAACTGGTCCGGCATCGACAGCGGCCAGATCCAATAGTCGATGGCGCGGGTCATCTCCTCGATCGGCCCGCCGTAGGCGTCAACGGTGTCCCAAATGCCGACGAAATGCACGCTCTCGACCTCGACTGCTGGCGGAGCCTCGGGCGCAACGCCCTGCAGCCTGCGCAGCAGCTTGATCCCCCCATCGCGCCATTTACGGAGGTCCAGGCCGATCTTGCCGAGATATCTGAGAAGTCCAGTGTTGTAGCGGCGACGATAGCGGCGATAGGCGTCCGCAGCGAAGCGCGCGAGGTCGGCCTCATTGTTGTTGTAAGCGACGAGGCCCTGACCCGCGATCATCGCCGCCACGATGCGGATCGTGAACGCGCCGCGGCTGAAGCCGAAGCAATAGATGCGGTCGCCCGGCTTGTAGTTGCGACAGCAGAAGCTGTAGATCGCAATCGCATTCCGCTTCAGGCCGAAGCCGAAGATGCCGCCGAGGGCTGCGAACAGCTTGAAGGAGGACGTTCCGACGCCATCGTCGTAGAAGGCGACTTGCCGGCGCGGATCGCGCAGGTCCAGCAGCTGGAACAGCCGCCAGACATTGGTCTTGAACACGGCCTTGGCGCTGTTGCCGGTCCCGTCCGACAACAGCACGATGTTCTTTGCAACAGGATTGGACACGAGGCCCCCCGACCAGAATGCCGGCATGGAGATTGGTCCGCAATTGCAAGAAAATCAAGGCGCAATCCCTGCGCGAGCCTGCAGGACACCCGCTCAGTTCTCAGCACCGCCCGTCATCCGCAAGGCAACATCGTCGCTTGATCCGATGCAGACATCGAACGGGGGACGGCGTATCGAGCCCCCGCAGGCCGGGTCGGCGCCTGAGGATCACCGGAGGCGCGACTGACAGAGCGGCACGCATGGAATCACTCAAAAATGATCAGCAGATACCTTTGTGCGGTTGTCCGACATCTCGTCGTCGACCTCTGATCCTTCGACACCGACCAGACGAGCGCCTATGCAGGTCGTCCTGCTCCCCCATCGACGAGACACCCACATGCCGGCGACCTATGATCCTCTGCTGCGACGGATCCATTGGGCAACGGCGCTGCTGTTCATTGCAGCCATGCTGATCGGACTCTATTGCGGCCTGCAGCCGGCCGGGACATCGCCGCGGCGCGAGTTGCTGGAAATCCACAAGTCGCTCGGCGTCACGCTGTTTCTGCTCGCCATTCTCCGTCTGATCGTGCGGGCTCGCACGACGGCCCCGGCAGCTCCGGCCGCCTTCGGCCCGATCGTCCGCGCGCTGTCGCAGCTCAATCATTGGACGCTCTATGCGCTGCTTCTGGTCATGCCCGTCACCGGCTACATGTTCTCGTCGGCCGGCGGCTACTCGCTGCGCTACTTCTGGACGTTCAGCTGGCCGCGCCTGTTCGCCGGCGACAAGACGATCGCGCAGGCCGGCGAGATCACGCACGACGCGCTGGCCTATGTGGTCTATCTCGTCGTCGGCCTGCACATCGCCGCCACGCTCTGGCATGAGTTCGTCAAGAAGGACGAGACATTGGCCCGGATGTGGCCGCGACGGTAACCTCGTAGCCCGGATGAGCGCAGCGACATCCGGGTTCATCGCAGGCAGCGTTGGAGACCCCGGATATCGCTCCGCTCATCCGGGCTACGAGGTCAATGCGCTGCGCCTTCGTAGGGTGGGCAAAGCAGTCGCCGTCAGGCGGCAGCGTGCCCACCGTCGTGCGGCGGAGCAAGCGATCAGATGGTGGGCACGGCGCCTTCACGATCTCGCTCGTAGAATGAGCACGGCTGCGCCTTTGCCCACCCTACACAGCACCAACTACATCGGCTTCGCCGCCGCAACCAGATCGCCGGCGCGCTGGTCCTGTTTCATCAGCGAGGCCAGCTCGGTCTCGTCGAGCGTCTCCTTGACCAGCAGGCGGCGCGCGGCGCGCTCCAGCACGTCGCGCTTGTCCTGCAGCAGCTTGCGGGTGCGCTCCAACGCTGATGTCACGATCGCCCGCACCTCGGCGTCGATCGCATCGCCCGCGGCCTCGCCATAGTCGGCGCTGCGCGAGCTGCCCGGCGCCAGGAACGACTGGTTGTCGCGCTCATAGGCGACCGAGCCCAACTGCTCCGACATGCCGTAGCGCGTCACCATCGAGCGCGCGATGTCGGTGACGCGTCGCAGATCGTCGGCTGCGCCGGTCGACAGATGGCCATAGACCACGAGCTCCGCGGCGCGGCCGCCGAGCAGCACCGCCATCTTGTTCTCCAGCTCCTCGCGCGTCATCAGGAAGCGATCTTCGGTCGGACGCTGGATGGTATAGCCGAGCGCGCCGACGCCGCGCGGAATGATCGAGACCTTGTGCACGGGATCGGTGCCCGGCAGACTCATCGCAACGATCGCATGCCCCATCTCGTGATAGGCGACGATCTCGCGCTCCTTCGGGTTGAGCAGCCGGTTGCGCTTCTCCAGGCCGGCGACGATGCGCTCGATGGCGTTGTTGAAGTCGTCGAGCCTGACCTCGTCGCCGCCGCGCCGCGTTGCCAGCAAGGTCGCCTCGTTGACGAGGTTGGCGAGATCGGCGCCGGTGAAGCCCGGCGTCAGCGCCGCCACCTTCTCCGGATCGACGTCGGCGGCGAGCTTGGCCTTCTTCAGATGCACCTGCAGGATCTGGATGCGGCCCGGCTTGTCGGGCCGGTCGACCAGCACCTGGCGGTCGAAGCGGCCGGCGCGCAGCAGCGCCGGATCGAGAATCTCGGGCCGGTTGGTCGCCGCCAGCAGCACCAGACCCGTCGAGGAATCGAAGCCGTCGAGCTCGACCAGCAGCTGGTTGAGCGTCTGCTCCTTCTCGTCATGGCCGCCGGCGAACGGGCCCATGCCGCGGGCGCGGCCGAGCGCATCGAGCTCGTCGATGAAGATGATGGCGGGCGCCTTGGCGCGGGCCTGCTCGAACAGGTCGCGCACGCGCGCCGCACCGACGCCGACGAACATTTCGACGAACTCCGAGCCGGAGATCGAGAAGAACGGCACGCCGGCCTCGCCGGCCACCGCCTTGGCGAGCAGCGTCTTGCCGGTGCCGGGCGGGCCGACCAGCAGCACGCCCTTCGGCATGCGGCCGCCGAGACGGCCATAGGATTTCGGATCCTTCAGGAACGAGACGATCTCGCGCAGCTCGTCCTTGGCCTCGTCGACGCCGGCGACGTCGTCGAAGCGGACGCCGGTGTTGGATTCGACGTAGACCTTGGCCTTGCTCTTGCCGATCTGCATCAGCCCGCCACCGAGCCCGCCGGCACCGCCCATCATCCGGCGCGACAGCCAGTACCAGACGCCGAAGAACAGCGCGATCGGCATCACCAGCGAGAGAATGTCGCCGAGGATGTTGCTCTCGACGCGGCCGGTGAACGTCACGTTCGCCTTGCCGAGCTCCTTGGCGAACTCCTGGTCGACGCGCGTCGTCGCGAAGCGCGACTGGCCGCTGGGCAGCGGCTCCTTCAGCGTGCCTTCCAGATAGTTCTCGGAGACGCCGACCTCCTTCACCTTGCCGGCGGACAGGAGATCCTGGAATTGACTGTAGGGAATGACGGCGACCTGGCGATAGCTCGTCCACGCATTGTGGATCATCATCGCGACGAAGATCGCGACGATCGCGTACCAGAAATTGAAGCGGGTCTGCTTGGTCATGGGTCTCTCAATCGGGTGATCAGTCGAAAACGAGCGGCCGCAAACGGCGGATCAAGCGCCATCGCGTCAGGTGCGGCCCTGCCCTTCGGCCTTGGGGACGAATACGGAGACGGCGCGCGGCAGCACGCCGAAGCGCGCCGGCGTGAAGGTGACGAGCTCTCCATCGGCATTGATCGGACGCGGACGCCGCGTGCGGATCTCGAAGGATGTGTCGCGCGTGGCCCGCACCTCCTGCCACAGCCCGTGGCGGCCCTTGCGGAAGTCATAGGCCATCGCCAGCAGCTTCCAGACGCGGCCGATCTCCAGCGAATAGAGATCCAGATGGGAATCGTCGATCTCCGCGCTGTCCTGGACGGCCATGCCGCCACCGTAATAGCGGCCGTTGCCGACCGCGATCTGCAAGGTCTTGACGCGCGCCGCGCCGTCGGACGACACGATCATGGCCCGGAACGGCCGCGCATTGGTGAGCACCTTGAGCGCCGTGATCGCGTAGCCGAGCCGGCCGAACCGGCGCTTGGTCTCCTTGGTCAACTGACGCGCGAGCTCGGCGCTCAAGCCGAGGCTTGCGACGTTGAAGAATGGATGACCATTGACCTCGCCGAGATCGATCTGGCGGCGGTGGCCGGCGGCGATCACGTCGACCGCGGCCTCCATGTCATCAGGCAGGCCGAGCGTGCGGGCAAGGTCATTGGCGGTGCCGGCTGGAATAATGCCGAGCGGCAGGCCGGTCCTGACCAGTGCGGGCGCAGCCGCGTTCAGGCTGCCGTCCCCCCCGGCGACGACGACCGCCTCCGCATCGTCGGCATGGGCTTCGATCCACGGCGCCACCTCGCGCGGACTATGCGGCGCCGAGATCACGAGATCATAGCCGGCCGCACTCAGCCGCGACACGGCAATGCCCGCGGCCTCGCCGCCGGAGCGGCTGCCGCGGTTGATGATCATCAAGAGACGGCGCGTTGCGACGGCCGAGCGCGACGGCGGCGCCTTCGCGATCGATATCTGGTCACCCCCCGTGGTCACGATTGTCTCCCGTACACGAGATGCCCGTGCGCATCAGCGCACCGGTTCCATACAAAGTGACGAGCACGCGCTCCGGTTCCATCACGATCACGGCCGCCATCCGAGGGATTGCGGGAGGTATGAGCGGGGGAGTGATTGTTGGGCTGGTGATGTCTGGGGCGAGAGCCGCAAGGGCTGATAGCAACAAGCGACGCGTGTGGCCGCATCTGGTCAAACTCCTCAGGAGCGCTCCGAAGCGCGCAATACCGCCAGCGGGATCACTGCCAGCGGCATCGGTCATGAAAGAGAGTCCGACATCATAGTCGCATGGACTATCAGAGGGGCCCGGATCTCCGGCCCTCTGGAATTAGTTTGCAGCCGCACGCCCGCAAGACGGCTGCCGCGGCAGCAGACACTCTGTCGCACCTCCACGTTCATCTTGCTGAACGTAGACGCAAGGGGCTGGCTCTTGAAAACCGATCGGGACACACATACGTCCGTTCCCTACCCCTGGTCCGGGCCCCTCTGGTGAAGCTGCCGGTGCGCTCACGATGTCGGACCTGACATCAATTTCACCGGCTAGATAAGAGGACCCGTCGTGGAATTCCTGCTCATCGCGTTTGCCGGCAAGCCCGTCTGGATGTGGCTCGCCTTCCTCGCAATCGTGCTCGCCCTCCTCGTCTTCGATCTCGGCGTCCTCCATCGCAAGACGCGCGAGATCTCGGTGCGCGAGAGCCTCGTCATGAGCGCCACCTACATCATGCTCGCCCTGGCCTTCGGCGGCTGGGTATGGTGGCAGCTCGGCGGCGAGGCCGGCACCGCCTATCTCACCGCGTTCACGATCGAGAAGGCGCTGGCGATGGACAACGTCTTCGTCATCGCCATGATCTTCAGCTACTTTTCGATCCCGCGCGCCTATCAGCACCGCGTGCTGTTCTGGGGCATCGTCGGCGTCATCGTGCTGCGCGCGATCATGATCGGCCTTGGCGCCGTGATCGTCGCCCAGGCGAGTTGGGTGCTCTATCTGTTCGCGCTGTTCCTGGTCGCGACCGGCATCAAGATGCTGGTGTTCAAGGACAAGCCGCACGACATCGGCTCCAACCCGGCACTGGCCTGGGTGCGCCGTCGCTTCGACGTCACCGACCGCCTGCACGAGGAGCGTTTCTTCGTTCGCCAGCCGGATGCAAGCGGCAGGCCGACCTGGTTCATGACGCCGCTGTTCCTGGCGCTGATCCTGATCGAGTTCGCCGACGTCGTCTTCGCCGTCGACTCCGTGCCCGCGATCTTCGCGATCTCGACCGACCCGTTCGTGGTCTACACCTCGAACATCTTCGCGATCCTCGGCCTGCGCGCGCTCTATTTCGCGCTTGCCGCGATGGTCGATCGCTTCCAGTATTTGAAGCTGGCGCTGGCGGCAGTGCTGATCTTCATCGGCTCGAAGATCTTCCTTGCCGACCTGCTCGGGCTCGAGAAGTTTCCGCCCGCCCTCTCGCTCGGCATCACCTTCGGTCTGCTCGGCGCGGGTATCGCCTATTCGCTGTGGAAGACGCGGCCTGCCGTCGAGCTGATGAAGTGACGCAGGCCAGAGGACATGAGGTTGCCGCGTGGTGATGAATGATGTCGCATCCAACGATGAGGACTCGTCGGCGCCGCGCCGTCACAACGGGCCGATCAGCCGCCGGCTGCTCGCGATCGCCCGCACGGTGCGGTCCGAGGAGCCGTCCATCGGCGAATTGTTCGACCGGCTGGAGTCGGAAGGTCTCGGCCTGACGTTGCTGCTGCTGACCTTGCCGGCGTTGATCCCATTGCCCGGCCCGTTCGGCATGGTGTTCGGCACCTTGGTGGCTCTCGTCGCACTGCAGATCCTGCTCGGCGCCGAGCGGCTATGGCTGCCCGAGCCGCTGCGCCGCCGGCCGGTGCCGCAGCGGCTGCTGCGCAAGGTGATCCGCGCCGGACTCGATTGGGCGGGCTTTGCCGAGCGCGGCCTGCGTGAGGACCGGCTGGTCTGGCTGACCGGCCGGCCGGCGCGGATGCTGCTCGCGCTGCCGCTGCTGCTGATGGCCGTCACCATCATCCTTCCGATCCCCATGGGCAACGTGATGCCGGCGTTGGCGCTGATCGCCGCCTCGATCGGCTTCATGGCCGGCGACGGGCTCGCAGTCCTGCTGTCGATCCTGATTGCGATGGCCGCGGTCGTGTGGACGGCGGTTCTGCTCTATACGGGTGCCGCGGCCGCCGATTATGCCGCAACTCTCCTGGCACGCTTTGCGGTGCATCTGCGGGCCATGCTGGAGAGCGTCGGTGTCGATCTCGGCTTTGCCGCCGGCGTGACGACCGTGTTTGCGGTCGCAACGGGCATCGCCGCGCTTGCCTTCTGGGTGCAGGCGGTGCGCCACCGGCGCAGCCGGCGCATACCCATCGATCCGACGCAGGATCCGCGCGAACGCTCCCGCGCGCTGGCGCGACGCGGCCGCGGTCTCGTGGCCGCCGCGAGCATTGCGACCGCCGCAGCCGCCGTCTTCATCGCCACGCGTTTCATGCTGACCGGCTCGATCTGAGTTCCCGCTGTGGCAGCGCGGCCGGGCGACGGTGCATTGCGCGGCTACGAGGGACATATCTTCGTGAGCGCCCGCCGGCCGCAAGCGCGAGCACTTGTCATTGAAGTAGCAACAAAAAATGCGACCGATAAGCGCAGGCGCGTCGAGCATCGTCAGCCGCCTGCGAGAAATGCCACTGTCCCTTTGTGCCGGCTGCAGCTATACGAGAGATGACTGTCACTAAACGGTTACAGAATCGACACATGCCCGATTCGAACGCAACGGCATCGATCCACGGCGGTGGCCATGCGGTCGGCGTGCGGGATAGTGGTGACTCGGCGAGCAGCGATCCCGGTGGCGCCGCCGATAGCTTGACTGCACAGCACCTTGCCGATCACGCGGTCACACGGGGGGATGCTGTGGCGCCGGGCGTGGAGGTCGTGACGCCGTCCTTGCCGGATCCCGCGGCCGGCGCCGGCCATGAGATCGAGCTGAAGCTCCTCGTCGCGCCCGATCAACTCGCCGGCTTCAACAACGCACCGGTCGTCACCGCGCATGCGCGCAACAAGGGTTCGCGCAAGCATCTGACATCGGTCTACTACGACACGCCGAAGCGCATGCTGTGGAAGAACGGCTTCACCTTGCGGGTGCGCCAGAGCGGCTCGCGCTTCGTGCAGACCGTGAAAGAGCAGCACAGCGACGACCCGCTCAAGCGCGGAGAGTGGGAGGCCAGCGTCAGCTCGCTGGCGCCCGATCCGCTGCTGGCGGCCGCGCTGCTGCCGGAGGAGCTTCGCTCCGCGCTGGCCGATGCAACGCTCGAGGCGGTGTTCACGGCTGACGTGCATCGTCACGCGCGCATGCTCGACGTGCCCGGCGCGACCATCGAGATCGCGTTCGACAGCGGTGTCATCAAGGCCGGCGAGCACCGTGAGATCGTGAGCGAGATCGAGCTGGAGCTCAAAAGCGGCAACCCCGCCGCCATCTACGAGATCGCGCAGCGCATCGCCGATCACGGACCTATCAGACCTTCGATCCGCAGCAAATCCGCGCGCGGTTTCGACCTCGCAGCCGGAGCAGCGCCGGGGGCCGAAAAGCCGCGCAAGCTGCGCCTCGATCCGGCGGTGTCTCTCGACGAGAGCTTCGCCGTCGTCCTGCGCGGCAGCCTGCGTCATCTGCTGCAGGCAATGCCTGCAGCAGATGACGGACGCGATACGGAAGGCGTGCATCAGTTGCGGGTAGCGCTGCGCCGCCTGCGCGCCGCGTTGCACCTGATGCGGCCGCTCGGGACCTCGGCGACGCTCGACGGTCTCGAGGCGGATGCGCGTTGGCTGGCACAGAGCCTCTCGGCGGCGCGCGACCTCGACGTGTTCCTGACCGATACGCTGCCCGAGATCGCCGAGGCGTGCCCCACGGTTGCAGGCTTCGACTCGCTCCGGTCGCTCGCCGAGCGGCGGCGCGAACTCGCCTATCGCACGCTGCGCATCGCGCTTGCCGAGCGCCGCTGCGCCGCTTTCGTGCTCGGCCTCGGCGAATGGATCGAGGCCCGCGGCTGGCGCAACGACGTCTCCCCCGACGATCTCCGACGCCTCGCCGCGCCCGCGATCGATTTCGCCGGGCCCGTCCTGTCGGAGCGCCACCAGAAGGTGCTCAAGCGCGGCCGCCGCTTCAAGAAGCTGCCGGCCGAGCGGCGCCACCGGCTGCGTCTCGCGCTGAAGAAGCTGCGCTACAGCATCGACTTCCTGCTGCCGCTCTACGGTGCGAGCAAATCGGCGAAGAAATATGCCAGGACGCTCGCCGGTTTCCAGGAACAGCTTGGCCACTACAACGACATGGCGGTCACCGCCGGCGTGATCGAGACCCTCGGCACCACCTCCACCGACGCGGCGATCGCGGCCGCCGCGATCACCGGCTGGCAGACGCATGCCATGGCCGGCGTGGAGCAGCCGTTGCGCGAGGCGTGGCGCGCCTTCACCAAGGCGCCGACGCCGTGGCAGGCCGAGGAGGCGTGACGATCGGACGCGATGACGTCGGTTCATGGAGCGCATTGATCCGGTTCAAGGTGTCTGGTCGAGATGTGTGGGAGCGTGATCTCATGAAGATATCCAGCGTGACGTGTCCGCATTGCCGTGCCGCCTACGAGATCGCGGAATCGACATCCGCCGTTGGCGCTGCCGGGCGGTTCGACTGCGGCGTCTGCGGCACGCCGTTGGCAGCGTGGGACGAGCCGAAGCTGCGGGCCTTCCGCCTGGAGGTGCCGCCCGAGCGCAAATACCCCCGCGTGCCCGCCCCCGCCCCGCTCGCCTGAATCCCGTTCCGTAATCCGGAACGCCCGGCATCGTCCGTAGAGGTGACCGCGCATCCGCGCATGGCGCCATGGCCGGCCGCAACTTGCCTCGCTTTTTTGACCGGGTCATAGTCGGTCGTTGCGCGGTGCTGTCGGCTGGCCTGGCCGCATCACTGCAGCGTTCCGATTCACTTCAGCGAGTCATCCGGTCCTCATGCCCATCCTCAACAGCATCGCCGCGCTCTCCGACGAAATGGCCGCCTGGCGCCACGATTTCCACGAACATCCCGAGCTGCTGTACGAAGTCCATCGCACCGCCGGCATCGTCGCCGACCGCTTGCGCGCATTCGGCTGCGACGAGGTCGTGACCGGCATCGGCCGCACCGGCGTGGTCGGCGTGATCCGCGGCCGCAAGTCCGGCTCCGGCAGGACCATCGGCCTGCGCGCCGACATGGATGCGTTGCCGATCGAGGAAACCTCCGGCGTTCCCTATGCCTCGAAGACGCCGGGCCTGATGCATGCCTGCGGCCATGACGGCCACACCGCGATGCTGCTGGGCGCTGCGAAATATCTCGCCGAGACCCGCAATTTCGACGGCACCGCTGTCGTCATCTTCCAGCCGGCCGAGGAAGGCGGCGCCGGCGGCAAGGCGATGGTCGACGACGGCCTGATGACGCGCTGGGGCATCCAGGAGGTCTATGGCATGCACAACATGCCGGGCGTCCCCGAAGGCCATTTCGAAATCTCGCCGGGCGCGATGCTGGCCTCGGCCGATGCGATCCACATCAAGGTCACCGGCAAGGGCGGCCATGGCGGCGCCGGCCCGCACAGGGCCGTCGACAGCATCCTGATCGCCTCGCAGATCGTCAACGCACTGCAGTCGATCGTGGCCCGCAACGTCGATCCGTTGAAGTCCGCGGTGATCTCGATCTGCTCGATCCATGGCGGCACCACCTTCAACGTGATCCCCGAGACCGTCGAGATGCTCGGCACCGTCCGCACGCTCGATCCGGAGATCCGCGACCTCGTCGAGAAGCGCATCGTCGAGGTCACCGAGGCCACCGCCCGTGCCTATGGCGGCTCGGCCGAGGCGATCTACGAGCGCAAATATCCGGTGACGATGAACCACCCGGCCCGGGCCGCCTTCGCCGCCGACGTCGCCCGCGACGTCGCCGGCGCTGATCGTGTCAACGACCGCGCCATTCCGCTGATGGGCGGCGAGGACTTCGCGTTCATGCTGGAAGCCCGCCCCGGCGCGTTCGTGTTCCTCGGCATGGGCCCCGGCAACGAGTGCCACCACCCGGCCTATCGCTTCAACGACAATATCCTCAGCGCCGGCGCATCGTACTGGGTGAAGCTGGTCGAGAAGAGCATGCCGGCGAACTGATGAGCTGATGAAAACGTCGGGTGGGCAAGGCGGCAGCGTGCCCACCGTAGCGTGTCATTCTTCGCAACGAGATGGTGGGCACGGCGCCATCACGATCTCACGCGGCGCGGTCGCGCCTTCGCCCACCCCACATTCTGGATTGTTCGCTTCGCTCGCAATGACGGGCGTGGCGGGCACCGGAATTCCTCCAAGCTCCGCCATCGCGAGCGCCAGCGAAGCGATCCAGGGGCGCAGCGCACGAACCGGAATGGCTACTTCGTTCGGAGCCGGAACGTTTCGTTCCGCATCGAAACGTCGAGCGCTGCCGGGCCGCTATGAGAAGGCGTCCTTCTCCGCCGCGAGTCCCCCATGCAGCGCCGCTCCGACCTCAGCCGCGAAATCGCCCTCCTGGTTCTGCTCTCGACCTTGTGGGGCGCCTCCTACACCTTCATCAAGATCGGCGTCGAGACCATCCCGCCGCTGACCCTGATCGCGGCACGCACGCTGATCGCGGGCTTGCTGCTGGCCGCGATCATCCGCAGCCGCGGTCTCGCTTGGCCGCGTGACCGGACGATATGGCGTCGCTTCATGATCCAGGCCGGCCTCAACAGCGTCGTGCCGTTCACGCTGATCGCCTGGGCCGAGCGCACCGTCGAGGCGGGCCTTGCGACGATCCTCAACGCCACCTCGCCGATCTTCACCTTCCTGCTGACCGCGCTGGTGACGCACCACGAGCCCGTCACCCTGCGCAAGCTGGTCGGCGTCGCCGCCGGACTCGCCGGCACCTGCCTCATCGTCGGCACCGAGGCGCTGGGCGGGCTTGGCCGCGAGTTGTGGGCGCAGATTGCGATCGTCGCCGCCACCATCTGCTATGCTGGCGCCGCGATCATGGGAAAGAGCTTCAAGGGGCTCAACCCTATGCTGCCGGCGGCGGGATCGCTGCTGTCGGGCGCCGCGGTGCTGATCCCGCTTGCGCTGGTCGTCGACCGTCCGTGGACGCTGGCACCGTCACTGCGCTCGGTGCTGGCGCTGGCCGCGCTCGCGACCGTCTCGACCGCGGCCGCGATGGTGATCTATTTCCGCCTGGTGCAGACGCTCGGCTCGATCGGCGCCACCGCGCAATCCTATCTGCGCGTGCCGATCGGCGTTGCAATTGCCGTTGCCGGCCTCGGCGAGCGCCTCGCGTCGAGCGCCTGGATCGGGCTCGCCTGCGTCGTCCTTGGTGTGATCGCGATGACGCTGCCCTCGCGCAAGGTGGTGATGGAGGATCGGGCGGCCTCGTAGCCCGCATGAGCGCAGCGACATGCGGGGATGGTCTCCCCGGGGCTCTTCGCTCGCCCGGGCTACGCGGATCGACCAAACCACGCCTTACCCGATCGCGATCGCCACCTTTCCGACATGCGCGCCACTCGCCATGTAGTGGAACGCCTCGCGCGCCTCGCCGAACGCAAACACGCGATCGACCACCGGCTTCACCTGATGCAGCGTCAGCGCGTTCGCCAGCGCCTGGAGATCGTCGACCGAGCCGACCGTGACGCCCTGCAGCCGCTGCTGCTGCATCACCATCAACGGCAGCCGCAGCTCCGAGGCCGGCGCTCCGGCGAGCACGCCAATGAAGGCGATGGTGCCACCGATCCGGGTGGCGCGGATCGACTCGTTCAAGGTACCGACGCCGCCGACCTCGACTACGAGATCGACGCCCTGCCCCGTGATCTCGCGCGCCTTCTTGCCCCAGTCCGGCACCTGCTTGTAGTTCAGCGTGACATCGGCGCCGAGCGCCTTCAGCCGCGCGATCTTGGCCTCGCTCGACGACGTCGCGATCACCCGCGCGCCCGCGATTTTCGCGATCAGCAGCGCAAAGATCGAGACGCCGCCGGTGCCTTGCGTCAGCACGGTGTGGCCCGGCCTGATGCCGCCGAGCTTGATCACGGCACTCCAGGCGGTGACGCCGGCGCAGGGCAAGGTCGCGGCCTCGACATCGCTGAGATGCGCGGGCGTCCTGATCAGCGCCTGCACCGGAAAGACACGATACTCGGTCAACGTGCCGTCGACGCCGCCGCCGAGCGCCCCACGCATCTTCGCTTCGCTCGGCTCGCCGCCGGTCCAGCTCTCGAAGAAGCTGCCGACGACACGATCGCCGGCCGCGAACGCCGACACGCCATCGCCGACCGCCTCGACCACGCCTGCGCCGTCGGACAGCGGCACCAGCGGAAATTTCTGCCGTGAGCCGTAGCCGCCCCTCACGGTCAGGAGATCGCGGTAGTTGATGCTCGCTGCCGTCAGCCGCACCAGCACCTCGCCCCTGCCCGGCTGCGGCACGGGCTTGTCGACCAGCGCCAGCGCATCAATTCCGCCGGGCCCCTGCAGCTCGTAGCATTGCATCCGATGTCTCCCGCCCCTGCGGCGCCGCCGCTTCATTGTTCTGCCGGGAATGGTGAAGCGTTTCGTGCCGGCGATCAAGCCGACCGTCGTTCCATGCGACGGACAAACAACGCAAACACGCGCATGCTCCGCGGTGGAGTCCGGAGATCACCGCGACCGCGCGTACCGACCGCCGACACGCCGTCACATCGCCGCTTCGAACCTGATCCGACAGACCAGACCCTCGTCGCGAAAATCCTGCTCGATGCTGCCGCCGATCGCTGCGAGGCTCGCTCGGATCATGCGCGCGCCAAATCCCTCGCTCCCAGGCGGCTCGATCGCGTGCGGACAGAGCTCGCGCCAGGCCACGGTGCCGCGACCGCCTTCCTGCGCGATCTGGACCTCGAGCCGTCCGCCCTGACCGCGCAGCGCGCCGTATTTGACGGCGTTGGTCGCGAGTTCGTGGAACACCAGCGCGAGATTGCGCACCGCTTCCGGCCCCAACGGCATGTCCGGCCCGTCTACCGTCACGGCGCCGGAGGCGCGATACGGCTGCAGCTCGACGTCGAGCAGCATGCGCAAGGTCATCAGGCGATGGTCCGACCAGGCGAGACTGTTGGCGCGCGCGACGGCGTCGAGCCGCAGCGCGATCGCCTCCCCTTTGGCGCGATCCTCGCCCGACAGGCTCGATCTGACGATCGCCTGAAACAACGCGAGCTGATTGTTCACGCGATGCCTCAGCTCGCCGAGCAGCAATTCGCGCGCATGCTCGCTGCGCTTCAGCTCCACGAGCGCGCCGCGACAGAGATGCCCGAGCCAGATGATCAGCGCCGCGGTGCTCAGGAATCCAACGAGGTTGATCGCCTCGGCATGATCAGGACGATCGGTGAAGCCGACGAGCACCACGGTGGCGGACAGCCAGGCGGCAAAAATGGCCGCGGGAATGCCGCCGAGCAGCGCGGCGAACACCACCGCCGGGTAGAAGGTCGCGTAGGGCAGCGTCGCGCCGGCATAATCCAGCCCGATCCGGCCCGCGGTCGAAATCGCGACGGCGAGCATGGTGAGCAGAAACGTGGTCGCCGACCACCGTCTGCTCCGAACGATCCAATCTGAGAAACTCCGACCCGCGCGCACGATTGACCCCGAAGGGAAGGTCTATCGCCGGATGCCGGCTGGAACAAGCTGAAGGAACTGCCGCCGGGGCGCAAATATTTTAGGAACTTTTGCCGCGCCGTTGCGTTTGGCTACCCCTGTTGCGCCAGACGGAACGCATCATGCCGCGCGGTGGGAGAAGCCACCGCTCCGCCGCCACGGGCACGCACTCCGCGTCGCGTCTGCGCCAGCACGAATGCCGGACGTTGCACGATGAGCTCGTCGCAGGCTCGCCGACGAACTGAAAAGACAACGGTATCGGAACGCTGCACGCGAAAGAGCTTGTATCCGGCGCTTCTCGCTGCGCTAACCCTAGCGGCTTGCCGCTGAGCGCCGCAGCGTCGATCATCGCGGCCATGACGACGAAATCGCGCGAGAGACTCTACGGTGCCGGCATCCGCATCGCGCAGGAGCAGGCCGCGCGTGCGCGTAAGGAGGCGGATCGTCTGGCCTGCGACGCTTGGAATAAGCGCATGCTCGGCTACAAGGGGCCGGCGCAGCCGTCACCGCTGCTCGGCGATGCGCTCAACGCCGGCTATTTCTATCTCGAAGTGCGCTGCCTCGGCTGCGACACCAATCAGACCGTCGCGCTCGACATCATCAGGCGCGCCAAGACGACGCCAATCCATGAGCTCGAGCGCTACATGCGCTGCCAGGATTGCTCGCGGCTTCGCGGTCATCCCTACAAGCGCAGCGCGCTGGTGGCGTTGCGCGAAACCAAGATCTCGGCCGCGCATCCGGCCTCGACATGGTGGCCCGGTGAGCGATAGGCGGTCGAATACCCAGCGTCGCGTCCCCTCGGATTCGTGCAGAGGTACTCCGATCAGGCACTGACTGCACCCGCTCGAAAAATACGTGGATACTCGGAACAATCATGACGATCCGTTGTTTCGAAAACTTGCCGGCGCGGCAGGGAAGCGGAACATGTCAGAGTTGATGACTCAGCCGGACAAGCTGCGGGCCGACGCGGCGGAATGCGCCCTCATTCGTGATCTCGCCACCGACGGCGACAAGCGCGAGCTGTTCGCGCGTCTGGCCGAGCATCTGAGCATGCTCGCCGCCGAGGTCGAGCGCGCGGCCCGCACGCAGGATGGGCGCACAGAGAAAGCGAGCCTTCGCTGAACCGCGAAGCTCTCTGGACGAACTGCGCGGATTCACGCTCCCCTGCTGTCGCTGCGCTTGCCACACAATCGCGCAACTCCACTTCGCTATAGATCGGGATGATCCGCGATCGATTCGCGCAGCGAGCGATCACGCCCCTCTCAGCGTCAGGTGCCGATCTTGCGACGTTTCCTCCCCTGCCTCGTTCTGCCGCTTCTCCTCGCTTTCCCCGCCGCAGCGGCTGAGCTCGCTGGCCGCGTCAGCATCGTGGACGGCGACACACTGGACATTCACGGCGAGCGGATTCGCCTGTGGGGCATCGACGCGCCCGAAAGCGCACAGCTCTGCCGCGGCCGCGACCGCAGGCCGTATCGCTGCGGCGCGCTGGCCGCCAACACGCTGGACGCCTTCACGCGCGGCAAGGTTCTGCGCTGCATGCCGGTCGACGGCGATCGCTACGGCCGCATCGTCGCGCGTTGCGCCGCCGGCGCGACGGATCTCGGCCAGTTCATGGTGTCGCGCGGGCTCGCGGTCGAGGAGCCGCAATATTCGCGCGGCGTTTACACCGCCGATCAGCGCGCCGCCCGCCGCGCCGGCCGCGGCATCTGGTCGGGCCGCTTCATCGAGCCGCCGCTCTATCGGAGCTGCATGCATGCCGGCGGGACGACGTCGGTGTGCTCGGACGGAGGGATCGGCTGGCGGTGAGCGCGGCCGCATGACGGCGTCGCCTTGTCCACCACACCGGCCACAACACCTCAATTGCCACGCGTCGCCCTCTGGCTGTACGGTCGCGCACCGCAAAGACCAGGCTGGATGAGGACGATGACAGAGACAAAGACGCGCGTGGCGATCCTGTTCGGCGGGCGCTCGGCGGAGCACGACGTCTCGCGGGCCTCGGCGGCCAACATCTTCCGCTCGCTCGATGCCGGCCGCTACGCCGTCACGCTGATCGGCATCACCACCGACGGGCGCTGGGTGCTCGCCGACGCTGCGAATGACGGCACAGGCGCGGCGCTGACCGTACCCGCTGACGGCCCGCAGATCGTGCTGCTGCCGGCCGGCCAGGGCCGCGCGCTGGTCATCAGCGACGGCGCCCCGCGCGAGCTCGCCTTCGACGTCGTGTTTCCGGTGCTGCACGGTCCGAACGGCGAGGACGGCACCGTGCAGGGCGCGCTGGAGCTCGCCGATGTCGCCTATGTCGGCGGCCGCGTGATGGGATCGGCGGCGGCGATGGACAAGGACGTCGCCAAGCGCCTGCTCCGCGATGCCGGCCTGCCGATCGTGCCGTTCGTCACCATGACGGAACCCTCCCCGGTGACCTATGAGGCGGCGGTCGACGCCGTCGGCTCATCCGAGCTGTTCGTCAAGCCGGCCAATCTCGGCTCCTCCGTCGGCATCTCCAAGGCGCGCAGTGCCGAGGAGTTCGACGCCGCCTGCCGCCTGGCGCTGCGCTTCGACCGCAAGATCCTGATCGAGCGCTGCATCAGCCCGGTGCGCGAGATCGAATGCGCGGTGCTGGAGCATCCCGACGGCAAGGTCGCCGCGTCCGAGCTCGGCGAGATCGTGCCGGCCGACAGCCACGGCTTCTATTCCTACGAGGCCAAATACACCGACGCATCGGGTGCCTCGCTGCACGTCCCGGCACAGGTCGAGCCGGGTCTCGCCGCGCGCATCCGCAAAATGGCGACCGAGGTGTTCGGCGTGCTCTGCTGCGAGAGTCTCGCGCGCGTCGATTTCTTCGTCCGCGGCGAGGAGGTCTACGTCAACGAGGTGAACACCCTGCCGGGCTTCACCAACATCAGCATGTACCCGAAGATGTGGGAGGCCACCGGCCTGCCCCAGCCGGCGCTGATGGACAGTCTGATCGCGCATGCGCTGGCGCGTCATGCGCGGCTCAGGGAGTTGGCGTCGCAGCGCTGACGACGATCGCCGGCCGCTCCTCGGGCCCGACGGCGCCGCAGGTCAGCGCGGCGCGACCTTGACGCCGTCGGCCACCCGGTCGCTAGGATAGATGATCACGACATCGCCGCTGGCGACGCCGTCGGCCACGGCGGCGAACCGGCCTGAGCGCCGAATGAGCCGGACGGTGCGCAACTCGGCGCGCCCATCCTTCAGCGCGAACACCGACCAGTCGTCACCGCGCTTGAACAGCGCGCCGGTCGGAACGATGGTCGCATCCTCCTGCGTGAAGACGACGATCTGCGCATCGAGCTGATAGGCATCGCCGAGCCGCTGCCATTGCTCGGCCGGCGAGACGATGTCGATCAGCACGTTGACCCTCTGCTCCTCGATTCCGAGCGTCGATATCTTGGTGAACGCCGCCGGCTCGACCCGGCGAACCCGCCCAGAGAGTCGGCCGGCGCCGCCCCAGCGATCGATCGTGACATCAGCGCCGGGACGGATCTCGACCGCATCGGTGCTGAGCACGTCGACGACCACTTCGAGATCGTGGGGATCGCCGAGGTCGAGCAATGCCGCACCCGGCTGCACCGTCGTTTCGCTTTCCTGGGTCACCTTCAGCACAAGCCCGCCGACCGGCGCGGTCACGCTCCAACTATCCGCCGGCGCATCGGCATCGGTCTTGCTCCCGTAGCGCACCAGCATCGCTCTGAGCTGGCTCAGCTCGTGCTCGGCGGCATGGTCGACATATTCGGCTGCGCGCAGGTCACGCTCGGCGATCCGCATCGCGAGCTCGGCACGCTCCCGCGCCTGCGCGGTCGCCGCTCCGCTGGCGGCCAGGGCCGTGGTACGCGCCAGATCGGCGCTTGCCTGCGCGCTCTGCGCCTGCGCTCGGGCCACGACCGCCTTGGCCCGCTCGACGTTGGCCTCTGCCGCGCCGAGCAGCTCCTCGGTCTCGCGGCGGGCGCGCGGATCGAGCAGCGGCGCTGGCGCCGGCGTGATGGTGGCAACCACATCGTCCGCCTTGACCTGGTCGCCGGCCTTGAAGCGGATGCGCCCCAGCCTGCCGGCGAGCGGCGCGGCCACGACGTAGCGCTGGCGCACCCGCGTCTTGCCGTCGTCATCGACGGTGGCAACGAACCGCCCCTTGGTCACCACGGCCGTCTCCACCGGAACTGCGCCCGGCATCGCCATCCAGGCGATGACGGCGGCGGCCGCCAGGAACGCTGACACGATGCCGAGGCGGCGCAACACGGGACGCATGCTCATTCCCTGGTCTTGAGGGCCGCGACCAGATCGAGCCGATCGACCCTCCTGCGGACGATGATGGCGCTGATCGCGGCGCTGGCCAAGACCACCGCGGTGGCGATCAGGTAGGTCTGCAGCGCGATCACGCCCGGAATCTGGAAGCTTTCGCTGGAATGCAGGTGCGCGATCAGCGCAATGACGCCGCGCGACAGCAACAGGCCGAGCGGAATCCCGACCGCGATGTCAAGCGCAAACTCGCCGAACAGGATGCCCGCGACCTCGCTGCGGGTGAAGCCGAGCACCCGCAGGCTGGCGAGCTCCCAGGCGCGCTCCTGCAGGCTGATGCGTGCGCTGTTGTAGACCACGCCCACGGTGATGATCGCGGCGAAGCCGGTCAGGATGCCGGCGACGACGAACACGAGGCCCGCGATCTTCTCCATGAACGATGCGATGACATAGGCCTTCATGGTCACCGATTCGATCGCCGGCATGGTCTTGAAGCTCGCACCGAGCGCAGCCAGCGCCGCCGGCTCGACATGGAGGCTCGCCGCCGAGACCGCCGCGCCTTCGCCGGTGAAGCGATTGAGCGTGTCGATATCCATGTAGGACGCCATGCCGACCGCCTCGTCGACGATGGCGCTGACCGGAACGTCGCGCCGCCGGCGACGGCCTTCCATCGCCTCCACCGTGACGATCTGCCCTGCGCTCAGCGCCAGGCGCTCCGCAAGGCGCCGGGTCAGCGTGATGCCATCGGGCGCCGCCACGATCGGACGGCGCGCGGAATCGTGCGGCCGGCGCAGTTGGTCCGTCGCGGCCAGCCCGATCACCGAGGTCAGGTAGCTCTGATGCCCGGCGCGCAGGCGCACCGGAACGATGCGCTGACCTTCGACCGCGAGCACGCCGGGCTGGCGCGCCAGATCACGCAGGACTGCACGGTCGACCGGATGGACAAAGGTGATCATGGCGTTGCCGCGCTCGACCAGGTTGAACTGCAGCTCGATCATGTCGCCGATCGCATCGCGCCAGAAGATCCCGAGCACCATCATCGGCACCGCGAACGCGATGCCGATGATGGTGAACAGCGAGCGGAACGGCCGCCCCGCGACGTTGCGCAGCATCATCATCCGCCGCGCGCCAAACGCCCTGCCCGGCACGATGCGCTCGATCCAGGAGCGGCGGAACGCCAGCGGCATCGCGGGCCGCATGGCTTCCGCCGGCGCAAGGCCGACGACCTCCTGAAGCGCCGTGATGACCCCGAACGCGCCGGCCGCGACGCTGATCGCGACGCCGGCGACCGCCGCCCATGGCGCCAGCCGGAATGGCAGCTCGGGCAGACGGAAGAACCCCTGATAGCTCGCAATCATGGCATGGCCAAAGCCGAAGCCGCCGGCGATGCCGAGCGCCGATCCGATCAGCACGATGACCAGCATCAGCTTGAGATAGTGCAAGGTGAGCAGCAGCGTCGGAAAGCCGAGCGCCTTCAGCGCCGCAATCTGCTCGCGCTGCGCGGCGACCAGCCGCCCGAGCGCGCCGTTGAGCAGGAATGTGGCGACACCGAAGAAGATGATGGGAATGGTGATCGACATCACCTTCTGCTGGTTCAGCTCGTCCTCGAGAAAGCGGTTCGACGGCTGGTCCCGCCGCGCGATCGCGCCGATCGACCCATAGGGCTCGAGCAGCCGGTCGAGCTCCTCGATGACGGGCTTGGGATCGACGCCCGGGGCGAGCGCGATCACGGCGTCGTTGAATGCGCCCTTCATGTCGAAGGCAGCCTCGGCCGCGCTCCGGTCGACCCACAGAATGGCATAGAGGCGATCGTCGGGAATCGGCAATCCAGGCTTCACCGCGTAGACATATTCCGGCGACAGGGCGATGCCGGAGATCCGGAAGCCCTGCACCCGGCCATTGAGCAGCACGCGGATCTCGCCGCCCGGCCTGACGCCGTTGGCGTCGGCAAACGCCTCGTTGACCGCGGCGCTGCGCGCGGCGCCCGGCTCGGGTGCCGTGCCGCGGCGCAGATGCAACCGCGCCAGGGGCTCGTCGCCGGCATGGGTCAGCGACACCAGGCGGGCCGAGACCGGTTGCGAGACAGCAGGCCAATCGACGATGACCTCGCGCACGATGCGCGGCTCGACCGCGACCACGCCAGGAATGGAATTGAGCCGCGGCACCAGCGCGAGCGGCGCCCGCTTCAGCGTGACGAAGATCTGCGGAAACCGGCCGTCGGCATAGAACTGCTCGCAGCCGCCGCGCAGGGACAAATAGGTCGAGACCGAGCCGACGAACACGGCGACACCAGCCGCCACCAGCAGCGCGATCGTGACCACCTGTCCGCGCATCGCGCCGATGTCGCGCCACAGCTTGCGGTCCAGCAGGCTCACCAGCGCACCTCATCGGCCGAGAGGCGCCGCGCATTGCGCATCTCGCCGACGATGCGCCCGCCGCCGAGCCGCAGCACGCGATCGGCCATGCCGGCGATCGCCGCATTGTGCGTGATGATGATCGTGGTCGTCCCGAGCTGCGCGTTGGCGCGGGCGATCGCGGCGAGCACGACCTTCCCCGTCTCATAATCCAGCGCGCCGGTCGGCTCGTCGCACAACAGCACGTCGGGCGCCTTGACCATGGCGCGGGCCACCGCGACGCGCTGCTGCTCGCCGCCGGACAGCTGCGAGGGAAAGTGGTCGATCCGCCGCTCGAGGCCGACGAGCTTGAGCACCTCGAGCGGATCGAGCGGCTTGTCGGCGATCTCCGTGACCAGCGCGACGTTCTCGAGGACCGTGAGGCTCGGGATCAGGTTGTAGAACTGAAACACGAAGCCGACATGCTCTCGCCGGTAGCGCGTCAGCTCGGCATCGCCGGCGCCGACCAGTTGATGATCGCGCCACTGCGCCTCGCCCGAGGTCGGGCTGTCCAGCCCGCCGAGAATGTTGAGCAAGGTCGACTTGCCCGACCCCGACGGCCCGAGCAGCACCACGAGCTCGCCTTCGTAGATGTCGAGGTCGACGTCGCGCAGCGCATGCACCTCGACCTCGCCCATCCGATAGGTCTTCGAGAGCTTGCGGGCGCGGAACACCGGGGTGGCGCCGGACCGATCAGGAGGCGCGGCGGGGCCCCCGTCGTTGGTGACGGCCGAACTCATCGGGCTGCGGCTCCTGCACCAAAGGCCCGCATCGAACGTGCGAGACGTCTCACGCCTGAATCTTCCACATCGGATGACATCCCACCGACCATCGGTCGGTAGCCATCGTCATCCGTTGATGCATGTCAAGCGGGCACATCATCACGTGGCCAACGCGCTGATGTCCACTAAACCGCGGTCGCGATCACATACGCCAGCACGGCTGCGCCGAGGCAGCGCCGCCAGGGATTGACGCCGCGCAGGAGTTCGTCGAACGCCCAGACGAAGAGACTGGCTTTGACGAGACAATCCAGATTGGCGCCTGCCTGACCCGGCGGATGCCAAACCCAGCCCACGAGGCTGCCCACCAGCACGATCCACAGAGCGGGGTTCGGCATCTGGGCGATCGTGATCTCGCCGGTCGCGCGATTTCGGAAGAACCAATTCAGAAATCGCGACATCGTACCGCCAGTGGGGGATGATCTTGCGATCCTAGAGCTCAACTGCAGCCGAGTACAACCCGGTGGCACGGCTCAGGTTCTGGTGAATCGACGACCGATTTTCTAGATCGGCGGCGGGTGCTGGGTCGAGATATCACGATCTCCACGGCTGTCATGCTCCGCGAAAGCGGAGCATCCAGTACTCCGCAGCAGAAGATATTGGACCGAGACGTCACCGCGCACTGGATCGTCGGCCTTCGCGGACGAAGACACGGGCGGTCTACAATGTCGATAGTCAACCCTCCTACGCCCAACGACCGAACTCACCTGGGCGGCATCTTCTCGAATTTCGGCAGCGCCGGATCGAGGTGATCCCAGGCCTGTCCCGCCGCAGTCCACGACACCAGTTGCGGCTTGTAGCGGCTGGGATCGTCGAGGCTCGCCGGCGGAACGATGAACACATCGGGCATCGCGGGAAATGTCAGGTGAACGTGCGAGCCGCAGGTCGGGCAGAACGCGCGTCGCTTGACGGTGCCGCCGTCGCCGACGCTCTGCCAATGCGAGACCTCGCCGTCGATCTTCACCTCCGCCGCGACGAAGGTGAGGTGCGATTGATGCCCGGTGCCGCTGTCGCGCTGACATTGCCGGCACTGGCAGTCCAGCATGATTGCGGGCTCGCCCGAGATCTCGTAGCGAACCGCGCCACAGGCGCAGCCGCCGGCATAGGACTGGGTCATACCGTTCTCCTTTGGCATCAGTGCAGCTGTTTCGACGACGCCTCTTCGCCGGCGATCCGGTCGAGATTGGCGACGACCTTCTTCCAGCCTTCGCTCATCTTGCGATAGGCGGTGTCGTTGGTTGGAATTACGAAGCCGGAATGCACCAGGCGAAGGCGCGTGCCCGTGTCCGCCTTGGAAAGACTGAAGGTGACCACCGTCTCCAGCTTCGCGCCGTAGCCGACATTGCTGTCGTGGCCGCCCTTCCACGCGTAGGACAGCCGCTCGTTCGGCACGACCTCCAGCACCTCGCAATGAATGGTGCCATCCCATTCGCCCGCCGGTGTGGTCTGAAAGGTGAACCGAGTGCCGACGACGGCCTCAAATCCCTTCGGCGCCATCAGCCAGCGACCGATCAGTTCGCCGCTGGTCAGGGCTCTCCAGATGACCTCGGGCGCATGAGGGAAGGTGTCCTCGACCACAATGGCCTGCGTGTCCGCATTCACGGCTTGGTTCATGGATCGATGTCCTTCAGCAGGTTTTTCAGCTTGGCGAAACGGTCGCGCCAGAACACGCCGTAATGGCTCATCCAGTCGGCCAGCGGCTCCAGGCCGCGCGGCTCGGCGCGATAAAACACATTGCGCCCCTCGGGGCGCTCGCAGACCAGGCCGGCCTGTTTCAGGGTTTTCAGATGCTGCGAGATGGCGCCCTGCGTGACCGTGCTGCCGCGGGTCAGCTCAACGACGGTGATCTCGTCGGAATTGACGATGCGCTCGAACACCGCGCGCCGGGTGGGGTCGGCCAACGCACGCATGACGGTGGTGACAATCTCAGCTTCGATCATGGGAATTCAAATAGCAACCGCTAATCAATTAGTCAATGCTAATTTATTCGATTACAGCAAGCATGGAAGACCGGGGCACCGCGGACCGGCCAAGCCCATCCGCCGCGCAAGATGCCCGGTTACGCCGGCTACGGCGGTTACGGTGACAGCGGTTACGGTGACAGTGCTGGACTGCCCCCCTTAAGTGAGACACGATAATTTCTGTGGGGTTGCCACGACGACTATCGTGCCTTGTTTTGCGCGAACGCGGCTTCGAACTCAATAGGCGATCGATAGCCGAGCGCCG